>CAZIWR010000298.1:0-2935 GCA_964542805.1 uncultured Acidobacteriaceae bacterium
CGGAGGTGGTATCGCGGGCGTAGTTCAAGTCGATGAGCACCACGTCGAACTCGCGGGCCTCGACGCTGGTGAGCACGCCGGCCGGAGAGTTGACCGCATCGATTTGAAAGCCCTCGTCCTTCAGCAGTAGACGGAGGGAGTCGACCACTTCCGGCTGATCGTCTGCGATCAGCACACACGCCGTTTTGGCATCCGTGGGTCTCATGGCGACACGCCAGTCGGAGGGAATTGTAACGCTGTTTGCAGTCATCGTCGATTTGGCTCGCGCAGACACTTCTCCCGGGTGATTCGCCCGGGGGCGGGCCGCGGTTTATTCGTAGCGCAGGGCAACCATCGGATCCACGCACGCCGCACGGCGCGCCGGTAGATAGCTTGCCGTCACTGCCGCACCACTCAGCACAGCCGCGGCGATGGCGATCGTCAGGGGATCGTTCGGCTGCAAGCCAAAGAGCAACGCTCCCGCGACCCGCGCGGCCGCCAAGGCCAGAGCTGTTCCCACTGCAAGGCCCATCACGAGCAGTACTGCGGCGTCGCGCAAAACCATTCGCGCGATGTTCCGCGGGTCCGCGCCCAGCGCCATGCGAATGCCGATCTCCCTCGTGCGTTGCGCAACGGAATAGGCCAACACGCCGGACAACCCGATGGCCGCCAGCAAGAGGGCCAGCCCGCCGAAGAAACTCAGGAGACGCGCGTACAATCGTTCCTGTCCCAAGGTGGCCTGCGCGCGTGCCCTTTGCGTGCCGACTTCCGTTACCGGCAGATTGCTGTCCAATTCGCGCACGACCTGGCGCACCGTGGGGGCGAGCGCGGTCGGTTCGCCCGTTGTGCGCAAGGCAAAATGCATCTCGCCAATTACAGCGCCTTCCTGCCGCCACGGCGTGTAGATGAGCGGCTGGATCTCCTGGCGCTGTGTTTCGTACTTGGTGTCGGCCACCACACCGACAATCTCGACTTCACGATGGCCATCGAGAATCGTGACGCGCTTACCGAGCACGTCTTCTTCGGGAAAGAACTGGCGAGCGAATGTTTGACTGACGATGGCCACATTGGGCGCGCGCTTGTCATCTTGCGCCGTGAAGCCGCGCCCACGCAGCAGCGAGATTTCCATCGTCGCAAAATAGTTCTCGCGCGCCGTCTGCCGCATGGTGTCGTGCTGCACTGCGGTCTTTTCCGTCTCGCCGGGCAGTAAGATGTCGGTGGACCAATTGCTGTTCGCGACGAGTGGGATGTACGCGAACGTCGCCGCGCGCGCACCGGGCAGATTGTCCAAGCGCTCACAGAGTCGCTCATAGAACTGCAACAGCCGTTCGTCTTTGTACCCGCCCTGCTGCGGCTGCAACCTGAAGAGCAAAAGGTTCTCCTGATTGAAGCCCAAATTGACTTGTTGCAGGTTATAGAGCGTGCGGATGAACAAACCCGCGCCGACCAGTAACAACAACGAGAGGGCTACCTGCGCGACGACCAATCCTTTGCTGAGCCGCGACACCGCGCCCGCCGTGCGGCGGCTCTGTTTGAGCGGCGTCGCCAAATCCAGGCGCGTCGCGCGCCACGCGGGTGCCAATCCGAACAGCACTCCGGTCAGCAGCGAGATGGCAAGCGTGAACGCCAGCACACGCCAATTCAGACTAAGGTCACCGTCGTTGGGCAAGAATCCCGTGTTCTGGTCGGTCAACGCCACCAACGCGCTCTTGCCCCAGAAGGCGAAGAGCACGCCCACCGCGCCGCCCAATCCGGCGAGCAGGACGCTTTCCGTCAGCAATTGCCGGACAAGACGCCAGCGCCCCGCGCCGACCGCCAGCCGCACGCTGATCTCTACACCGCGCGAAGCCGCCCGCGCCAGCAGCAGGTTCGCTACGTTGGCGCACGCAATCAGCAGCACCAGGGCCACGACGATGAACAAACTGTAGATCGTGGTTGCATAGAATCTGCGGCGGTCCAGCATCCCTCGGCTGCCGGATTCCGCAAGCAGGCGCGGGTAATCTTTCGGCTCGAGTTGCGCCGGTTCATTCGCTTTGCGCGGCGGCGGCATGACCTCCAACGCGGCGGCTTGAAAAGCACCGTTCAAGCTGTCACGCGACTGTTCATAGGTTGCGGCCGGTTTCAGCCGTCCCATCAAATTCAGCCACCAGACGCCCGGCTCTTTCGCCGTGCCCAAACGGCTGCGCTCGCCTTCCAACAACGGCTCGCAGGCAAGTGGGACGGTGAGGGCGGGGCGATAATCCACTTGCAGAGTGCCGGTGAAGGCGGGCGGCATGACGCCGATGATGGTGAAGGACTGCTTGTTGAGTTTGAGCGGTTGGCCGATGACTGCCGGGTTCGCGCCGAATCGCTCCTGCCAAAACTGATGACTGAGCACGGCCACGGGAGTCGCGCCCGGCTTATCATCTTCGTCAGTGATCCTGCGCCCCAGGATCGGTTGCACTCGCAGCCCGGCGTGATAGCCGCCGGACACGGCTTGCCCGTTGACGATCTCCGCCTGATCGCCCACCACCGCAGTTAATTCCCGAGTTGGAGCGAAGGCAAAGAAATCGCTGAGCGGACCGTCCGGCGCAGCGGCGCGCGCCTGGCGCATTTTTTCAAAGACGTCGTAGCGAAACAGTGAAAGTCCCTTTGTGCCCGGCGGCCCGGGCACGAAGGACGTGCCGCTCATTCCGCTTGTTCTGAACAGGTGTCCGGCTTGCCATTCAAAGAGCACCAACCGTTCCGGCTCGGCGACCGGCAAGGTCTTCAGCAGCACATCATCCACCACGCTGAATAACGCTGTGTTCGCGCCGATGCCCAGCGCCAGCGTCAACACCACGACGATTGTGAACCCCTTATTCCTGCCCAGTATCCGCGCGGCAAACTTCAGGTCTTGCCAGAACGTCTCCACAGTTCCCTCCTATTCGTAGCGCAGGGCAACCATCGGATCCACTTTCGTCGCGCGTCGTGCCGG
>CAZIWR010000299.1:0-2923 GCA_964542805.1 uncultured Acidobacteriaceae bacterium
GTGGGGCGAATCACCTGCTCGGCGAAGACGCCGCCGGATTTGGTGAGTTCGTAGGGGCCGGGCGTGGCGCTGACGTAGATGGCCTGGTTCACGCGGTGCTCGAACTCCTCGAAGGTGAGCGGGCGATTGTCGAGCGCGCTGGGCATGCGGAATCCGAAGTCCACGAGAGTCTGCTTGCGCGAGCGGTCGCCGTGGTACATGCCGCGAACCTGCGGGATGCTCTGGTGGCCCTCGTCCACGAAGAGCAAAAAATCCTGCGGCACATAGTCGAGCAGTGTGGGCGGGGCTTCACCGGGCAAGCGGCCTGAAAGGTGGCGCGAGTAGTTCTCGATGCCGTGGCAGTAGCCGATGGTGCGCATCATCTCGATGTCGAAGAGCGTGCGCTGCTCGACGCGCTGCGCCTCGACGATCTTCCCCATCTTCTCCATTTCGGGTTTCCACCAGTCCAACTCTTCGAGAATGGTTTCGATGGCGCGCTCGCGCTGCGCGGCAGACATGACGTAGTGCGTCTTGGGATAGATGGGCAAGCGCGGGATGTCGCGGCCGCCGGGGCGGATTTCGCCGGTGAGCGGGTCCATCTGATGGATGGCGTCAATCTGGCTGCCCCACAGCTCGATGCGATAAGCGTTGTCCTCGTAAGGCGGGAAGATTTCGATGACGTCGCCGCGCACGCGGAAGGTACCGCGACGCAGGTCCTCGCCGCGCTCGTACTGAATTTCAACAAGTTTGCGCAGGATCTGCTCGCGGGGAATGGCGGCGTTTTTTTCGAGCATGAGCAGCGCGCCGAAATAGGCTTCCGGCGAGCCGAGACCGTAAATGCAGGAGACGCTGGCGATGATGACGACGTCGCGGCGCTCGAAAAGCGAACGGGTGGCGGACATGCGCAGCTTGTCGAGCTCGTCGTTGATGGTGGCTTCTTTTTCGATGTAGGTGTCGCTGGAAGGCAGATAGGCTTCGGGCTGGTAGTAGTCGTAGTAGCTGACGAAATACTCGACGGCGTTGTGCGGGAAATAGGATTTGAATTCGTGGTAGAGCTGCGCGGCGAGCGTCTTATTGTGGGCGAGGATGAGCGCGGGACGATTGATGGCGGCGATCACCTTGGCCATGGTGAAGGTCTTGCCGGAGCCGGTGACGCCGAGGAGGACTTGATGCTTGTCGCCCTGCTCGATGCCGCGGACAAGCTGGGAGATTGCCTCGGGCTGGTCGCCGCGAGGCTCGTAGTCGGAGACGAGTTTGAAGTCGGAGGGCACAGGGGGAATTTTGGGGCTGCTCACAAACTTTTGATTATAGCGCAGGCAGCAGAGTGATGTGCGTGGTGCTTTCGACGCGGGCGTTGATGCGGAGCTGGGAGCCGCCGTCGGTGGCGATGAGCACAATGTTCGTTTCCTCGGACGAGGTCTGCGAGACGCGGACGAGCCAGCCGGTGCGCAGAGAAATGTAGCTGAGGCTTTCGCCGGAGCTGGAGAGTTTGCCGGAGGTGCGCATGTTGCGACGGCGGTATTCGTCGGGAGTGGCGTTGCGCAGGGGACGCTGCGTGACGCTGAGGCGCGTGCGGATGACGGCGCAGGTGTCGGCTGGTGCTGCCGGGGCGCACGGCTCGTCGCGCAGATAGGTGGACTCGGTGCGCCAGGTGAGGCCGAGCAAAGGCATGCCGGCGACGTTGGTGCGCTCGCTGCTCCAGGATTGTCCGAGGATGATTCCCTCGCGCGGGAGGTCGACACCAGAGGCGAGTTGGGAAAACCACTCACGCGCGGCGGCGGCGGATTTTTCGTCCGGGAACATTCCATCGAGTCCGGAAAAGTTGGCCGCTTTTCCCTGCGCGTCGAGCGAGAACTCAAACGAGCGGCCTTCCAGCTTGGCGTATTGCTCCTGGAGGACGGCGAGCGAGGGATCGTAGGAGTCACTGGTGGCGGTGGCGGAGGATTTCTCATAGGTGGAGCGAATGCGGAGCGGCACGTCTAGGGCAAATGGCAGAATTTCCAGACGCACGACGGCGGCGAGATTCACTTCCGAGTTGGACGGCCCTTGCGGATCTTCGATGCGGCCGGAAGAGCGCGCGGTGGTGAGGGTGCGAGCGTCAATCTGGTAGCGGAGGGATTGGCCGGGCACGAGCTTCGGGGCGAGGTGGAGACGGTTCTGCGCAGGCGGCACAGAAATAGGATTTGAAATTTGAGATTTGAAATTTGAAAGAACCAAGCGCGAACGAAGCGCCGATAACGAAGCCGGAGGAATCGAAGAGAGATGCTTCGCCCGCGGAAGCGGGCTCAGCATGACAACCGGAGAGGCGGGGGCGCGGCACGGGTTGTCTTTGCAATCTTCAATCTGCACCTGCACGGAAAGGCGCGCGCGGAAGCGCGGCGGGTCCGACAAGCTGGGCACCGCGTCGAGAGTGCGAGAAATTTCGCGCACGGCGGAGCGCTCAGCGGAGAACACGCGGCCGTCGAGAAGCGCGAGCGTGGTGAGCGACTCGGCGTGGAACAGTGCCTGCGCCGCGCCCGCTTCGGGCATGTCCGCGCCAGCCGCCACCTGTCCGGAAATCTGCTGCACGATGTGCAGCCGTACGGCAGGCTCCACGGAGGCGGATGCGTCCAGCCATTCTCCGCTTTCGATGCCGCGGACGTTCGACCAGTTGTCGAGGCGGGCGGAGCGCGGCTCCTGCCAGCGCTCGCCGAAAATGATGGGCTTGCCGGGCAACGTCACCGCGGGGCGCAGCGCGCGCAGCAGCCAGAGCGTGAGCAGCGGTGGCGCATTTTCTCCGAGCGCGGGGACGCCCTCGGGCGGCAAAGCGATTAATTGCCCGGCGGGCGATTCGCGATAGCGCAGAGTGCGCGGGACGGTCCAATTCTTGACGGCGTCGGCGAGCGCGGCGGACATTTTCCTAACATCGTCATCGTCGGGCACGACACGGAACTGCGCGGCGTCG
>CAZIWR010000300.1:0-2918 GCA_964542805.1 uncultured Acidobacteriaceae bacterium
AGAACTCCCACGGCATCACCGACCCGCGCTACCAGATGGTGAAAATGGTTTCCGAATTTAATTGGTTCGAGAAGTGGATCAAGGGCAAGCCCGGCTGGTTCGACTGGAAATCACTACTGGCCACGCTGGAAGAGCCGAAGAAAGAAGAAGAGAAAAAGACGGAGAAGGCCGAGGACAACCCGTAGAATCTTGCCACAGAGGCACAGAGTCACAGAGCAAGACTAATTTTCAGTGTTTTTCTCTGTGCCTCGGTGCCTCTGTGGCTATTCCTTCTTTGTCGGGACACCAACAGCCCATGCGTAGCCGTCGGAATCTTCGACGATCACTTCGCGCCAGCCGTGCGGCTTGTCAGTGCACGGCGCGAGCAGCCGCGCCCCGTGCTGCTTGGCGCGCGCTTCGACTTCGTCCGGGTTCACACCGAACAGCCGCAGCTCCGCGCCCAGGCCGCGCTGGCGTGTGGTCAAGAGCCGCGCGTGCCACGGATGCTGGTCGTAGGTGTGATCGGCGTGGAGCATGAATTCCAGACCGCCGAAATCCATCGCTGCGAAGTCCACGTCCGCGTACACCGCCTTCGCGCCGAGCACGTCGCGGTAAAAAGCCACGGCGCGCGCGACGTCGGCAACGACTAGGTTTACGGAAAATTTCGGCAGCCGCCGTCCGTACTCGTCGGCCGGCATCCACGGTTCTTGCGTGCGCTTCTTGGTCACGGTTCCTCCGCCGCCATGCGTCCATTAGGCCCAACGATGCGCGCTTCCGCTCGCTTCAATTTGCAGGAGCATCGTTCTGGTTGTAGCATCCATTCGGGCCGGCGGGAAAGCCTGAAGTTCTTCCGCCGCGTCAAAAGGAATTCTCATGGGCGACGCACTCATCGTTCATCGCCTTCAATTTGCCTTCACCGTCACGTATCACTATCTTTTTCCGCAGCTCACCATGGGCCTGGCGCTGCTCATCCTTATTCTGAAGTCCATGGCACTACGCACCGGAAACGAACATTACAACCGCTCCGCGCGCTTCTGGGCCAGGATCTTCGGAATCAATTTCGCGCTCGGCGTGGTCACCGGCATTCCCATGGAATTCCAGTTCGGCACCAACTGGGCCGCCTTCTCCAAAGCGGCCGGCGGCGTCATCGGGCAGACGCTGGCGATGGAAGGCGTGTTTTCTTTTTTCCTCGAGTCGTCGTTCCTCGGCTTGCTGCTCTTTGGTGAAAAGCGGCTCGGCCCGCGCGGCCACTGGTTTGCTGCGCTGATGGTGTTTATCGGCTCCTGGCTTTCCGGCTATCTGATTATCGCCACCGACGCGTGGATGCAGCATCCGGTTGGCTACACCCTCGGCCCGCGCGGTGAAATCCTGCTCAGTGATTTTTGGGCGCTGCTGTTCAATCCCTGGGCGCTTTGGCAGTACGCGCACAATATGAACGGCGCGGTGCTCACCGGCTGCTTCGTGATGGCCTCAGTCGGCGCGTTCTATTTGCTCTCGCACAAGCATGAGGAGTACGGCCGCACGTTCGTGCGTATCGCGGTGACCGTCGGCGTGGTTTCCTCGCTC
The DNA here is from genome assembly GCA_964542805.1 of uncultured Acidobacteriaceae bacterium. Taxonomy (GTDB): domain Bacteria; phylum Acidobacteriota; class Terriglobia; order Acidiferrales; family UBA7541; genus JACQDE01. Next base: position 1,546 of record CAZIWR010000300.1, read on the forward strand.
CTGCAAATGTTCCCCACCGGTGACGCGCAAGGCCGCATGGTGGCGTTGCACCAACCCGTGACACTGGCGGCGATGGAAGGGCTGTTCGAGACGAAAGAAGGCGCGCCGCTGGCCATCCTTGGCCAGCCCGACGTGCAGAAGCGCCGCCTCGACAATCCGCTGGTGATTCCGCGGCTGCTCAGCTTTCTCACCTACCAGCGCTGGAAAGCGGAAGTGAAAGGCCTCAATGAGGTGCCGCAGGAGCTTTGGCCGGATAACATTCCGCTCGTGTACTACAGCTACCACTTGATGGTCGGGCTGGGGACCATCTTCATCGCCATCATGGTTGTGGCCGCGTGGAAGCTCTGGCGCGGCACGCTTTACGCCTCGCGCTGGACGCTGTGGACCCTGCTGCTTTCGCTGCCGTTTCCATACATCGCCAACACCGCCGGCTGGATGACCGCGGAGCTCGGCCGCCAGCCATGGCTCATCTACGGACTGATGCGCACGCGCGACGGCGTCTCGCCGCAAGTGGGCGCGGGAAACGCGTGGTTCACGCTGATCGGCTTCATGGGCCTCTACACCGTGCTGAGTATTCTTTTTCTTTTTCTCGTGTACCGCGAAATCGAGCACGGGCCCGAGCCGGATGGTTCCGGGCGCGCCGCGGCCAGCGCCGTGGCCCGGGCGGCATGAGGAGGCATGAACATGGAAACCATCTGGTTCTGCCTCATCGCTGTCATGCTGGCGATGTACGTGGTGCTCGACGGATTTGATTTGGGCGCCGGCATCCTGCACCTGCTCGTCGCCAGAACCGACGCCGAGCGCCGCCTGGTGCTGCGCAGCATCGGCCCCGTGTGGGACGGCAACGAAGTGTGGCTGCTGGCCGCCGGCGGCACGCTCTACTTTGCGTTTCCCGCGCTCTACGCGTCGAGTTTCAGCGGCTTCTATCTCCCGCTGATGATTGTGCTCTGGCTGCTGATTCTGCGCGCCATTTCCATTGAGTTCCGCAGTCACATTGCCGGGCCGCTCTGGGCGCCGTTCTGGGACGCGGTGTTTTGCGGCTCGAGCCTGCTGCTGGCGGTGTTCTTTGGCGCGGCGCTGGGCAACGTGGTGCGCGGCGTCCCGCTCGACGAGCACGGCTATTTTTTCCTCGCGCTGTGGACCAACTTCAACATCGGCCCTGCGCCGGGCATCCTCGATTGGTACACGATTTTGGTGGGGATCGCGGCGCTGCTCACGCTTGCGCTGCACGGTGCGCAGTGGCTTGCGGTGAAAACGGAAGGCGCGTTGCAACAGCGCGCGCGGCGGCTGGGCAGCCGGTTGTGGTGGGGCGTCGCGGCATTCACAGTGATTGTGACCGCAGTGACATTTCGCGTGCAGCCGCAGGTAACGCT
>CAZIWR010000301.1:0-2913 GCA_964542805.1 uncultured Acidobacteriaceae bacterium
CGTTGTCACCGGCACCCTGGATGATGGCGATGTGCGCCGCGCCCTCATGTACGTGGTGCAGAACAACCTGCAGTTTGATTCCGGGCTGCGGCTCGATTCGCTGGAGCTCCTTCGTTCCCGCAGCGACGATGCCGAAGTGCGTGGCGCATTTTGCTTTGCCGCACGGCACGACCGCAATCCCGGTGTCCGGCTCAAAGCTTTGGAGGCGCTCCGCGGTTTTGAGCAGGAGGAAGTAGTCCGCAAGACCTTTATCGATGTGCTGCTTCGCGATGACAATCCCGGCGTCCGCGTGGAGGCCATCAATGCCCTGCGCGCCATGGCCGATCGTCCTGCCTTGGCGGGCCCGCCGGATGCCGAACTGCTCAAGGTCCTGCGTGATCGCATGAAGAATGATCCCAATTCCTATGTTCGAGTGCAGAGCGCTGCCGCCGTTCGCGACCTCGGCCCGCGCGCACAGTACTAAACGTGGAGGAATTGCAGGAAAGCACACCGATCATGAATGTCCGCCTCACAATCCGGATTCTGGCCGCACTCATTGTGGCATTAGGCTTCCTTTCGCCTGCAGGGCTCGCCCAGCGCCGCGAGGCGCAAGCTCCCACTAAAGATGCCCGCATTTCGGAAGAAAAATCCGGTTCCTTCCCGGTGCGCGATGGCCAGCGGCTGCGCCTCGTGTGTGATACCGGCAACATTCGCATCCGCACGCAGAATTCCGAGAAGGTTAGTTTTGTTGTTCGCATTGAGGCCGATGCGAACCAGCCTGGCGCGCGGCAATATCTTTCCAGGTTCATTCTCTCCGCCCGCCCGATGCAGGATGGCGTTTTCATCGCTGCCCGCGTGCCTTGGCAAGAATTCCCCGGCCACCTGTGGGTTACATTCGAATTGAATGTCCCGCGCAATTTGCAGCTCGATATCAACACGCGGACCGGAAATATTGAAACGGAAAGTACGGATGGCCGGATTTCCCTCGTGACCGGGGGCGGAAATATTACCGCTGCGAGCGTGGGGGGGCCGGCGCGGCTGGAAACCCTAGGCGGCCACATCACCGTGCAGGACGTTTCCGCCGACCTCAGCGCCATTTCTGCCGGCGGACATATCACCGCGGGAAATGTGCAGGGCGATGCCGTGATTCGTACCGCCGGCGGGCACATCCGCGTGACCTCGGTGCAGGGAACCGCACAACTGGAGACGGGCGGCGGCAATATTTCGCTCGAGCGCGCCGGGGCCGGCATCGTTGCGCACACCAGCGGCGGCCGCATTGATCTGGGCGAAGCGTCCGGCACGATCCGTGCTTCGACCGGCGGCGGCAACATTGGCGTCCTCAACGTTGCGGGATCCACGCAACTCGATTCCGGCGGGGGCAGCATTTGCCTGACGAAAATTCAAGGCGCCATTCGTGCGTCCACCGCGACGGGCACCATCACGGCCTACTTCATTCCAGAGGGCAAGCTGCTCGGCCCGTCGCAATTGGAGTCCGGCGCCGGCGACATCGTTGTGTACATTCCCCGCGAGCTGGCCATTTCGATTGACGCTACGGTCGAATCGCTGGTTGGAGATTCCTTGTTTGAGCATGCTTCCAATGCCACAACGCGCATTGATGCCGACCCAGCCATCCCCCTTAAGTTAACGCGCACAGGCTCTGGTCCTTCGGGCCGTACGGTGCGCGCCGAAGTGGCCTTGAATGGCGGCGGTGAGCTTCTGCGTCTGAAGACCGCCACCGGCAACATCCGGCTGCGCTTCAGCGGCTCGCCGCGCATGAACTTCGAGCCCAGTCTCGAGCTCCTTCGCCGGCAGATCGAAGTCCGCTTGAAGACTTCGCGGGAAGAAATCGATCGCCAGATTGAAGGACAGAGACAGCTTTTCGAAAAGCAGCAGGAAGCAGCCGCGCAGGCCAGTGCCGAGGCAAATAAGGCCGTGCGGGAACGCAGCCGAATCCAGGAATGGCAGCGGAAATTCTGGAGCCTGTGGTCAGGCCGCCTTCGTGTGGATGTGGGACAGATGCGCCGCCTCAATCCCTCCACATCTCTAGCCTATCCGTTTCTGGCCAGACAGCAGCGCATCGAGGGCATGGTGCGACTCGAGGTCTACGTCTCCAGTGAAGGAATTGTCGAGGACATCAAGGTGCTCAGCGGACACGAGCTTCTCGCGCGGTCGGCGGTGGATGCCGTAAAGCAATGGCGATATGAGCCCGTCACCGTAAACGACAAGGCCATTCCGGTGGTCACCAATATCGATGTGTATTTCCGCTTGAACTAACCGGCTCGGGTCGGGCCGCGGAAACTGTGTCTTTGGGATCGAATACAGCCCCGTAGCGTCGGGGCGAGGGGGAAGCATGCGGGGAGTGAAAAGATGTCTCCGGTTGACGATTGTTCTGGGAATGGCTTTGTTGTGCTCCTCTGGTGCACCCCGAGGCGTCGGGGCCGAGGCAGGCTCTGCCAACGATGAATTCGTTCGCCGCGTGCCGCTTCGCAGTGGCGGGGTCTTCACGCTTTCCAATGTCAACGGCACGGTCGAAGTGAACGCCTGGGAAAAAGATGAGGTGGAAATCCGCGCCCGGAAATTCACCCGCGGAAATTCCGCCGATTTAGGCCGCGTGCAAATTGTTGTGGACACCCAACCGAATGAAGTTTCGGTTCGAACGCGTTATCCGGAGAGCGAGGGCATCGATGTCAGCGTCGAATATCACATTCGCGTCCCCGCACGCGTCATGCTCCGGCGCGTGGAGACGATCAATGGTTCCGTGCGTGTCCGAGGCGTCGCGGGATCTGGCCTGCTGCGCTCCGTCAACGGCAACGTGGAATTGCTGGAGGGTGCCGGACGATTTGATGCCCGCTCCACCAACGGCAACGTGCACATCGAGCTGAATCAACTCCCGCCCGGCTCACCAATTTCAATTGAAACCGTCAATGGGTCTGT
>CAZIWR010000302.1:0-2902 GCA_964542805.1 uncultured Acidobacteriaceae bacterium
ACCTCGGCCGCGGCATTCACTACCCCATCGCCCTGGAAGGCGCCCTGAAGCTGAAAGAAATCTCCTACATCCACGCGGAAGGCTATCCCGCCGGCGAGATGAAGCACGGCCCCAACGCGCTTATTGACGAGAATCTTCCCGTGGTCATCCTGGCCACGCGCGACGAGAAGGACCCCTCGTCCATGACGCGCTACGAAAAAACCGTCTCCAACATTCAGGAAGTCCAGGCGCGCGACGGTATCGTCATCTCCGTCGTCTCCGAGGGCGATACCCTCGCCCGCCAGGCTTCCGACCACGTCATCGAAATCCCCAAATCACTGGAAATTCTGGCTCCTATTCTGGAGATCGTGCCGCTGCAGTTGCTGGCGTACCACATCGCCGTCCGCCGCGGCTGCGACGTGGACCAGCCGCGCAACCTGGCCAAGTCGGTCACCGTCGAATAAATTGAGGTACCTGAGCTCGTGATGCGGCCGCCGATTACCCTTCAAATCATCTTTCTCCTTTGCATTTCCTTGCTCGCCATTCCACTTTCTGCGCAGACCTCCAAGCTCGCGCAAGTGAAAGTGACAGGTTCGGTCAAGTTTCCTGAAGCGCAGATTGCCGCGGCCAGCGGCCTCACCATCGGCGACGCGGTTTCCAAGGACGATATTCAAGCGGCCGCGAATCGCCTCGCCGACCTCGGCCCCTTCACGAATGTGCGCTACCGCTTTACCAGCACGGGCGACACGGTCTCCGTGGAATTCACTCTCGCGGATGCCCCCACGGTCCCCGTGCTATTTGATAATTTCACTTTGTTCAGCGACGAGGAGCTTACACAGGCCCTGAAGGATGCCGTGGGCCTCTTCGACGGCACCGCACCGGAGCAGGGCTTCATTCTCGACTCCCTCACCGAGGCCTTGCAGCAGTTCCTTGCCAAGCACGGCATCCAGGCCGCCGTCGAGCGAACCTACCTCGCCGGCCCCGGCGAGTCCGGCATGATCCAGCGCTTCGAAATAAAAGGCGTCGCCGGTCTGAAAGTCACTGCCGTGCAGTTTGGCGACGCGCTGGCAACGGAATCCCGGAAGCTTGCGGAGCCGGCGCGCGACCTCATCGGCAAGCCGTTTTCGCGTTTTGCCGTCGGCGTGTTTGCCGGCGAGCACGTCCGCCCGCTGTATCTCGCGCGCGGCAACCTGCGCGTGCAATTCGGCACGCCGCAGGCGCGTTTTACTGGCAATCCCAACCAGCCGCTTCCGGACAACGTGATTGTGTTTCTGCCTATCACGCCGGGCCCCATCTACCGCTGGGGCGGTGCCACGTGGAGCGGCAACACCGTCTTCATCCCCCAGGCCCTGGTGGATTTCCTGGGCTTCGCGCCCGACGAAGTGGCCGATGGATTGAAAGTGGAAGCGGGCTGGGAACGCGTCCGGAAGGAATACGGCAAGCACGGCTATCTCGACGCGGCCATCTACGCCGAGCCCCTGCTCGACGATTCCGCCGCCCGCGTGCGTTACCGTGCGCGCATCTCCGAGGGAGTCCAATACCGCATGGGCCAATTGGTCATTACCGGATTGTCGCTCACCGCCGAACGCCTGCTCATTGCCGCCTGGCGCATTCCCGCCGGCGAGGTCTTCGACAAGTCACACTTCGAAGATTTTCTTGAAAGCCAGGTCAAGAATAAGAAACTCTTCGGAGAGCACGTCGTCCATTTCCAGCGGGTGGGCGATCTGCTGCAGACCAACCCGCAGAAAAAATCCGTCGATGTCCTGCTCGATTTTCACTGAGTCGTGGCAGAATGGTCCCTGAAGATCGCGCCAATCCCAGAAACTGGCACCGGACATGGCTTTACTGGCAAAAATCAATTTGAGCACAACCATCTCGCCCGATCTCTCGCTTGCGGCAGAAAAGCAACGCTCCCTGCTCGCGCGGCTCGCCACACTTGATTCTCTGCTGGTGGCCCTTTCCGGCGGTGCTGATTCTGCTTACCTGGCGTGGGCCGCGCACCGCGCCCTCGGTGAGCGGGCATTATCAGTCACCGCGCTCTCCGCCAGTTTTTCCGCGCACGACCGCCAGCAAACAGAAACTTTCGTTCGCCACACCGGGATTCGGCACGAATTTGTTCACACCGGCGAGTTGGAGAATCCTCTTTACGTCGCCAATAATTCCGATCGCTGCTATTTCTGCAAGGCGGAACTTTTCACCGAGCTCAGCCGCATGGCGGAGCGGCACGGCTTCGCGGCGCTGGCGTATGGGATCAACGCGGACGACATGCAGGATTTTCGCCCCGGCCATCGCGCCGCGTCCGAGCACAAAGTGCTGGCGCCCCTGCTCGACGCCCGCATGAGCAAGGCGGAAATCCGCGCGCTCTCTCGCGAGGCGGGCCTGCCCACATGGGATCGCCCGGCCTCCGCCTGCCTGGCTTCGCGCATTCCTTACGGCACTTCTGTCACGCGCGAAACGCTGGCGCGGGTCGAAGCCGGCGAATCCGTGCTCCGCGAGCTCGGCTTCCGGCAATTCAGAGTGCGCTTTTACGGCTCGCACGCCCGCGTGGAAATCGACCGCGCCGAATTGGCGCGCGCTTTTCAGCCCGAAGTCCTCCGCGTGATTGAAGAGCGTCTCGCGCGCGTGGGCTTTTCTTCCGTGGCCATTGATCCTGCAGGCTATCGGCAGGGCTCGCTCAATCAGGAATTGGCCGGCCGCAATCAGCCGTCACAAAACGAGGATTGGCGCGCGCGGATTCCACCTACGCCTGCGGTTAACCAGACATGACCAAAACGAAAAAGATCATCGTCGGTGTGCTGGTGGTCGTCATCGGTCTTCCGGTGGCGTTCATCCTGACGGCTTGGGTGTGTTTTTCCATCATGGATAAGACCAATGGAACCATTGTCTCGTCGGGTGTGACGCGCCGATACCTGCTGTACGTGCC
>CAZIWR010000303.1:0-2883 GCA_964542805.1 uncultured Acidobacteriaceae bacterium
GTGCAGTTGTTGCGCAAAGCCATGGAGACGATGGGCACGCGCACGGACTTCGATATTCTGCGCATTGTGTCGCATCAATTGGCCCGGGCCGGCATGGGCACAGCGATTCCGTTGCGCACGCCGGAAGCGGCGCTGGACGAAATCCGCAGCAGCGTGCGAGGATACGACGTTTCGCTGCCCGGCCTGCTTTCCGGCGGGGCCGAACGCACCGCGCCCGTGGTGACGGCCAACGGCCACAAGCTGAGCGACGTGCCGGCGGAGAGCATCTTTTCCGCGCGCGACACCCTGTTCACCAGCGGCTCTCTCAGCCGCTACTGCACCATGATCAATTCTGTGCCGGAAGCGAAGAGCAAATCGTGAGCGACTTTTTCGCCCAGCCCTCGGTGTGGCTTGTCTCCATCATCAAGGTCATCGTGGTGATGGCCCTGATGATGACCGCGCTGGCCTACCTTTCCTGGTTCGAGCGCAAAGTGGTGGCGCACATCCAGTCGCGCTGGGGACCCTACCGCGTGGGCCCGCATGGGCTGCTGCAGCCTTTGGCGGACGGCCTGAAATTCCTGTTCAAGGAAGATCCCACGCCGGGCGGCGTGGACAAGCTGGTCTATTTTCTCGCGCCCTTCCTGGCGATGTCCCTGGCGCTGTGTTCGATCGCGGTGATTCCGTTCGGCCCCTCACCGCTTTTGCAGGTCGCCAACGTAAATATCGGCTTGCTGATTATTTTTGCGATTACTTCGCTGGGCGTGTACGGCGTGGCGCTGGGCGGTTGGGCGTCCAACAGTAAATATCCTTTGCTGGGCGGGCTGCGCAGCTCGGCTCAAATGATCAGCTACGAGCTTTCCATGACCATGTCCGTCGTCGGCGTTGTGCTCATGGCCGGCACCTTCAACCTGCGCGAGATCATCACGCAGCAGCAGGGCTACTGGCTCGGATTTATTCCCCGGTGGAACTTGCTTGCGCCGCCGTTTCCCCAAGTGCTTGGCTTCTTCGTCTACTTCGTATCCGCAATCGCGGAAACAAACCGCGTGCCGTTCGACTTGCCCGAGGCCGAAACCGAACTTGTGGCCGGCTTTCACACCGAGTACGCCAGCTTCAAGTTCGCCATGTTTTTCATGGCGGAATACGCGAACATGATTACCGTCTCCTGCCTGGCCACGCTGCTCTTTTTTGGCGGGTGGCTCTCCCCGCTCCCAACGACAGGAGTGATGGCCTGGACTCTCTACATTCCCGCGGCAGCGCTCGCCGCCTGCGCAGTCATACTTTTCATTGACGGCCTGCGTTACTCCACCAAATTCGGGCGAATCGTTTTGCCAATCCTCTCGCTCGCTTTGGCCGGCCTGGCTGCGGTCTGCGCGCTGGACGGCGTTGTGCAGATAATCCAGGGGCCGTTCTGGTTTTTGTCGAAAGTGTTCCTGTTCCTGTTTTTCTACGTGTGGCTGCGAGGCACGCTGCCGCGCTTCCGCTACGACCAGTTGATGTCGTTTGGCTGGAAGCTGCTGCTGCCGCTTTCGATTGCTAACGTGGTGCTGACAAGCGGGTTCGTTCTGGCAAGCATGAGCAAGTGAGCGTGAACAAGTGATGCCGAGCGCGCAAATCATCGTGTTCTTCATCCTAGCCGCCGTGGCCGTGCTCGGCGCGGTGAGTCTGATTGTGCAGCGGCATCCCATCCGCAGCGCACTCTCGCTGATTGTGGTGATGGTGTCGCTGGCGGGGCTGTACCTGTTGCAGGGCGCGGAGCTGGTCGCGGCGATTCAAATCATCGTCTATGCGGGCGCGATCATGGTGCTCTTTGTGTTTGTCATCATGCTGCTGAACGCTGGCGAAGAAGAGCGCACCAACGTGAGCCGCATCGCGCGTTACGCCGGGCTTCCCCTGGGGTTTTTCCTACTGCTGCAACTGGCCTGGTGGGTGGGACGCGGCACGCAGGGGATGGCCACCACGGTCGGCCGTTCTCCGGCGATGACCAGAGCTGTGTCCAAGCTGCTGTTCACCGATTTCCTGCTGCCGTTCGAGCTGACCTCCATCCTCATCCTGGTGGCGATTCTTGGCGCGGTCGTGCTGGCGAAGAGGGAGAACTGACGTGGTGCCGTCGTCCTACTACCTGGTGCTGAGCGCGGTCCTCTTCGGACTGGGTGTGGTTGCGTTCGTCTTCAAGCGCAACATCATCACCATTTTTATGTCCATCGAGCTGATGCTGAACGCAGTGAACCTGGCGTTCGTCACCTTCAGCCGTCACCTGGGGAATTTGAACGGGCAAGTGTTCGTGTTTTTTGTGATTGTGGTGGCCGCGGCGGAAGCCGCCGTCGGATTGGCCATCATCATTTTAATTGCCAAGCACCGCCAATCCCTGAACGTGGAACGCGTGGATTTGTTGAAGCTGTAGTGCTTGTTTAGGAATGAAATTGTAGGGGCACGATACTTCGTGCCCCTACAGGAACAAATGCTGATACTTGATCATCTCTGGCTCATTCCGGCGCTGCCGCTCCTGGGCGCGGCGCTGAACGGCTTGCTCGGCGCGCGCTGGCCGAAACGCGCGATTGACGCGGTTGCCGTCGGCGCGACGGGACTGTCGTTCCTCGCTGCGCTTGAGCTCATCCGCGAGTTCTCTGCCCTGACCCCGCAGCAGATTCCGTGGCTCAAGTCGTATTTTCCGTGGATTCTGGCCGGCAATTTCCGCGCGGACTTCGCGCTGCAAGTGGACCAACTCACGGTGGTGATGCTGCTGGTGGTCACTGGCGTGGGCTGGCTGATCCACGTCTACTCCACCGGCTACATGGCGAAGGAAGGCGGCTACTACCGTTTCTTCTCCTATCTCAACCTGTTCATGTTTTTCATGCTCATCCTGGTGATGGCGGCGAATTACGCGTTGCTGTTCGTCGGCTGGGA
>CAZIWR010000304.1:0-2882 GCA_964542805.1 uncultured Acidobacteriaceae bacterium
CGGCGTCGCACACGGTGCGCGCGCGGATTGAATTGCCGCGTGACGCGGCGATTCGCTCGGGATTGTTTGGGCGGGCGTGGTTCGCGCGCGGGGAGAAGAAAGCGATGGCATTGCCACCGGCCGCGATTCTGCACCGCGGGCAACTGCACGGCGTGTACGTGGTGGATGCGGAAGGAATCGCGCGGCTGCGCATGGTGACGCTGGGGAAAAGCATTGGCGACAAAATGGAAATTCTTTCCGGGCTGAGCGAAGGCGAGCGCGTGGTGATGGACGCGGCTAACCGCGATCTCGACGGCAAGAAAGTGGAGAAATAAACATGCGGGGCCTGGCCGGGAAAATTGCTAATGCGTTCATCGATTCGCGGCTGACGCCGCTGGTGATTGTGGCATCGCTGCTGCTGGGGCTGTTCGCCGTGGCCATGACGCCGCGCGAGGAAGAGCCGCAGATCATCGTACCGGTGCTGGACATTTTCGTGGCCATGCCCGGCGCGTCGGCAGCGGAGGTGGAACAGCGCGCGACGATTCCCATGGAAAAGCTCCTCCGCGAAATACCGGGCGTGGAATATCTCTATTCGACGAGCTCGCCAGGCGCGTTGATGGCCGTAGTGCGGTTCGAAGTGGGCATCAAGGAAGAGGACGCGATTGTTCGCACCTACAACAAGATGTACTCGAACTTTGACCGCATTCCGCCGGGCGTTTCGCAGCCGCTCATCAAGGTGCGCTCGATTGACGACGTGCCGGTCCTGGCGCTGACGCTGCACGGCAAGGGCTACGATCCGTTCGGACTGCGGCGCATCGCCGGCGAACTGGACCAGGCCGTGAAGCAGGTGGCCGACGTCAGCGAAACGACGCTGATCGGCGGGCAGCGGCGACAGTTGAAAGTGACGCTCGATCCGCAACGGCTTGCGGCCTACCGCACAAGCCCGGCGGCGATTGCGCAGGTGTTCCAGGCGTCCAACCGGCGCGCGGCAGCGGGATCCTTTGCGCAGGCCAACCGCGAAATCACCGTGGAAGCCGGAAAATTTGTCGGCAGCGTGGAGGACGCCCGGCGGCTGGTAGTCAGCGTGTCGAGCGGACGGCCGGTGTATCTCGGCGACGTTGCCACGCTGGAGGATGGGCCGGAAGAGCCGGTGAATTACGTGATGTTCGGCGCAGGCGGCGCTGCCGGGGAAAAATCTGAGGAAGAACCTGCGGTGACAATGACGGTGGCCAAGCGCAAGGGCACTAACGCGACCATTGTGGCCGAGCGCGTAATTGAAACGGTGGAGCAGCTGCGCGGCACGGCCATTCCGCGCGACGTCGAAATCACCGTGACGCGCAACTACGGCGAAACCGCCAAGCACAAGTCCAACGAACTGCTGAAGCACCTGCTGCTGGCCACGCTGAGCGTCACGCTGCTGGTGGCGCTGGCGCTGGGATGGCGCGAATCGGGCGTGGTGCTGCTGGCGGTGCCGGTGACGCTGGCGCTTACCCTCACGATTTTCTATTTGTACGGCTACACGCTGAACCGCGTGACGCTTTTCGCGCTGATTTTTTCCATCGGCATCCTGGTGGACGACGCGATTGTCGTCGTCGAAAACATCGTGCGCCATTTTCGCCTCCCGCAAAACAAAGGGCGGGAGTGGAGCGACGTCGCCGTGGAAGCGGTGGACGAAGTCGGCAACCCCACCATCCTGGCTACGGCCGCGGTGATCGCCGCCATCCTGCCCATGGCGTTTGTGAGCGGGCTGATGGGGCCGTACATGCGGCCGATTCCGGTGGGCGCGTCGGCGGCCATGGTCTTTTCGCTGGCGATTGCGTTTGTGGTGTCGCCGTGGGCGGCGCTGCGCCTCTTGCGCGGGCGCGCGAGCAGCGAGCACCACGCGGAGGGCGAGAAGGAAGGCCGGCTCACGCTGCTCTACCGCCGCATCATGACGCCGCTGATCACCAACGCGCGCCGGCGGTGGATGTTTCTGGGAAGCATAGTGGGGCTGCTGTTGCTCGCGTGCGTGCTGGTGCCGCTGAAGGCCGTGCGCGTGAAGATGCTGCCATTCGACAACAAGAGTGAGTTCCAGGTGATCATCGACATGCCGGAAGGCACGCCGCTCGAAAAAACTCTGGGCGCGGCGGAAGAAATCGGCGGCTACCTGCGCGGGCACGGCGAGGTGGTGAACTACCAGATTTACGCGGGCACCTCGGGGCCCTACAACTTCAATGGGCTGGTGCGGCATTACTTTCTGCGGCGCGGGCCGAACGTGGCGGACATCCAGGTAAATTTGCGCGGGGTGGACGAGCGCTCGAAGCAAAGCCACGAAATTGCAAAGGAGATGCGCGGGCCGATTCAGGAAATTGCAAATCGGTGGAATGCACGAGTGAAAGTGGCGGAGGTGCCGCCCGGGCCGCCGGTGCTCTCGACGCTGGTGGCGGAAATCTACGGGCCGGAATATTCGCGGCAGATCGAAGTCGCCCGGCAGATCCGCGACATCTTCGACCAGACCCCGGGCGTGGTGGACGTGGACTGGTACGTCGAAGACGCGCAGAAGAAACTCGACTTCGCGGTGGAGCAGGACAAGGCCGCGCTGCGAGGCATCACCACCGCAGACATTTCGCAGTCGCTCGAGATCGCCTTGGGCGGCGCGGACGTGGGGCTGATGCACCAGCCGGGTGAGCGTGAAGACGTGCCCATCCGCGTGCGGCTCGCGCGCGAAAGCCGCTCGGATGCCGACGCGTTGCGCGGGCTATACCTCGCGGCGAGGGAAGGCGCACCTTCCGGCACGATGGTGCCGCTGGGCGAACTGGTGCGCGTCCGCGAAACGCAAATTGACAAGAACATCTATCGAAAAAATCTCCGGCCGGTGGTGTACGTCATCGGCGACGTCGCCGGCGCCGTGGAAAGCCCGGTGT
>CAZIWR010000305.1:0-2881 GCA_964542805.1 uncultured Acidobacteriaceae bacterium
CCGAAGTACGAAGTGCAAGCCAAGTTCGAGCGCGTCAACCTCGCTGCGCTCACCGCGGCCACCGCCACGCTGAAAAATCTTTTCTCCGGCACCGCCGCCGGAGAACTTTCCCTTTCTACGCGCGGCATCGGCCGCGAAAACCTCCTGCGCGCGCTCGACGCGCAGGGCGCCTTCGAATTCCGCGACGGGCTGTTCCGCGGTCTCGATCTCGCCGCATCGATTCGCGCTGGAGCGGCGCGCCCCGGCCCCAGCATCTTCCGCTCGGCTTTTGTCCGGTTGAATCTCACCGCGGAAAAATTCCAACTCGAAGAGCTGCGCCTCGTTCTTCCCGACGGCCAGTGGAACGCCGAAGGCTTCGTGGACTTCTCCCGCCAACTCGACATTCTTCTTCACTCCGTGGCTCCGCCCTCGTCCACTTTCCATCTCACAGGCCCGCTCTCCGCTCCTCAGCTTGTTCGCTCCCCACCCGCCAAGACTCCCTAGTCACCTCTCGAGCCCCTGGCTCCTGCTTGCCCCGAGCCAGTACGAGGGGCCTCGGGGATGTTTCTTCTGAAACTTGCATCTGGCAACCGCGCGTCCTAACATCTGCGCTGTCATTCCACTTTCGGAGAAATATCATGAAGCGATTCGCCGGCCTGTTTTTCCTGCTCATCCTGATTTCCGTCGCCGCATTTGCGCAGGGAGAAAAATTCTCGCTCCAGCAGGTGCTCAGCTCGCCGTTTCCATCGGAGATGACCGCTGCCCCCAAGGGCAGCCGCATCGCCTGGGCCTTCCGAGCGCAAGGCAAGCGCAACATCTGGGTCGCCGAAGGCCCCAAGTTCGCCGCGCGCCAGCTCACGCCCTACAAAAACGACGACGGCCAGGAAATCACCAGCTTGGGTTTTACCGCGAGCGGCGGCACCATTGTGTACGTCCGCGGCGGCAACAAGAACAGCGCCGGCGACGTTCCCAACCCCACCAACGACCCCGCCGGGGTGGACCAGGCCATCTGGTCCATGGCGTGGACCGGCGGCGCGCCGAAAAAAATCGATCTCGGCAACTCGCCTGCCATTTCGCCCGCGCGCCCGGACGCCTCCGCGCTTGTCGCCTACGTGAAGGCCGACAACAAGGACAATCCGGAAAACAAAATCTGGCTCGCGCCGGTCAGCGGCCTGGGCAAACCCATGATGATTGACGAGCGCGGGCAGAACTCCTCGCCCGTCTGGTCGCCCGACGGGAAAAAGCTGGCCTTCGTTTCGGGCCGCGGCACGCACAGCCTCATCGTCATTTACGACACCGCAAAAAAATCAATTCGCTTCGTCGCGCCTTCCGTGGACCGCGATGGCAATCCGCGCTGGTCTCCTGACGGAAAATCCATCGTCTTCATTCGCACGCCCGCGCGCCCCAGCGGCGGCCCGCAGCCCGGTTTCTGGACCGGCCCCGACGTGCCCAACCCGTGGGCCATCTGGACCGCCGACCTCGCCACCGGCGCCGCAAAGGAAATCTGGCACAGCGCCGACAACGTCGAGAGCAACATTCCGCGCATGGCCGGCCCCGCCCTGCTCAACTGGGCCGCCGACAATCGCATCGTCTTCGCCTCCGAGATGGACGGCTGGCTGCACCTTTACTCCATGTTTTCCACCGGCGGCTCGCCAGTGTTGCTCACTTCCGGCGATTGCGAATTCGAGCAGGCCAGCTTCACGCCCGACCTGCGCAGCATTGTTTTCTCCTCCAATTGCGGCGACATGGACCGCCGCCACATTTCCCGCGTCTCTGTTTCCGGCGGCGCGCCGGAGATGCTCACCCCCGGTGAAGGCCTCGAGTGGGCTCCCGCGGTCACCGGCGACGGAAAGTCCATCGCCTACTTTGCCTCCGACGCGCGCGTCCCCGCCATGCCGTTCGTCCGCAGCGCCACCGCTACCGGCAAGGGCGAGATGCTCGCCAAGAGCGCGCTGCCCAAAGATTTTCCATCCGACAAACTCGTCGTCCCGCAGCAGGTCGTTCTCAAATCCGCCGACGGCGTGGAGTGCCACAACCAGATTTTTATTCCCGTCGGCATCCAGCCCGGCGAAAAGCGTCCCGCGGTGATTTTCATGCACGGCGGCCCCATGCGCCAGATGATGCTGGGCTGGCACAACCGCGGCTACTACCACCAGGCCTACGGCGTGAATCAATATTTTGCTCGTCGCGGCTACATCGTGCTTTCCGTGAACTATCGCAGCGGCATCATGTACGGCCGCGCCTTCCGCGAAGCGAAAAACCGCGGCGCTCGCGGCGCCTCCGAGTATCAGGACATCGTCGCCGCCGGAAAATATCTTGCCGGCCGCGCGGACGTGGATCCCAAGCGCATCGGCCTGTGGGGCGGCAGTTACGGCGGCTATCTCACCGCGCTCGGCCTCGCGCGCGATTCCGACCTCTTCGCCGCCGGCGTGGACCTCCACGGTGTGCACGACTGGTCGCAGCGCGACAGCGCCGGCGTCCCGCTCAATCCGGAAGCCGCCAAAATCGCTCGCGACGCTTCGCCGGTCGCGAGCATCGACAAATGGAAGTCGCCCGTCCTGCTCATCCAGGGCGACGACGACCGCAACGTCGCCTTCGCGCAGATGGTGGACCTCGTCGCGCGCCTCCGCCGCCAGAATGTGTACTTCGAGCAGGTGGTCTATCCCGACGAAGTTCACGACTTCCTGCTGCACAACAACTGGCTGCACATCTACGCCGCCGCCTTCGATTTCTTCGAACGCAAAATGTCCGGCAAGTAGCGCCGGCATCCTGCCGGCTCCTCATGTAGGGGCCGATCTCTAGATCGGCCCAATTGTCTTGTCATCCTGAGTCCGCCGCGGCGGACGAAGGATCTCTCTTTGCTTGGGCTTCCCCCTTGCTTCTCTTTGCATCACAATGTCTG
>CAZIWR010000306.1:0-2874 GCA_964542805.1 uncultured Acidobacteriaceae bacterium
TGGAAGCCGGCGCGCGGGAGTATCGCTTTGAGTTGCTCGAGACGGAGCCGTTCTTTCGTAGTGTGGCAGAGGAGTTTGCCCAGGAAGTCAGGCAACGTGGCTACCGGGTGGAAATCGCGCAGCAGGGTCATCTGCCTCGCGTGCAGGCCGACCGCGAGGCTCTCGCCCGTGCCCTATGGAATCTCCTTGATAATGCCGTGAAGTACTCACCGCAGAACAAGACAGTCTGGGCGGAGGCCGTTTGCGAGAACGGCCAGGTAGCAATTCGCGTGAGCGATAAAGGGCTGGGCATTGCTCCCCATGAGCACAAGCAGATCTTCAAGAAATTCGTGCGCGTCGTCAGCCCTGATGCTGCCGGTGCCAAAGGGACGGGCCTCGGGTTGACGATGGTCGAGCACATCGTCGCGGCCCACGGCGGGCAGGTGCGCGTCGACAGCGAGCCCGGAGTCGGCAGCACGTTCACCATTCTCCTCCCGAGCGCAAAGGAGTGAACATGGCTCGCATCTTGGTGGTCGAGGACGAGTCCGACCTCCTGCTTGGACTAGAGGACGATCTGAAGCTGGAAGGCTACGAGGTCGAATTGGCGCGGGACGGGGAAGCGGCCAGCCGGCGGGCGCGAGAACAAGCGTTTGACCTGATCATCCTCGATGTGATGCTTCCTCGTAAGGATGGCTTCGAAGTGTGCCGCGAATTGCGCCGGGCGGGTTTGCAGACCCCGGTCATTCTGCTCACAGCCAAGACCCAGGAATCCGATAAGGTGCTCGGCCTGGATCTTGGAGCCAACGACTATGTCACCAAGCCATACAGTCCGCGCGAGTTGCGCGCGCGTGTCCGCGCCATCCTTCGTCAGCAGCAGGGCTTACTGGCTGAAAGCGGTCGCCTCGACCAAGAGGTACGCAGTGCCGCGGAGGTGCAGCAGCGGTTATTCCCGCAGGTCCGGCCGCCGCTGGCCACGTTGGACTACGCGGGGTATTGCCACCCCGCGCGCCGCGTGAGCGGCGATTATTACGATTTTCTAGATCTTGGCCCTGGCAAGCTCGGCCTGCTTGTGGCTGACGTGGCCGGCAAGGGGATTTCCGCGGCCTTGTTGATGGCCTCAATGCACGCCTGTGTTCGAACGCACGCGCCCGTGTTTGGAGAGTGCTGCGGGGACGTTGTGACGGAGGTGAATGCACTCCTCTACGGCGCGACAGACCTGGAGCGATTCGCCACGCTGTTCTACGGCGTATATGATGACGCCACCCGACGACTCATCTACTCCAACGCTGGGCACGAGCCGGCACTCCTGATTCGCGCTGGAACTGAGCGAGAACCCTCTTATGTGCGGCTGGGGGCCGGGACTCCGCCAGTGGGCATTTTCGCAACCCTGCCCGTGGTTCAGAGCACCGTGGAACTGAAACAAGGAGACTGGCTGGCAATCTTCAGTGACGGCATCCCCGAAGCGTTGAATCAAAACGAGGAAGAGTTCGGGCGTGAGAGGCTGCTCGAAATCCTGATTGGAAATCGCCGGAGTAGCGCTGAGGAAATGCGGGATGCGATCCTTGGCGAGGTCACGAAGTTCAGCAACGATCGTCCGCAGTCTGACGATTTGACGTTAATTGTGGCGCGAGTGTTGTGAGCACGGCCCGCTTTGAAGGAATTAAAGTATGAGTCGCATCTTGGTTGTAGAAGATGAGCCGCCTCTTGCCCTGGGGCTCGAGGACGACTTGAAGCTGGAAGGGTACGAGGTTGAAGTCGTAGGCGACGGCGAGACGGCCAGCCGGCGGGCGCGAGAGCAGTCGTTCGACCTGATCATTCTGGATGTGATGCTTCCTCGCAAGGATGGCTTCGAAGTGTGCCGCGAGTTGCGTCGGGCCGGGCTGCGCACGCCGGTCATCCTGCTCACGGCAAGGACGCAGGAGTCGGACAAGGTATTGGGCTTGGAGCTGGGAGCCGATGACTATGTCACCAAGCCTTTCAGCCCACGCGAGCTGCGCGCGCGCGTCAAGGCAGTGCTGCGCCGCGCGGCAGGAGAAATGCCCGAGATTTACCGGTTCGGCGACGTGGAGGTGGACTTCACTCGCTGCGAGCTGCGCCGAGCGGGAAAAGCCATCGAAACGACTCCTACTGAGTTCAAGCTCTTAGCTGCGTTCATCCGCCATCGCGGCCACACGCTCAGCCGCGATAAATTGCTCGACGAAGTTTGGGGCCGGGAGACCTTCGTTACCGACCGCGCGGTGGATACCCACATCACCAATCTGCGAAAGAAGATCGAACCCAGGCCGAGCCAGCCACAGTTCCTGATCAGTGTGCGCGGAATGGGTTACCGCTTCGACGGCTGAACCAAGCGCCCTCGGCAGCGGTGACGCAATCTTTGCGCAATCCTGACACAAACCTCATCGCAACCCCATATGCGGGGCCTAGGCTGTTGGGTAGGCAAGGAGGCAAAGACCATGAAAACGAAAACGGTTCCAGTGATAGCGGTCCTGGTGGGAATGCTGATACCTTCGGTTGGCATCGCCGCCAACGATCAACGGGCGCAAACGCGGGTGCGAGCAGCTCAGCAAGATCAAGTCGCGGTGCATCCCGATACCGCGCAGCTCCCCAACCCCGATGCAGTTTCTCTGCCGGGACGCTCCGGCAACGGCCTCACGATCATGTTTGTCGTGGTGTCGGACGATACGGTGCGCGTGATGAAGATCCTCGCGCCGCCTGACTCCACGAGGATCAGTCCCCTCATGCTGGCAAAAGGAAGGCCGAGCTGGTGCACGCTGTTTCCGAATTGGCCAAGGTGCAACATCTAGGTGACCGCGGGCGCGACCAACAAGGAGTGAAAACCCATGAAGACCTCACGCAAGTCCGGATTTCTCGCGGTATTGCTGCTGGCCGGATTGC
>CAZIWR010000307.1:0-2872 GCA_964542805.1 uncultured Acidobacteriaceae bacterium
AGGTCAAAATTCCGCCCGCGCGGATTTTCCAGGTTGGAGGCAAAAATAATCCGCTTCCCGTCCGGATGGAAAAACGGCGCGAAGCTGGCCGCTCCGGCTTTGGTCAGCTGCCGTTTGTTGGACCCGTCCGCATCCATCACGTAAATCTCCAGCCGCGTGGGCCGTAGTTGCGATGTTTGGATGAGTTCCTGGTAGTCCTTCTTCTCAGCTTCCGTTTCCGGATGCGCCGCGCGATATACAATCTTCTTCCCGTCCGGCGAAAAGAACGGCCCCCCGTCGTAGCCCGGCTCGTGCGTGAGCTGTTTCACGTTTTTCCCGTTCGCATCCATAACATAAATTTCCGGGTCACCCGTGCGCAAGGAGGTGAAGACAATTTTCTTGCCGTCGCGCGAGATCGTTGCTTCGGCGTCGTAGCCCGGCGCATCCGTCAGGCGCTTCACGTCGCTGCCGTCCGGCTTGGCCGTGAAAATGTCGAACTCCGGATGCAATTTCCAGACGTAGCCCTTGCTGTAGTCCG
The DNA here is from genome assembly GCA_964542805.1 of uncultured Acidobacteriaceae bacterium. Classification (GTDB taxonomy): domain Bacteria; phylum Acidobacteriota; class Terriglobia; order Acidiferrales; family UBA7541; genus JACQDE01. The sequence goes on from CAZIWR010000307.1 coordinate 518, forward strand.
GCGGAGCGGGGCAATTCGGCCCAGTCACGTGCGTCGAGCTGTAGAGAATCCGCTTGCCGTTCGGAAAAACGTACGCACAGGTGGTCCGCCCTTTCCCCGTCGAGACCATCCGCTTGTTTTTTCCTTCGAGGTCCATGAGGTAAATCTGGTCGCACTTGTCTTCTCCTTCGTGCGACTGGAAGATCAACTGCTTGTTGTCCGCGGAGAAATACGCCTCCGCGTTTTCTCCGCCGAAAGTGATCTGTCGCACGTTTTTCAGGTGTTTCTCCTCAGGCAGCGCCAGATTTGTGGTCGCTCCTCCCGCCGCCTGCTGTGCGGCCGCGTTCCAGTGCACGCCGCACCACACCACCAGCAAACATCCAACAATGCAGATTAAAATTGGTCGCTTCATAACTCGCTTTTTGTCCTTTCGCTGTCTTTTCTTTCAACCTTTCAACGTTTAACGTTCAACTTTCCTCGACCGGCTCCGGATGAATATTCACTTCAAAAATTTGCGGAAATTTCTCCTTGATGCGGTCTTGCAGCGCCTCCGTGACGTCGTGGATTTGCGTGATCGGCAGGCTGCCGTCCATGGCGCAGTGGCACGACACGATGATCTTCTGGTCCGCCTCCCGCACCAGCACTTGGTGGCAGTCCAGCAGTTCGCGGTACTGCGCGCACAGGCTGTTCACGTGCTCCTGCACGGCCGTGGCCAGCTCCTGCATCACTCCAGCGGCGGCGATGTGCTCCCCCAGCGGCTCGATGTGGATGTTCACCCCGGCCACGTTTTCCCCCGACACGCGCAGGATGTCTTCTTCCAACTCCGTGGCGCGGCGGTGCGCTTCCCGCAGGCTGAGGTGTTCCTCCACTTCCATATGCATTTCGACGAACAACTTGCGTTCCACCTGGTGCGCGGAGATTTCGTGGACCTCCAAGCCGCGACGGTGGGCCAGGGCGCGAATGGCGTCAAACAGTGTTTCTCCGCCGGGCGCCCGCGGTTCCATGTGCACCATCACGTCGGCCGGCACGATTTGCTCCACACGCTTTTCCACAGCGTCGCTGATGGCGTGCACTTGCTCGAAGCTGGCCGTGCGCGGCACGCTGATGGTGACGTCCACAAAGTGATGCTTGCCCGCGCGCCGCACGCGCACCCGCCCCGCTTCGATAACTCCTTCGACCCCCGCCACCGCCGTGGTGATACGCTCCGGCATTCCGGCCGGCGCCGCATCCAGCAGCGCGTCAAAGCTCTGCTTACCCAGCCGCGATCCCACCCAGATGATTACACCGGACACGATTAGTGCTGCCACCGGATCCATGAAGCGAAGCCAGTTCTGCCCCGTGCGCTCACCTACCCAGACCACCAAAATCCCCGCCATGACCACCACGGTACTCCAAATGTCGGTGGAGAAGTGCAGCGCGTCCGCTTCGAGGGCTTCGCTTTTGTGTTTACGCGCCACGCGAAGCAACGCGCGCGCGCGCACCGCGTCCACGATGATGGTCAGTCCCAGTATGCCCACTGCCAGTAGGCTCGGCTCGATATGAACTCCCTTGAACAGAAGCCGTCCGATAGCCTCCCACATGATGTACGCCGAGGCCAGCAGAAGCAGTCCAGTCACCAGCAGGGAAGAGATGTTCTCGATTTTCAGATGGCCGTAGGGATGCTCCGCGTCCGGCGGCTTGTCCGCCACGCGCACAGAAAGATAAGTGACGATTGTGCTGACCAGGTCCAGGCTCGAATGTATCGCCTCCGAAAGGATGCCCAGGCTGCCCGTCGAAACGGCGAGAAACACCTTCAGCACCACCAGCAGGAGCGACGATCCCACCGACTCCAGTGCGGCCAGCTTTTTTTCGCGGATTGCCTCGACTGCCCCGACCATTCCCGGCATCAGAAACCTGTGTCGCGCCGGACAAGCTCTCTTCGGCGCGACTAGTCCATTTTTACGACTGCGAATTCCGCAGTCAATATAGCAGCGTTTTGCATCGCCGTGAACTATCCGCCCCGTGCGCGTCGCCTCCTCTCCTCGCCGCGTCGTGGCTGGTGTATAATCTCGCTTCGCCCGTCGTCTGAGAGTTTGCCTTGCCGAAACGCCTGCCCCCTGCACCCATCGTCGAATCGCTCGCTGTCGCCGTTTCCCCGGAGCGCGCCTGGGAAGCGCTCACCAGCCCGGGTTTTCTTGGCGACATCATGATGGGCCACGTCGAGCTCGATCCGCGTCCCGGCAAGCCGTTTGTCTGGAAGTGGGGTGTGTGGGCCGGCGCCGCTCCGGGTCCCGCCAAGCGAGATGGTTACGCGTGGCGCGGTACCGTGCTCGATGTCGTCCCCGGCTCGATGCTGATTCTCAGCGGCGGCAGCTCCACCACCGTGCTGACCGTGAA
>CAZIWR010000308.1:0-2856 GCA_964542805.1 uncultured Acidobacteriaceae bacterium
GTCGAGAACCGGCGCACGGTGAGCGAGATGGGCAGCCCGACGCAAACGATGTGAGTGATCACAGCGATGGCGACGGCGGAAATCGTGAATCTGCTTTTGATGCCCGCGAGCGGCAGCACAACAAAATACATGAACAAGTAAACGGTGACGCCGTAGAGCATCCCCCAAGTGACGGCCCGTTGCGTCAGGAAACTCAGTTTGCGGCTGGCTAGAAAATAGACGGCGGCCGCTGTCGTGGCAATCAGGAAGTGCAACGCGGCGCCCAGAGAGGCGGTTGCCAGGCCGCCTTGGTAGGCGTTCGCACCCAGCAGGCCGCTGGCAATCGATTGCAGAATGCGCACCGGGGAGACGCCTCGCACACCCCAGGTGACAAAGGCCGCCGATATGTCCATCACTCCTGCGAGTAAACCGCCCCAGGCGATGGCCTGTAAGGCTTTCGGCTTTTCCATAGAACACAAAACTATCATGTTTGAGATTTCAGGAATACCGGCAGGTAAACCTCTGCGGGTGTATACTCCGGTGCAAATCTCCCCCGGTGAGGATAACGATGCGCAAAACGCGTTTCATGAGTGTGCTGTTTCTGGTGCTCTCGGCCGCATTCTTTTTCGTGCCGCAGTTCCGGCAGGCGTTCAGCCTGCCGATTATGATGATGGCGTTGGAATCGAGCAGCGGCTCGAAGTATGCCCTCTTTCCGAATTCCCAATTGCAGCTATGGGCGCGGGAAGCAGAGGCGCAGCGCGACGCGCGCGCGCTGGCCTTTGTCGCCCTGCGTCTGCCCGACGCCGCGGAGCGCGCACGCCTGGCCGACCTGGCTGTGTCCATGGACCCCAAGCTCGGTTGGGTTTACATCTCCATGATTTCCATCGCGGGCAACCGCAAGAGCCCGCAGACACTGGCCTGGGCGAAAAAGCTCCAGCAATTTGATCCCGAAAACGCACTGGGATACCTGCAGGAAGCCGAGTACCTGCGCGAGAATAATCCGATGCTGACGAGGTCATCCGCGCCGGGCCTGCCCAACTGGGACGAGTGGCTGAAGCTGACGGAGTGGCGCGCAGCGATGGGGAAAGCTTACGCTGCGCCGCGCTACGATGGCTACAGCCTGCGGCGCTTCGATTTGGAGCGCAGGTTCATGCGCGAGCGCGGCGTCGCCACGCCCGTGCGCGTCCTCTTTTCCATGGCTTCCTACCCCATCCCCAACCTGCTGAACATCCGGCAGTACGCCGTCCTGATGGTCAGCAAAGTGGGAAAGGACGCCGAGAAAGCCGGAAAGACCAAAGAGGCGCTGGCACACTACTGGACCGTGCTGCACTTCGGCGAGCGCATGCACTTGGGAGCAGGATCGCTGATCGAACAGTTGATCGCTACGGCAGTTCAGAACATCGCCTCCTCACCGCTGGAGTCGCTGCTGCGCAGCAGCGGGCAGCCGGAAGCCGCCGCCACATTGAACTACGCCGCCGCCGAGAGCCAGCGCCGTAGCGGAGCGCGGCGCGGCAAGGATGCGCTGGCCTTGAGCACCAACTACGTGTGGAACGCGCTAATGGTGAACATTTTTCTGGCGCTGGTGATGATCTTCAGCGCCCTGACGGTGATTGCCGTGCTGTACGTGAATCTCAAGCGCTGGATCCGCACGCGCCAGCACGGCAAGACGTACGACACGGTGACCATCGCGGAAAACTATCTGCCTGTGCTGCTGTTCGCCTTCTGCGTGGGGCTGTACATCAGCTACTACCCGTACGCGCGCAATTTCCATTACTACATGAATGCTACCGGCGAGATGCACGACCTGGAGTCGGTCTTCTCGCACACCATCTCGCTGCCGCACATCATTCCGGGACAGCAGATTCCCCTGGGCAATCCCTTTGTGCCCTACGTGTGGTACGCGCTGGCGGGGTTTGTGCTGGTGCTCGCCGGGTCGTTGTTCGGCTGGCTCAGGAAAAAACCGGAAGCGGCCAAAGCGTAGGCCGGAGGCGGAGAGCAGCGGGACGCGGCGGGGCCGTCAGCCTTCTTGCAGCGCGCGCAGTTCCGTATTCGCACGGCGCAGGCGGATGGCCACGGTTCTCGCGATGCCTTCGAGTAACTGGATGGCGAGCTTTTTGTGGTCGCTGGCCAAGGTGTCGAAGCGCTCGCGCGACAAAACAAGAAGCTCAACATCGGTGAAGGCAATTGCGTCGGCCGAGCGCGGCTCGCGGTCCAGAAAAGTCATTTCACCCAGAAAGTCGCCGCGTCCAAACGTGGCCAGGTGAAAGGCCAGCTTGCCGGCCACCGGTAGCACCACGCGCACCGCGCCGCGGCGGATGAGAAACAGCTCGTCGCCAGTATCGCCGCGCGCGAAAATCTTCTCGCCGGCTTTGTACGCGCGCGTCTCCAGGCAGGCCTCCAGTGCCACCAGCGTCTCTTCTTTGCGGCCCGTGAAGAGGCTCATGTCGCGAAGTTCAAGGGGCTTTTCCTCGGCGTGCTCCACGCGCACTTCTTTCAAGGTGCGGTCTTCGATCCATTGCAGGGCTTCGTCGCGGGAATCAAAGATGCGCACGCGGTTCTCGGGGCGGACAATGCCGACCTGCTCCATATAGCCTTCCAGGTCGCGGCCGCTGGGGACTTTGTGCGCAAAATGGCTAAAGATGAGGTAGCCTCTATGCTCGTGGAGCGTGTCTTCCACCTGCTCGAGCATGTGCGCGGCAGTGACGTCCACCCACAGCACGCGGCGCATGTCCAACACCACGTATTTGCGTTTCTTCAGCTCCGGCTCCAGCGCGGAGTAAAGCTGGTCGGTGGTGCCGAAGAAGAGGCTGCCCTGCAACTCGAAAATCACCGTGCGGTCGCCGTGCTTCTCGAGGATTTCCATCTCCTCCGGCAGGC
>CAZIWR010000309.1:0-2839 GCA_964542805.1 uncultured Acidobacteriaceae bacterium
TGCGCGGAACTTCGGGCTCTGTGCGACGAATCCCCGCAAACCCCGCCAGGCCCGGAAGGGAGCAACGGTAGCGGGACCGATTCGGGCGCCGCGGAGTACCCGAAGTTCCTCTCATCGCGCGAGCGCAGCGAAGATTTTTCCAACCCCATGAGCTACCAGGTCATCGCCCGGAAGTACCGCCCCAAGAATTTTCGTGAAGTTGTCGGCCAGCAGCACGTGACACAGACGCTGGCGAACGCCATCGAGACCAACCGCGTGGCGCACGCGTACATTTTTTCCGGGGCGCGCGGCGTGGGCAAAACGACGACGGCGCGCATCCTGGCCAAGGCGCTGAACTGCGCGAAGGGGCCGACCGTCGAGCCGTGCGATGCGTGCTCGTCGTGCACGGAGATTGCGGCGGGGACGTCGCTGGACGTGATCGAGATTGACGCGGCGTCGAACCGCGGCATTGACCAGATCCGCGAATTGCGCGAAATGGTGCGCTATGCGCCGGCGGCGAGCCGCAACAAAGTGGTGATCCTCGACGAAGCCCACCAGCTGACCGATGAAGCCTCGAACGCGCTGCTGAAAACGCTGGAAGAACCGCCGGACCGCGTGATCTTCGTGATGGCTACGACGCAGCCGGAAGATCTGGTGGACACGATTAAGTCGCGGTCACAGCATTTCCATTTCCGCGCGCTGACGTTCCAGGAAATTTCGGACACGCTCACGCGCGTGGCCAAAGACGAAAAGCTGGAGATCGAGCCGGGAGCGCTGGCAGTGCTGGCGCGCGCAGCGGAAGGCAGTGTGCGCGACGGGCTGTCGCTGCTCGAGCAGGCCATGGCCTACTGCGGGCGGCAGATCGGCGATGCGCCCGTGCGGCAGTTAATGGGCGTGGTGGCGGAAGAGTCGCTCGACGAGCTGATTGGCGCAATCGAAACGCGCAGCGCAGGGCGCGCGCTGGGACTGGTGCACCGGTTGATTGCCGAGGGACACAACCTGCAACATTTCTGCCGTGAGACCATCCGGCACTTCCGTAACTTGCTGCTGGCGCGAGTGTGCGGGGCGGAGTCCGAGCTGATCGTGGCGCCCGCGGACGAACGGCCGCGGCTGAAAAAACAAGCGGCGCTTTTTACAGAAGAGGACTTGACGCGGTTTTTCCAGACGCTGCTTTCCACCGACGACGCCATGCGGCACAAGCCGGACCCGCGGCTGCATCTCGAAATTGGGTTGTTGAAGCTGGTGAACGCTGCGCGGCTGGCTCCGCTCGAAGAAGTGATTGCGGAATTGCGCGGAGAATCGCCCGCGCGGCCGGTGGCGAGCGTGCCACGCGCGACCAGCGCTCCAGCGGCAAACGCGCCGCGAGAGATGGCGAGTGCCGTCGGATTCTCCGCGGCTGCCGTTGCGCCAGCGCCGGTGGCAGCGCCATTGAAAATGGAAAGTACGCCGCAGAAGAGCGCGCCGGTGGCGATGGCGCCGCCCGGCGCGGTGGCACAGGCCATCGCCGTGAGCGGCGGGCTAGCCGTGGTGCAGGTGGAGGAAATCCGCGCAGCCATTTCGTCGCAGAACAAATTGCTGGCATCGTTGCTGGAACACGTAAGCCGGTGGGAGCTGGACGGCAGCGAGATCCGGCTGTTCTTCCGGAACGATGGGCGGACGTTTGCGGAGATTCTGCAGGGCCGTGACCAGATGGAAAAACTGCGGACGATTACCAGCGCGGTGCTAGGGCAGCCGCTGCGGGTCTGTGTTAGACTCGAAGCTGGTGGTGCGGCAAGCGCTCCTGCGCCAGCCACGAGGGCGACACCGGAAAGCCGTGCACGGTTCGAGCAAGACCCGGTGGTGCGGGCCATGATGGAACGGTTCGGCGGGCAAATTTCAAGCGTGAAGCGTCGCGACGAGGACTAGTCCGATGGAAGTGAAAGCGCTGCAACAGATGTTGATGCAGTTCCGGCAAATGCAGGAGAGCCTCCAGAAACAGGTGGAGGAGCTGCATGTGGAAGCGTCGGCCGGAGGCGGCATGGTCAGCGTGAAAATGAACGGGCAAAAACAGGTGACCGCGCTGCACATCGAGCCCGAGGTGTTCGCCGGCAAAGACGCGGAAATGCTGCAGGACCTGATCACAGCGGCAGTGAACGAAGCCGGGCGGCGCGTGGACGAGGCGCTCGCCGATCAGATGAAAAACATTGCGGGCGGAATTACAGGAATGCCGGGGCTCAAGATACCGGGATTGTTCTGATTTTTTTCTGTACTGACTTTCCAGCGAGAAAACTCATTCATGTCGATAAGTCGAATGGTCGAAAGGTCTACATATCCAAACCTTCAGACCTGGGGACTTGCGGACGGATCTACGGATGCCTGATTTTGCAGAACCTATCGCGCGGTTGATCGAAGAGCTGAAGCACCTGCCGGGTATCGGGCAGAAAACGGCGCAGCGGCTGGCGTTCCACATCCTGCGCACAGATGCGGAAGAGGCGCTGGCGCTGGCGCAGGCTATCCGCGACGCGAAGGAAAAGATCCGCGAGTGCACGGTGTGCAACAACATCACGGACACGGACCCTTGCTTTTTCTGCACCAGCGCGACGCGCAACCGAAAGACCATCTGCGTAGTAGAAGAGCCGAACAGCATTCAGGCCATCGAGAAGACGCGGGAGTTCAGCGGGCTGTACCACGTGCTGGGCGGCGCGCTTTCCCCGCTGCAGGGCGTGGGGCCGGAACAACTCAAGATCAAGAGCCTGATCGAACGGCTGAAGGGCGGCGTGGAGGAGATCATCATCGCCACCAACCCCAACGCGGAGGGCGAGGCCACCGCGATGTATCTTTCGAAGCTGATCAAGCCGCTGGGCATCAAAGTGACACGCAT
>CAZIWR010000310.1:0-2830 GCA_964542805.1 uncultured Acidobacteriaceae bacterium
ATCCCGTCTTTGCGCGCAGCCTGGGCGTACTCGGCGGCATCGCCCTCACCGGAATCCTCTTCGGACTCATGCACGCCCAGCAACTCTGGGGCGGCTGGGCGCAAATTGTGCTGCTCGTGCTCGTCGGCGTCATTTTCACCACCGCGCGCGCACGCACGGCCAGCGTCATCCCCTGCTATCTTCTCCACCTCGGCTACAACGCCATCCAGTTCCTCGGCTTCTTTTTTTCCGACCAGTTCCACAAACTCCCGCTGGTGAGGTAGCGGCAGGGAGGCTACGGCCGAAGCCAACGCTGGCTGTAAAGGTCGCAGATCCTGCGGATGAAGCTGTCCCAGTGCAGGGGATCACCGGGTTGTTGGGCAAGATGTGGTCGCGACAGCTATCGTTCAAACTTTCGCGTTCGTAGCGTTGTCATAGAGCGCTGGCTGTGCGGTGTAGCACTCATAAACTCGGCGTCCGCATACGTCACAAGTTCCGCACCAAGCGATGAATTCTGAGCTCCAAGTTGGATCCGGATGTTCGTCCCACTCAACATCCTCTCGGTGGCACTTATGTTTGTGCTTGTGGCTATGGCGATACCGCACGTCAACATCGGTGCCGCATTCACCGCATTGTGTCGTCAAAACTTCGCTCCGTCGTCCCATCCGTATACTCCTCGTTCGTTTCTAGTTCACGGTTCGAGCCAGCGAGCGAGCGCATTAACAGAAAAGGGCTGCTAGGGGAGGATGCCGAGTTGATTCTCAAACTCGCGGTACGCCCGCTTGCGCTTGTAGAGTTCTTCTACTTGACTGAGTTCAATGAAGCACAAGCGATCTCGGATTTCGTGAAACGTTCCGTTCAGCAGCTGGCTCATCGGCGTTACATGTTCCTCTTTGCCGACCAAGAAGACCTTGCTATTCCAGAGGTCGTAGGCCTGTTTCAACTTGCCCATGGCTTCGGTGAGGTTGCCGCTGACCTGAACTTCGAAGACATAGCTGGGTACCGACCGCTGTACCCGCCTCCACACAACATCCAGCCGTCTGTTTTCGATCGGGTATTCCATATCAGCGATCAATTTTTGCATTCGACCAATTTCAGTCAACAGTAATTGGCCGTGCTCGTGCTGATTGCCCACTTGCACCGGTTCGCGTACAACGGGTAGGGGGATCCTCTTCTCCCGGAGGCCAATCGCGTAAGCCAAGACCAAATCTTGGGGAGCGTTGGGAGGAAGAGCGCGGATTAACTCTTCAGCAACCGCAGCCTCTACCTCTTGAAAACCCGAACGCGCGCGGGCTTTCAATTCAGGCATGACGATCCGCGTTTCTTTCCAAGAGGACGGGAGCAGAGCTGAAACAACGTCAAACTCAAAGCGGAGCGGCCAGATTACCCTGTTTTCGACGCGCTCTTGAGGCCACAGCGGAGTGATCTGATGGAGTTTAGTTCTAACAATTCCGAATCCAAACACTCCGGACACCGGCCTCGTTGCGTAGAAGAAGACGAGATCCTCATTTTCGATAAGCCGATCCCAATACCGTTGCTGGCTGGTCTTCAGTCCCCAGATATTATTGTAGTCAAATGCTGTGTGCCAGTTTTCTGGTGTTCCAACGGCGAGCCAGAACCGGTTTGCGGAACTCACGACTGCCTCCAGCGATCTTGAGTACATACAGCGGTGGTACCTTAAAGGTCAAGCTATCAGTGCTGGTGAATGGCTCTTTCTTTCGCAGCCAGCGTTCTGTGTCCTAGCGCGCGGTGTGGGATACAATATTAGCCCCAGTTCATCAGGGGAATTGACCGTGCACACCACGCAACCCATCGAATGGACACCCCAGGGTGTCCGCATGCTCGACCAGCGCCGCCTTCCCGGCGAAGTCGTGTACATCACCTATACCGACTATTCCGGCGTGGCCGACGGCATCCGCGACATGGTTATCCGCGGCGCTCCGGCCATTGGCGTAGCCGCCGCCATGGGCGTGGCGCTGGGCGTGGAGCGCTCCGCCGCGAAATCGCTCGACGAGCTGAAAAAAGAATTCCCGCTCATCTGCGACACGCTCGCCAAGACCCGTCCCACCGCCGTGGACCTCTTCTGGGCCCTCGAGCGCATGAAAAAACGCTTCGCCGCGGCCGCCGCGGATTCCGGTGGTGCGCTCGACCGCGTTCGCGCAGCGATGGTGGCGGAAGCCAAGCTCATTCATCTTGAAAAGCACGCCATTGACGAAGCCATCGGCCGCTTCGGCGCGGAGCTGATGCCGCAGGAAGGCCGCGTCATGACGCAGTGCAACGCCGGCGCGCTGGCCACCGCGGGCCTCGGCACCGCGCTCGGCGTCATCCGCGTGGCCGTCGCGCAGGGCCGCAAGCTCACCGTATTCGTCCCCGAAACGCGCCCCTATTTGCAGGGCGCGCGCCTCACCGCGTGGGAGCTTCAGCAGGACGGCATTCCGCTCACGCTCATCACCGACAACATGGTCGGCCACATTTTGAAAACGCAGCAGGTGAGCGCCATCGTTGTCGGCGCCGACCGCATCGCCGCCAACGGCGACGCCGCCAACAAAATCGGCACCTATCAAATCGCCGTGCTCGCCCGCGAGCACAATGTTCCTTTTTACGTCGCCGCGCCGATTTCCACCCTCGATCTTTCTATCCCCGGCGGCGAGCACATTCCCATCGAAGAGCGCGCGGCGGAGGAAGTCACACACATCCGCGGCGTGCGCATCGCGCCGGACGTGGACGTAGCCAATCCGGCCTTCGACATCACGCCGGCAAAGTTCATCGCCGCCATCATCACCGAGCGCGGCATCGCCCGCGCGCCGTACACCGATTCGCTTCGTGCTCTGGCGAACGCGCTCGCGCCCGC
>CAZIWR010000311.1:0-2788 GCA_964542805.1 uncultured Acidobacteriaceae bacterium
CGTCTTCCGTCCAGCGGTTCCAGTTGTAGAGCCCTTTCAGGTAGAGCTGGTAAGCTTCGGCATTGGCTGTGGAGCGCTTGGCGACCCGCTTCTCCTCCGCACCGGCCAGGCGGCTGCTGAGTTTCTCGTACATGTCCCGCGCGATTTCTTCCTGAACGGTAAGGATGTCGGCGAGTTTGCGGTTGTACTGCTCGCCCCACAGCAGGCGGCCGGTGCCCGCGTCCACCAGCTCGACGCTGATGGACAGCGTGTCGCCGCGCTGCACCATTCGCCCGGCGAGCACGGCGCGCACACCTAGCGCCTTGCCGGCAGCCTGCGGGTCGGCCTCTTTTCCCTTGTAACGGAAGACGGCGCTGCGCGACATTACCTTCAGACTGGGCGACTGCGAAAGGCTGTTAATGAGACTTTCGGTGATGCCGTCACTCAGGTATTCGGTCTGCGGGTCGTTGGTGGAGTTGACGAAGGGCAGCACCGCCAGCGAATCGATCACTTGGCCGCTGCGTAGTGCAAAATATCCCCCCACAGACGCGGCCACCAGCACAACCACTGCGGCTGCCGCCAAATACACTTTTTTTTGCCACCTGGGTCTTGCTCCGTATTTTGTCGCGACTGTTCCGCCGCTTTCGGCGAGCACCCGCGCCGAATGCGTTTCGCGCCGCAGACGCTTGAGGTCGGCGCGCAACTCCGCGGCGCTCTGGTAGCGCAACTCGCGGTCCTTTTCCAGGCACTTGAAAATCACGTCGTCGAGGCGGGGCGGCAGCTCGGGATTCAGGCGCGCAGGCGAGGGTGGCACTTTGTTGAGAATGGCCTCGAAAAGCACCCCCGAAGTATTCCCCGAAAAAGCCTGCCGCCCGGTGGCCATTTCGTAGAGCACTACGCCGAGGCTGAAAAGGTCACTGCGCGCATCGAGCTCTTTCCCGCGCACTTGCTCGGGCGACATGTAGGCCACAGTGCCCATGGTCACACCGGAGCTGGTGAGATGTTCGCCGACTGCCGCGGTGACCGCTGCCGAGACACTTGCGCTATGCGAGAGTTTTTTCTGCTGTGTCTGCTTGGCAAGACCAAAGTCGAGAATCTTGGCCTGGCCGCGCGGATTCACGAAAACGTTGGCCGGCTTAATGTCTCGATGGACGATGCCCTTGGTGTGCGCGGCATCAAGCGCGTCGGCGATTTGAATGCCGAGTTCGAGAATGAGTTCGGACTCGAGCGGCCCGTGGGTAATGATTTCCTTCAGGTTTTGGCCTTCCAATAGCTCCATGGCGATGAAGCGCTGGCCCTCGAACTCCTCAATGTCGTAAATCGTGCAGATGTTGGGATGGTTCAGCGAGGAAGCGGCGCGCGCTTCGCGCTCGAAGCGCTCAAGTGCAATGGGATCCTTGGCCAGCTCGTCGGGCAGGAATTTCAGTGCCACTTCGCGGCCCAGCTTGGCGTCCTCGGCCTTGTACACCACGCCCATGCCGCCGCCACCCAGGCTGTCCACGACGCGGTACTGCCCTATGGTCTTGCCTATCATGCAGGAGGAATGCTCGAACACATCTTAGGCGGCACTTGCTGCTAAGTCAACGCAGCGTGGAGCCTCTTGGAGTACGGACCCACAGAAAGGAAGCTGGTATCAACAGATTTCCGCCCAGCGACGGATTTCAAAGCCGCGCCGCAAAGCGGCCGCTCGGGTAACTTTCTCTGTTGCGTCCGCGAGTGAGACCAGGCGCGCTATGGCGCCTTGCCGACCCGCAACAGCCAAAGCGAAGAGCCGCCGTTGCTGCGGCTGTAGACCAGGTAGCGACCGTCTGGAGAGAGTCTCGGCTCCTCGATGAAAAGCCCCGATTCGGGGAATCTCGTCACTGCCTCAAGTCGCCCACCCGAGGCCGGCAGCCGGGCAATATTCCCGTGGCTGGGCTGGATGTAAATCCAGCGCCCGTCCGGAGAGTGAGAGGCGTGACGCATCCTTTCATGTCCGGAGGTCAACTGCCGCTCTTCGCCGCCCGACGCCGGAATCCTCCAAAGCTGAATCGTGCCACCTGCATTGGAAGAGTAGGCAATCCAGCGCCCATCCGGGGACCAGTCCGCGTCATACTTATCCGACCGTGACGTCGTCAACTGGCGCTTCTTTCGCGTACCCAGGTCCAGCAGGAAAATTTGGGTGAATCCCTCGGTCCGGAAATAGTACAGAAGCTGGCGGCCATCCGGGGCGAAGCTCCCGCCGACGTTGCCCCGGACAGGGGGATGCACTTCTTCTGCATGGCTCCCGTCCGTCGCCGTCAACCAGAGCGAGCGAGTGCCGTCCTGAAAAAAGCGCGTGACCACAATCTGCTTGCCATCGGGAGACCAGTTGGGCAGGTTGGCGCCGAGATCTTTGCCGGGAAGTTGCAGCCGCTCCTGTTGTCGGCTTGTCAGGTCATAGATCCATATCTCCATCGCACCCAGGCGATCGCTCGCAAAGGCAATGCGTCGCCCGTCCGGAGAAAATGCCGGGTAGCGGTCAATCACCTGACCGCTGCTCAGCTCCTCTTCGCGGCCAGCCGGCGCATCGCCTGCGGGAGTGAGCGGAAGCCGCGTGAGATTTAGCGAGCCTTCCAGCTGGGACACCGCGAATTGCTGGGCGTCTCGCGAGACAGCCAAGTCTCGCAGGACGCCGGTGACCAGTCCCAACGTCTGTGGGCTGCCCACCAACGCGCCACGCGCTTCGTCTATTTCCACCGCCAACAGCCGTGTTCCGCCCAGGCGATCGCGCGTGAGATAGTAAAGCCGTCGGCCACCGGCGTCCCATACGTGGCTGATGCCGTCCACT
>CAZIWR010000312.1:0-2778 GCA_964542805.1 uncultured Acidobacteriaceae bacterium
CATTCACAGTGATTGTGACCGCAGTGACATTTCGCGTGCAGCCGCAGGTAACGCTGAATCTCACCGAGCGGCCCTGGGGCCTGGGCTTTCCGCTGATTGCGCTCACGGGGCTCGCCGGCATGCGCGTTTTCTTCGCGCGCGCGGACGATCGCAAAGGCTTCCTCGCGTCGTGCGCCTACATTGTGGGCATGCTCACCAGCGTGGTCTTCGGGCTGTATCCGCTGGTGCTGCCTGCAACCGACGCGGCGCGCTCGCTCACTGTGCACAACGCCAAGGCCGCGGACTACGGCCTGCGCATCGGTCTCATTTGGTGGGTGATTGGAATGGTGCTCTGCACCGGCTACTTCGTTTTTCTCTACCGCCACTTCGCCGGCAAAGTGAAACTCGACGCCGACCACGAAGGCTATTAGCCGCTACTTTTGCTCTGGTCAGTCTGTCATGCGGAAAAACGCGCGCCACACCACATCGTTGTCAATGAGCACATCAACGCGGTAGATTCCGGAGGGAAGTTTTTGCAGGCCGAACTCCCAGCGGGAAGCCATGCGCTCGTCCGGTTTCAAATTGATCTTGAGCGGCTTCCCCTCGCCGATTTTTCGAGTGTCTAAGTCGAAGACACGGCAAATGGCTATGCCTTTGCGTTTTTCCTTCGGGTCCCAATTCACATACACAGTTATTTGACCGTCCCGGCGCGAGAACTCCTTTTTTTCGTCCATGGGAAGCGGAATGGGGCCCGACTTTGTAACGGTACGAGAAAGCGAACCAAACGAGACGAAGCGGTTCTGCGTCAGTGGAGGGACAAACTCGCCTCGCTGCGTCAATTCGGTCAGCGGCATTGGGCGCCGATCTGGCGCCGGCATGGGAATCAAGCGGAGTGGGGTGCCCAGCACGCCGCGCGAAACTTCACCCAGGCCGGGAAAGCTGGACGAATAGCCGTAGCGGAATTCTCCCAGCGACCACTCACCTGGAATCAGGCTTCCACCCACCACTCCGAAGAATTCGCCGTACTCATTCACTACTGGAGAACCGTAGGCCTTCAAGGTGGGCGCAAAGGAAAGGCTCATTCGCGGGCCCGCCTGCGGAAAGTCGTGCTGGCCAAGAACACTGCCGTCCAGGATGACTCGGCCACCGGCCGCAGGTGCATCCAGCATGTAGCAACGGTCGCCGACCGCCCAGACGCCACTTTTGGCTCGCGCGACTATGGGTACTTTGCCGGTATCCACTTTCAGTATCGCCCAGTCCTGCCAGCGGTTCCATGCGGAGACTTCCTTGGTTTCCAATCGGCGGCCGTCTGGCAGCACTACCCGCAGCGAGACTGCTCCGTCAATCACCTGGAATGCCGTCAGGAGCAACCCCTCGTCCACAAAAAAGCCGGTGCCGGCGGATACGCTTCTTCCCGCGGAATTCAATTTTTCAATGGAAACGGATGCTGCTAGAAGGCGCTTGTAGATTTCGGAAACCAGAAGCATCGGGCGGGATTGTGGAATCCCTCCCTCAGGCAATGAAGACGCAATGATCTGAAAGGTGTACGCCCCCGTGACTTCTCCATCTACACGAGCCTCAAGCGTCCATAGGCCTGCCGCCATCGTCGGGTTGAGTAGCAGCGTCCAATATCCGCCAAATCGTTTTTCGGTGGCGTCAAACTCGAAATCCGAAATCACCGTCGCCTTGCCCTCTGGGTTCTTCCACAGCCCTTCGAAGCGATGGTGGCCCGGCGGACCTTCCCACTCGAAATAAACGATCACCTGCTTGTCGTCGGCGGAATAGAAAACTGTGCGCGGATCCTCAATCACGAATTGGCCGCTCTGCGCCGAGCCCTTCGTTCCGGAGACCGAACGCAAGACGCGAAATTTTGCCCCGCTGGCCTGCACGCCGCCCGCCGGGGGCGTCTGCTGCGGAGGCGCCTGCGCAAGCAGACCGCCGCAAGACAACAAGAGTGCGATTCCGTTGCCCATCATTCGCTGCGCGAATTGCCGAGTCAATATCATCAGCCCACCAAAGAGCATGGGGATTCTACCCGAAGTTCGAGTTCAACAGCAGGTGACGATAGGTAAGAGTAATGCGCACCGGCCTGATGCGCAAAGATTGGCGCAAGGCTCGTGCTACTTCCGCCGGGCGAGGAGCCAGTTCACCAGCGCGACGACGGCCACGGCGATGACGATTTTCAGGTGAGCAGTATTCATCTGCAGCAGCATCACCACGCAAAACGCAATCCCCGCAAGCGCAAAGAGCCGTCCGGCGGGCAAGCGGAAAGCATCCGCGTGGGGTCGCGTGACGCGCAGGCGAATCAGCGCCGCGCACACCAGGCCGTAGGTGAACAGGCGCGCCACCGAAGAAAGAATCGCATTCCAAATGAAGCTGCCGTAAATCGCCAGCGCCATCGCCAGCACCGTGTACACCAGGATGGAGACGTACGGCGTGCGGAACTTGGGGTGCACCGCCGCGAAGAACGGCGGGAAATCGCGGCGTTCGGCAAAGGCGTACGTGAGCCGCGGAGCGCTCACAAACTGCCCGCTCAAATAGCCGTAGGTGGACACCATCGCGCCCAGTGCGACGAGTCCCGCGCCGGCGTTTCCCAGAAAAACGCGCGCGGCATCGGCCAGCGGACGCTCGCTCGCGCCCGGGTCGGCCAGCGCACCCATCACCACCAGATGGATCAGCGAGTAAAACACCGCGCACGTTGCCAGCGCGACGAACAGCGCGAATGGAGTGTCCCGTCGCGGATTCTTCACCTCGCCCATGGGCATCAGCGCGGCCTCAAATCCGCCGTAGGCAAAGATC
>CAZIWR010000313.1:0-2750 GCA_964542805.1 uncultured Acidobacteriaceae bacterium
TTTTCGAGCGAGCTGAACAGATGCTCCTCGTCGAGTCCCGCGCGCTCGCCAAACGGCGTCAGCCGCAGGAACGCACCCATCAGCACGATGCCCTGCATGCGCACCTGCAAATCCATCCGGCTGGACGATTCCTTGGCGATACGCTGCGCGTCCAGCGCAAACAGGCGCAGCTTCCGTTCGCGGATTGTCTTGCGCGCCGCGCCCGGCAGGCTCGCCCACACCTTGTCCGCCGGCTGGTTCGATTGCAGGTAGATGATTCCGCCCGGCAGCAACCCTACCAGTGGGTCGCCCGAGAGAAACGCGTTCTGGTCCTGGATGGCCACGAAGTCCACCGTATTCAACTCGGCGTGCAACCGGATGGGCTCCCCGGCCAGCGTCAGGTAGTAGTTCGTCGGCAATCCTTTTTTCTCCGAGCCGTACTTCGGAAATGCCTGCGCATACAGCCCGAACAAATCCGACGCCACCGAGGCGATCACTTTATTCGTGGTCACCGAGCCGAAGCCGCCCACGGAGTGCCCGCGCATCGAATACGCATTCTCGGGGCGCACGTCGGGATCCACCGTTGCTTCGATGGCATCCGCGTGTTTCACGCCGAGTACGAAGAACTTTTTCCCTTGCGCGCCGCGCGCCATGTTTTCCGCCGCCGCGACAAAATGTCCCGGACGCGTGTCACGTCCGCCCAGCCCAGCCACGCCGGAGAAGACTTCCGGCAGGCGCGCCAGGATTCCCGCCGACATCGCGTCCGCCAGCGCCGCCTTCACTTCCATCGTCAGCGGGTTTGACTCCGCCAGTGGCACGTCGCAGCGTTCGATCACCGACACGGCGCGGCAGTTCTTCAGCAGCTCCGCAATTTCGCGTGCCGGGAACGGCCGGAAGCTGGTGATGTGCATCGCGCCAATCTTCATTCCCTTCCCGCGAAGATAATCCACGGTAGCTTCGGCGGTCTCCAGCATCGAGCCAAATCCGATGAATGCATACTCGGCGTCCTCCATGCGGTAGGCCCGCACAAAGCTGTACGGTCTCCCGGTCAGCTCGCCGAATTCCTGCATCGCATTGCGCAGCGCCGGCGCCACGCGGTCGTAGAAATACCGCTGCGCCACTTTGCCCTTCATGTAGCTGTCCTGGTTCTGCACCACACCGCTCATCACTGGCTTCAGCGGATCGAATAGATTGCGCACTTTGTCCGCCGGCGCGCCCACAAACTCCTTCATCATTTCCGGCTCGGGCAGCAGAATGGTTTCCAGAGTGTGCGTGGTCAGGAAGCCGTCCTGGATGTTCATGAACGGCGTCTCGGAATCTTCCGCCGCGCGCCGCGCGATCAGCGCGAGGTCCGCGGCCTCCTGCGCGTTGCGCCCGAAGAGCATGCCCCAGCCAACGTCGGCCACGCCCATCACGTCATCGTGTCCGGCGTGGACGTTCAGCGAATGCGAAGTCAACGCGCGCGCGCCGATGTGGAACACGGCCGGCAGCCGCTTGCCCGCGATCACGTAGAGAACTTCCTTCATCAGGATGAGTCCCTGCCCGGACGTAAAATTCGACACGCGTCCGCCAGCCAGCGCGTAGCCTTCGCATGCGGAAGCTGAGCTGTGTTCCGATTCCGGCTCGAGGAATTCCAGTCGCTCGCCCCACAGATTCTTTTTGCCGTTGGAATACTCCACGGCGAAGCCGTCGCCCATCGGCGTCGACGGCGTAATCGGATACGCGCAGGCGCCCTGCGCAATATGCGAGTCCACCCACACCACCGCCCCGGAGCCATCCGTCGTGGTCAGATTGCCGGGGAAGCGTACTTTGCGGCGACTACTCGCAGGAACCGTTTCGGTCAAAAATGAGCTTGCCATGGAGACCCCCTCAATCAGATGGTGAGTTGCACACACCCTTCCAGAAACGCTGCCCGTAACACCCTGCAACGGTTGAAGTTATCAATGACCGCCCGCATTCTGCATGCTTCTTTGCGCGACCTCGCGCACGCTCTGCGCCACTCGCCTCACAATGTCCGCGCATTTCCTTTCACACTCCCGCAGCCAAATCTTGACAAGTGATATAGAATCCATGGCTTACAGACATTCTATTTCCGGCAGCGGTTGTGGAAAGCCAAATGCACCCCACGCACAAAGACAAACTGGGCGAGGTGAAACATATGGCGGCGCTGAATCCGGTTTTTCAAAGCGAGTCTGAACGCATCCACAGCGATCACCAGGAAATGCTGCGCGAAATTTCCGCGCTCGACCTGACCCTGGAGCACATGGGCACTGCCTCCGCGGACATGAGCGATACGCACTGCGTGGTCAAGGCCCGCGCTATCACTCTCGCGATGGCCCGCCGGCTTCCGGAACTTTTCATGCGCGAAGAAAACAACCTGTTCAAAACCGTCGCCGGCGTGAGCCACGAACTTGCCATCTTCGTGGAAGAAATGAAGCGCGAGCACATCGTCCTGTTCGCCATGGTCAATTCCTTTTGTGTGGCGCTGGACGAATTGGCCAATGCATCGGAACTCCATGCCGCCGTCGTGAATCTAAAGGAGCTGGGGATGGATGTGTCGCGCGCGCTGCGCCATCACATCACTGCCGAAGAGCACGAGCTGCAAGGATTCCTATGATTGCGGAAGAGACCATCGCCGCTGCCGCGCTGGAGACCTCCAGCCCCGCGCTCTCGCTCCGCCTCGCCACCCACGACGACCGCGGCGCGCTCATCGCCATGTACCTCAGCTTCGAGCCCAAGGGCGCGTGCCTCGGCCTGCCGCCGCGCAAAGA
>CAZIWR010000314.1:0-2742 GCA_964542805.1 uncultured Acidobacteriaceae bacterium
AAAAACGGGTGGGGCCGCGGCAGTACCGGCAAACGCGCTTGGACGTGATGGTGGGGACGATCACCGCAGTGATCATTATTTTTTTCATCATCGTGTGCACGGCGACCACGCTGCACAGCATTGGACGCCACACCATCACCGATGCGGGAGAAGCCGCGCAGGGCCTGGTGCCGCTGGCGGGAAAGTGGGCGGGCGCGCTCTTCGCGCTGGGGCTGCTGAACGCGTCGCTATTTGCTGCGTCTATTTTGCCGCTGTCCACGGCCTACGTCATCTGCGAAGGGCTGGGATTCGAGCACGGCGTGGACCGTAAGTGGCGGGAAGCGCCGATTTTTTACTGGCTCTATACGGGACTGGTGGCGGTGGGCGCCGCGTGCATTCTGTGGCCAGATGCGCCGCTGGTGCTGATTGCGGTGCTGTCGCAGGTGGCCAACGGCATGCTGCTTCCGTTCGTGCTGATCTTTATTCTGCTGCTGGTGAACCGGCGGGACTTGATGGGAGAACAGACCAACAGCCGCACATACAACGTGCTTGCGTGGGGCACCACGGTGACGATGATTGTGATTACGCTGGTGTTGCTGTATCTGTCGATTTTTACACCGTCGGCGTTGCAGGGAACGCCGGCGGGGCGATAGGCCGGGTTGGTTGCGCGGGGCAGGGCAGTGTGTTAACTTTATTTCATAAAGATGCTTGCGCGCCAACAATTTCATCGCCGTTCGAGTGCCGCTCGATGAGCGCCGTGCCCCGGGACAAACGTAGTGAAAGCGATTGAATCACTAAAAGCCGCCAACCGCGAAGAAGAACGATTGCTCGGCGAGATTGACCCGCATCGCCTGCCGCAGCACATCGCTGTCATCATGGACGGCAACGGGCGCTGGGCGCAGCGGCGTCACCTGCCGCGCATCGCTGGACACCGCGCGGGAGTGAAAGCCGCGAGGGAAATCATCGAAACGTGCGCGCGAATGAAAAAGATCAGCGCGCTGACGCTGTATGCGTTTTCGGTGGAAAACTGGCGGCGGCCCAAGGCCGAAGTGGACTTCCTGATGCGCCTGCTGCGCGAATACCTGCGCAAGGAGCTGCCCGTCATCCACAAAAACAATATCCGGCTGCTGGTGATTGGACGGTCGGACCAGATACCGGAAGCGGTCAGCATAGATATCGACCGGGCCATGCGCACCACGGCGGGCAATACGGGCATGAAACTGGTGGTGGCGCTGAACTACGGCGCACGGGCGGAGTTGGTGGACGCGTTCAACCGCATTCTGGACTACATACGGCATAACGGCGCGACGCAGACACCGGTGGACGAGCAGACGATTTCTGACCATCTTTATACGGCGGGGCTGCCCGACCCCGACCTGCTCATCCGCACGAGCGGAGAAATGCGCGTGAGCAATTTTCTGCTATGGCAGATTGCGTACGCGGAAATCTATGTGACGGAAACGCTGTGGCCGGACTTCAACCGCGCGCGGCTGTTCGAGGCGCTGATCGATTTTCAAAAGCGGGAGCGCCGATACGGCGGACTAAGCGCCGCCGCGCAGAGCGGGGACGAAGCGCTGCCGGAAGCCGTCGGCGCAAGCGCGCACGGGCGCGCACGGCATTGAGGCGCGGCTCGGTGAAGGACCAATCCCAGACAATTTGGCGGAGGGCGCGATGAACAGCACTCTGGCGCGCGTGCTGACGGCCATTGTGCTGATCCCGCTGGTGGTGAGCCTCGTGCTGTGGGGGCCGACGTGGCTGGTGGGGATTGTTGTGGCGGGCATCATTCTTCTCGCGCTGCACGAATTTTTTGCCCTTGGCGCGAAGATGAACATGCCGGGGTATCCGCTATTCACGATGTTTTGCGCGCTGGGATTGGTTATGAATATGGCATGGCTGCCTATGGCATGGCTGCTTGCGAGAATATGGTCGCTGGAGGTGAATGCGCTCTTCTTGTCGATCGTGGCGCGACTTGCAGGCTCGACGGGGCTGATATTGTTTTATTTTCTGCTCGGAATTGCTGTCCTGACCCTTAATTCCCGTCGTGCGATCGCCGCTGCGCTGCCGGACGGCGCAGTGAGCGCGGCAGGAATGCTGTTCGTTGCCTGGCCGCTGAGCACGCTGGTCGAACTCCACGCGAGGATGCCGAAGCTGCTGCTGTTCACGCTTGTGCTGGTGTGGGCAGGCGACACCGCAGCTTTCTTTGCCGGGCGGGCGATGGGGAAACATCTTCTTGCGCCGGTCATTAGCCCCAAGAAAACCTGGGAAGGCGCTATAGCCAATGTGCTGGGTTCGCTCCTCGCTGGATTCGTATTTTCCAAATGGATAGACATCACGCTCGCACACTGCTTGTCAGTGGCCGTCCTCGTCAGTGTGGCGGGGCAGATGGGGGACTTGTTTGAGTCGGCGTGGAAGCGCGGCGCGGGGGTGAAAGATTCGGGAAGCATTCTTCCCGGGCATGGTGGCATTCTCGACCGGATTGATGCGCTGCTCCTCGCTGCACCGGTGGTTTGGTGGTATTTTTATATGCTCCGCTGAAACCATGAAGCGCCTGGCCATTCTCGGTTCGACGGGTTCTATTGGGCGGCAATGCCTGCAGGTGGTGGAGTCTCTGCCGGGAAGATTTGTGGTGGTGGGGTTGGCGGCGGGGGCGAACGTCGAGGTGGTGGCGGAACAGGTGAAGGTGCACCGGCCGGACGTGGTGTCGGTGGCGCGAGAAGATTTGGTGCAGCAGCTTGCGGAGCGGCTGCGCGGAATGGGGATTGA
>CAZIWR010000315.1:0-2702 GCA_964542805.1 uncultured Acidobacteriaceae bacterium
TCGAGCTGACCTACAACGCCGGCTACGCCGAGCCGCCCGAGGCCGTGAAGCTGGCGTGCGCACAGATCATTCGCAACGTGGAGTCGCATCCGGCGGCCAACGTCCAATCAGCGCAGCTTGACCGGCTGCAGCTCGAGTATTTTGCGGGTTCGCTGCTGGACGAGGATATCCGCCGCCTGCTCGCACCGTATGTTGCGGTGCGCCTGAACTGACCATGCTTGGATACTCACCTGCCGCGCGACGCTGGGTGGAGCCGCTGTTGGCGCTACGTGCTGGCGGCTCCGTGAGCCTGCGATTTCTCGCCCCCTCCACGGACCCGGCAAGCGAACTCGGCATATCGCCTGACGCTCCGGACAGCCCCGTGGACTACGCGGCGCCGCGCTCCTACGTACGCGAGCTCACTGCCGAAGAGTTGCAGACGCTCGCCGGACAATTCCGCCAGGGGGCGAGAGAGATTTTGCTAAGCGACGAATTCGCGCGCTCGGTGGCCGCAGCGCAAGGCTTGGACACTTCGAAACAAGTTTTCGAATCCGCCGCTGGGCTGCTTATCGCCGGACAGATTTGTCGCATTCGCAGCATCCGGCCTTTGGACGCTGGCGACGAAACCTACGCCTGGCAACTGCTTTGCGACGCGCCGCTCGAGGCGCAATAAATGCCCGTTCCAACACTCAGCCTCGACGAACTCGGCGCGCGTTTCGACGAAATCGCATCCCTTGTCAACCGCACCGCGGCTATTGGAGTGACGGATACCCGGGCCGCGGCCTACGCGCGTGTGCTTGAGTACGGCAGCATCACCGGCCAGCGTCCCTGGCCGCACACGGGCGAGCGCACAGTCGCCGCGGTCGACCCGGATACCGGAGCACAAGTAGTCGTTTCCGCACAGGCGCCGCAGGGATTTATCCGTGTGCGTGCGCCGGAATTCCTTAATCGGTTGCGCGAGATGGTTGGCGGCCCAGCCAACTGGTTGGACGCCCAAAAACTCGACCAGCACTTTGCCACGGCCCTGCATTCGGCGTCTAAGCAAGCGCTGGAAGAAATGCGATCCACCGTGCCTCGCGAATCGGGACAATTGGCGCGAAGCCTGACGATTGTGAACGAGTGATTGCAAAAGAACACAATGCGATTCCAGGGCGATCAGCGCGGCCGGAGTTTTTCAAGTAAAGATTTAACCGGCAGGGTTTTCGAGGGTGCCGATCTTTACCGCGTATCATTTGACGGCGCAAACCTGACCGGCGCCGTTTTCCTGAACTGCTTTGCCGCGGAGGCGAGTTTCAAGCAAGCCCATTGCGCTGATCTCCGGGCCATCAAGACAAATTTTTATCGCTCCGATTTTAACGGTGCAGATTTGAGCGACGCGCTGCTCTGGAAATGCATCCTGGCCAGCGCGGATCTTCGCGGCGCCACACTGCGCCGCCTGACAATTACGCTCGACTGCAATTCCTATGAAGAGCTGCGGCTGGACCGCAGCGCGAGCGCGGAGCTAGCGTACCTCTTTGGCCGGGCTCGCACGCCGCACCGGCAGGGATGGCTCAACGTTCTTGGCGAGCGCGATCTGGCCCGGCTGGCGCACGTTTTCAAGCATTAGCGGACTCCCATTCACCTGGGATTGAAATGCAAGCAACCAAAGACAGTTTCTTTCGTGCGCTGCAGTCGCGACTTACCGTGGTAAACCCCGCGCGCACCATCACCGTGGACGGCGTTGTGCGCCCGGCAGTCCTAGTTGTCGAAAACGAACCCTATCCTCCGCCAAAGCTGTTTTTCAACACTTTTTACGTTCATTGGCTCGGCGCACCCGTCGTCCGCGAGTTTTTCGGAACCCTGGCTCCGCGTTACTCGCTGACAGCGCAACTCGAGTACTTCGTTCAGGGCACGGCTTCTCTGCAACGTCCCTTTGCGGACCGCGGCCGTTTGCTTGTTCAACTCGATCGCGAACTGATCGAAATTCTGTTCCCGGGCTCAACCGAGAAAATGGACTACAGCGCTGCGCCACCCGCGTCGCAGGGCAGCTGCCTGCTGTGGCGCTGGACTCCCAGCTTCCAGACCTTTGCCGATGGCGGCGTGTTGCGACGGCTCACAACGGTAAACGTCTCATTTTTCCTGGAAGCAGTTCCGAACTGATGCAGGTTTCTGGCTGGATTTCCTAAGAAGGAGTTTTCGATGCCCATTTCCAAATCGCTTGTGCAACCGTTCCGCAAGCCGATGCTGATGGTCGGCTCGGGCTTCCGTGGCTTCTTTGCGCCCTACGTGCAAGGCGCCTCGCCATCGCCCACTCTTTACGACCCGGCTCGCCAAGGTCGATTCGACACGAACGCGCCGCTGTCTGGCTGGTTCGACCTCGGCTGGATTGACCAGCTGAAGCGCTCGCCCGCCGGCCGCATCGGGCAAATTCGCTCGGGCTACCGTGGCGCAGTGCGAGCGCAATACCGCGGCGAGATTGGCAGCAGCGTGGAGCTCGAGTTTCGCGAGTGGGGCAAGTTGCAGATGGCTCTCGCCACTGGCACCACGCATTTCAACATTCTGAAGGCTGCTTCCGGCAGCGCGCAACAACCGCTCGGCGGCACACCCAGCGCCGCCGTAGCGCTCGGAAGCGGTTCTACCGCGACAAGTATCGTGCTCACCGCCGGCGGCGGCGCACAGTTTCAAGTCGGGCAGTTCATCGCCGTCGACGTGGATTACACCGGGCAATCCGGCTACATCGGCAC
>CAZIWR010000316.1:0-2695 GCA_964542805.1 uncultured Acidobacteriaceae bacterium
AACGAGTTTTACCGTCTGTTCCTCGACCGGAGCATGGCGTATTCCTCCGCGTTTTATGAAACCTCCTCCGACACCCTCGAGCACGCGCAAATCCAGAAATTCGACCGCATCTGCCGCAAGCTGCAGCTCGGGCCGGACGACCATCTATTGGAAATCGGCACGGGCTGGGGCGGCTTTGCCATTCATGCCGCTTCGCGCTATGGCTGCCGCGTAACTACGACCACTATCAGCCGTCAGCAGCACGCGTATGCCAGCGACTGGCTCAAGCGGACCGGATTGGATGGCAGAGTCCGGCTGCTTTTGGAGGATTACCGCACGCTGCTCGGCCGCTACGACAAGATCGTTAGCATCGAGATGTTCGAGGCTGTTGGCTTCGAGAACTACGACCAATATTTCGGCGCCTGCAATCGCCTGCTTTCACCGCACGGGACGATGCTGCTTCAGGCCATCACCATGCCGGACCGCCGGTTCGACGCCTACCGTCGCCGTTGCGACTGGATTCAGAAACACATTTTCCCCGGGGCCGAGCTGGCGTCAGTGTCCGGAATTCTGCAATCGCTGGCGCGTTCGACGCAACTTCAACTATTCCACGCCGAAGATATCGGAATGCATTATGCGCATACCCTACGCAACTGGCGCGAACGCTTCGTTTCTTCTCTGCCCGAAGTTCGGCGACTGGGTTTCGACGAGCGGTTCATCCGAATGTGGGATTACTACCTCGCAAGTTGTGAAGCGGCGTTTCAGGAGCGCGGCATTGGTGACGTGCAGTTATTGCTGACTAAAGCAGCCAACCACAAACCGCTTTGGGGCGAGCCCAGGTCTGCCGGCTCAGACGCTTTGCCGCGATGGGCTTCACAGGCTCCTCACAAAGATAGTATTTCGCAGCAGCATGGTTCAGTTAGTTCAAATCCCATTACTTCCTAAAAGGACAAATTTTATGAACAAAAGTCGCCTGATTCTCTTTGCCCACGGCAGCCGCGACCCGCGCTGGCGCAAACCGTTCGAGGTGTTGTCGTCGAACATGGCCATAGAACTCGGAGCTGACTGCGTGCGCCTGGCCTACCTTGAGATGTTCCGCCCGACGTTATTTGATATCGCCGCAGAAGCAGTTCGCGATGGCTTTCTGCACTTGCGCGTGCTGCCTCTATTTCTCTCCGCCGGCGCCCACGTGGCCGAGGACATCCCAACGCAGGTTGCCGAGGCGCATTCGTTGTATCCTCAACTGCGCATTGAGGTGTTGCCACCCGTGGGCGAGCATCCCAGCGTCGTCTCCGCATTTCAGGCCATCGCCCGCGACGCACTACGATGACCACTGCCCACAATTCCGAGCGCATCTTGCTCACTGGAGCCACCGGCTACGTCGGCGGCCGACTGCTCTCACGGCTGCAGTGGGCAGGGCACCGCGTCCGTTGTCTGGCGCGACGTCCCGAGTATTTGTTGCCGCGCGTCCAGCCCGGCACTGAAGTTGTTTCCGGCGACGTTTTCAACGTGGAATCCCTACGCCATGCCCTGCACGGCGTGCATACCGCGTACTACCTTGTGCACTCGATGGATTCGGCAGGGGACTTTGAGAAGGCGGACCGTGAAGCGGCGGAGAACTTTGGACGAGCGGCTGCCGAGCAAGGGGTGCACCGCATCATTTATCTCGGCGGGCTCGGCGAAGCCGGAGGGGAGCTCTCCAAGCATCTGCGCAGCCGCCACGAAGTGGGTCGCGTGCTGGGGGAGGCAGGAGTTCCGGTGACCGAATTCCGTGCTTCGATCGTGATCGGCTCCGGCAGTCTCTCCTTTGAAATGATCCGCGCCCTGGTGGAGCGTCTGCCGGTGATGATCACGCCGCGATGGGTTTCCATCACTGCGCAGCCCATTGCCATCGAAGATTTGCTGGCTTACTTGGTAGCCGCTCTGGAACTGCCGGTGGAGGGCAGCCGCACATACGAAATCGGCGGCGCAGACCGGGTGTCCTACGGCGAGATCATGCGGGAATACGCGCGCCAGCGTTCCCTGCGTCGCTGGATGATTCCAGTGCCGGTTCTTACGCCGAGGCTTTCCAGCCTCTGGTTGGGGCTGGTGACTCCCATCTACGCCCGCGTGGGACGCGTGTTGATCAACAGCATCCGGCACTCCACCATCGTGCGCGACCCCGCAGCCCTGCAAACCTTCGCCATCCGGCCCCGAGGTGTCCGCGAAGCAATCGCGAGTGCCCTGCAAAATGAAGAGCGTGAGTTTGCCGAGACGCGATGGTCCGATTCGCTTTCGCGGGCGCGGATAGAGCCCCACTGGGGAGGAAGCCGCGTCGGCTCTCGCTTCGTGGATTCCCGCACTCAGCACGTTTCTGCTTCGCCGGCGTCTGCCTTTTCTCCGATTCGCAGGATCGGCGGCGAAACCGGCTGGTATTACGAAAACTGGATGTGGATCCTGTGCGGCTTTTTCGATCTTCTGGCAGGCGGAGTAGGACTGCGTCGCGGACGCCGCGACCCGGAACAAATTCGGGTTGGCGATGTAATTGATTTCTGGCGCGTCGAATTGTTTGAACCGGATCGGCGCCTGCGTCTGGTTGCGGAAATGAAGTTGCCCGGCAGAGCATGGCTCGAATTCGAAGCTCAGCCGATTGAATCGGGCAGCACCATCCGCCAGACGGCAATCTTCGATCCCCGCGGACTGGGTGGACTTCTGTATTGGTATGCTCTCTACCCGC
>CAZIWR010000317.1:0-2684 GCA_964542805.1 uncultured Acidobacteriaceae bacterium
TGGAGTTCGGTTTCATCGGCGGCTCGATGGGCGCCGTCGTCGGCGAGAAGGTCACTCGCGCCATCGAGTTGTGCCTCAAGAAGCAGCTTCCGCTGGTCATCGTCTCCTGTTCCGGCGGCGCGCGCATGATGGAAGGCACCATCAGTCTGATGCAGCTTGCCAAAATTTCCGCCGCGCTTGCACTACTCGACGACGCCAAGCTCCCCTACATTTCTGTCCTCACCGACCCCACCACCGGCGGCGTCACTGCCAGTTACGCCATGCTGGGCGACCTCAACATCGCCGAGCCCGGCGCGCTCATCGGCTTCGCCGGCCCGCGCGTCATCGAGCAGACTATCCGCCAGAAACTCCCCGACGGTTTCCAGCGTTCCGAATTCCTACTCCAGCACGGCTTCCTCGACGCCGTCGTCCACCGCCGCGACCTCAAGAACTACATCTCGAAATCGTTCGACTTTTTCCTCGCCTAGCGCCATTTCTGCAATTTTGGCTTACACTAACCACTCGCTTGCCCTGAGCGCAGCCGAAGGGCCACTAGTCACTGCCTCCTATGACTTATGACGAATCAGTGCGCTATCTCCTCACGCTCGGCCGCGAGCTGGCCGCGCCGCGCCAGCCTCTTCTGAGCGGCACGGCTGGCGCCGCTGCACAAAAATTCGATCTGTGCAACATTTCCGTCCTCGCCGACCGTCTCGACAACCCGCATCGCGCTTGCCCCTGCGTGCACATCGCCGGCACTAACGGCAAAGGCTCCACTGCCGCGATGCTCGATTCCATCCTCTGCGCCGCCGGTCTGCGCACCGGCCTGTACACTTCGCCGCACCTCGTGCGCATCAACGAACGCATCCGCGTCGCCGGTGAAGACATTTCCGATGCCGATTTCGCCGTTGCCTTTTCCCGCGTTCAGGCATTCATCGAAGTTCTACTGGCTTCTGGTTCGCTCGCCGCGCACCCCACTTACTTCGAATGCCTCACCGCCATGGCTTTCGATCATTTCGCTCGCGCGCCGGTGGACTTCGCCGTCTACGAAGTGGGCATGGGCGGCCGTCTCGACTCCACCAACATCGTCACGCCCGAAGTCGCCGTCATCACGCAGATTGATTTCGACCACGAAAGTTTTCTCGGCCACTCCATCGAGGAAATCGCCGCCGAAAAAGCCGGCATCATCAAGCCCGGCGCTTGGGTCGTCTCCAGCGCCGAGCGCCCCGAAGCCCGAGCGGTCATCGCCCACCGCTGCGCCGAGCAGGACGCCCGCCTCCTCGAAGTCGACGAAATGTTTCGCGTGGAAGATGTGAGGGCGCTTCCCCGCAACCGCGGGACTGCGCCTGTTTCCACTGGCTGCACCGTCGCGGTCTCATCGATAAAAGGTGCCAAGCAAATCGAGCTCTCGCTCCCGCTCCCCGGGCGCTATCAAATCCGCAACGCTCTTGCCGCGCTGGCCGCCGCGCGCCTTCTCGCCGAGCGCGGTTTCCCCATGGACGATTCCACTATCGCCCACGGCATCGCCGACACCCGCTGGCCCGGCCGCCTCGAGCTCGTGCAGCAGAATCCCGCCGTTTTTCTCGACGGCACGCACAACCCCGCCGGTGCCCGCGCTCTGCTTGAATTTTGGAACGAAAATTTTCCCGGCCGCCGCATCCATCTTGTTTACGGCGCCATGCGCGACAAAGCCGTGGACGAAATCACTGGCCTGCTATTTCCTCGCGCGGCCAGCGTCACGCTCACCGAGCCGCGCCAAACTCGCGCCATCACCGCCGCGGAGCTCGCTCGCATCGCCGGCCATTTTGTTTCTTCCGGCCGCCTCGAAGTCGTTCCCGATCCCGCCGAGGCCCTCAAGCACGCCCTCTCGCTCGCCGCTCCCGGTGACGCCGTGTTCGCCACCGGCTCGCTCTATCTCGCCGGCGACCTCCGCCGCTACTGGACCACACGTGTCAACGAGCCCAATCACGTTCTCCGGGGCGCCTCCTGACAATGTCTCCCCTTCTCCGCGCGCTCAGCCATTTCCGCTCGCTGGCCGTCACCGTGCCGCTGGCCTATCTGTCGACGATAGCGTGGGGCACTGTTTCGCTGCTCGTTTCCGCCTTCGACTCCACCGGCCGCATCCAGCATCTCTGTGCCCGCGGGTGGGCGCGCACGCTGCTTTTCCTCGCCGGCGCGCGCGTCACCGTCCGCGGCGCCGAGCATCTCCAGCCCGGCCGCACCTACATCTTCGCCGCCAACCACCAGAGTTATTTTGATATTCCTGTCGCCTTCGGTTTTCTTCCTGCGAATTTTCGCATCATGGCCAAGGCCACGCTCTTTCACATTCCGTTTTTGGGCTGGCACCTGCGCCGCTCCGGCCATATGCCCATCGCCCGCGACAACCCTCGCCGCGCCGCGCGCAGCCTGCTGGAAGCGGCCACACACGTCCGCGAAGGCACCAGCGTTTTCGTTTTTCCCGAAGGCGGCCGCTCCCCGGACGGTCATTTCAAGGAATTCAAGGCCGGCACATTTCTGCTGGCCATCAAAGCCGGCGTGCCGGTGATTCCCGTTACGCTGAATGGCACCCGCGCCGTGCTGAAGATGAATTCATTCCACGTGCATCCCGGCCGCGTGGAATTGATTCTCCACCCGCCGGTCTCCACCGACGGCATGCACTCCCACTCCGCCGGCGCCCTCTGCGCCCAGGTCCGCGACATCATCGCCGC
>CAZIWR010000318.1:0-2678 GCA_964542805.1 uncultured Acidobacteriaceae bacterium
GTCGCCGGTGCAGGTGCCCGTACTGTTCCGCCGGCCAGCACTTCGACATCCAGCCCCCGCCGGGGCTCATCACAAAGTATTTCTTTCCGCCTTTGGACCCGAGTTGCATCCGCACGAACCGCTCAGCCTCGTCGGGAATCGCGAGCGGAAATCGCGCTTCCCCTTTCTCCGCACCCAGGTTGTGCGCGAGCGCGAGATTCTGATCCACGACGTGGCTTGCTGTCGAATGCACGCGCTCCGTATAAAACCACGCCGCGCCACTTTCTCGCAGCAGCTCGATTGCAAATCCAATTCGGCGCCGCGCGCCGGAGAGCCGCGCCAGAAGCGCGGACTTGTACAGTCCTTGAAAATCAATCGCGCAGTCGTATTTTCTCCGCCGCAATTGACGCACGCACGACGAAACCCCGCTCCACGTGGAGCGGTCGAGATGAATGACGTCGTTGATGTCGGGATTGCCGGCCAGCAGCGCGCGCCACTTGTCTTCCACAAGCCAATCAATCTGCGCGCCAGGAAATTGGTTGCGCAGGGCATGCACGGCAGGAAGCGTGTGCACAATATCGCCCAGCGATCCGAGCCGTACAACGAGAAAACGCTCGTTACTCATTGCGACTTCCTGGATCGGCGTCTCTCACGCGAGCCAGCAGGTCGCGCGTGGAGTGGTCCTTCGGGTCGCCGACGATGGCTACGCGAATGCCCAGCCGCGCCGCGCATTCGCGTTCCGGCACCGTCTCGACGGTGTAGTCCGTGCCCTTGGCGTGGACCGCTGGGAAAAGTTCGGTCAGCAACGCCTCCACATTCGGCTCGCTGAAAATCACTACATAGTCCACGGCCGCAAACGCAGCCACCAATTCCGCACGCGCCTGCTCGGGAAGGATGGGCCTGCCTTCGCCCTTGAGTTGATTCACGCTGGCATCGGAATTGACGGCCACCACCACCACATCTCCTTCGCGTTTCGCACCCGCCAGGTACCGCGCGTGCCCAACGTGCAGCATGTCGAAACACCCGTTGGCCAGTACGATGGATTCCCCGCGCTGGCGGTGTTTTTCCAGGCGCATGCGCAATTCATCGCGCCCGAGAATCTTCGCGCGCGCATCTGCCGTTGCGGGAGTGTTCATTTGGTGGAGGTGCCGGAGAGGTCGGCCTGAATGGCCCGGACAAGTTCATCGCGCGTGACCGTTGCGGTCCCACGCTTCATCACCACAATGCCTCCGGCGTAGTTGGCCAGATGCGCTGCTTCGGTGAACGTGCCGCCCGCGGCAAGCGCCAGCGTGAACGTCGCGATCACCGTGTCGCCGGCGCCGGTGACGTCCAGTGCCTGGTCGGTGCCGTACACAGGGATATGCACGGGCTGGCGTCCGCGCATGAAGAGCGTCATGCCGTCCTTGCCCCGCGTCACCAGCAGCGCCTCCAGCTTCATCGCCCGCAGAGTTCGCGAGCCCAGCGCTTCCAGGCGCTTGATATCCGTGCCGATGCGCGCGTGATGCAGCGCTTCAATTTCCGGCTCGTTGGGCGTAGCTGCGGTGATGCCCGCATCCTTGTAGTCCAGCAACGCAAATCGCGAATCGAGCAGTACCAGCTTCCCGCGCAATGCTCGCACCGCCGCCGGCGTTGCCGCGCCAAATCCATAATCGGAAACCAGTGTCGCCGAAGCACGTCGCGCAAACCCGCGCGCCTTCTTCACCAGCGCCGCGCGGACTTTTGCCGGAAGAGCTCCCGGCTCCGGCTCGTGGTCCACGCGCAGAACCTGCTGGCGCGCAGTGTGCGTGAAGCCAGCCAGGTAACGCGTCTTGCGCGGCGTCGTCCATCTCGGCACGCGAACGATTCCACTCGTTTGCACGCGTTTCTTCCGGAAGTAATCCACCAGCGCATGACCCGCGGCATCGTCCCCGACGACGCCCACCGGCAACACTCTGGCGCCCAGGTCTGCGAGGTTATTGGCTGCGTTGGCGCCGCCGCCGGGTACAAGTTGCGTTTCGCGGTGCCGCAGGATCAGCACCGGCGCTTCGCGCGATACGCGGGAAATGTCGCTGAAGACGAATTCGTCTGCCACCAGATCGCCGAGGACAACAATCGTCTGCCGCGAAAAGGCGTCGATCAAATCCACGAGCCGGCTCAGGTCAGCGCTCACCGCGACTCCTTCAGGATGATCTCCACGGCCGCTTCCAGGTTTTCCGCCACGTGTCTCGGCTGCCGCTTCCAATTCTTGCGGTGCCACTCGTACTCTCCGCGGCCGTATCCGCTCAGCACCAGAATACTCCGGCAGCCCACCGCGTGCGCCATTTCCACATCTCCGTAGCGGTCACCTACCACCCACGAGCCGCGCACGGCCAGGCGGTGTTCGCGCGCCGCGCGGACCAGCATTCCCGGGCGAGGCTTGCGGCACGCGCATTCGTCGGTGCTGGCATGCGGACAATAATAGATCGCATCGAGTCGCGCGCCTCCGCCAGCCAGTTCTGCAATCATTCGCTCATGAACCTGGTGGACAAGCTCCTCGGGAAAAAAACCGCGCCCCACGCCGGATTGGTTCGTGACCACAATCACGGGCAGCCCTGCTCCGTTCAGACGCCGTATGGCGCTCGCGGAGAATGGATACACCTGAAAGCGGTCCAAGTGATTCAGGTAACCCATTTCTTCGGCAATGGTGCCGTCGCGATCGAGAAACACAGCATGGCGTGATG
>CAZIWR010000319.1:0-2660 GCA_964542805.1 uncultured Acidobacteriaceae bacterium
TAGCCGTGGACCTGGTGCTTGGCGCTGACCATCCCCGTCACGCGCGATGCTGCTTCCTTGCCACTTAGCGGTTCCATGCAATGTTCTCCTGCGCGGCGCTTTCGAGTCCAAGAAGTCGCGCCAACTATAGCGCGCCCGTGCGTTTCCTCAAACCGTTTTGTCCTTCGAATAACAGATCTCTTTCAGGTTGCACTCCACGCAGCGTGGCTTGCGCGCCGCGCACACCCGCCGCCCGTGCCAGATGATTTGGTGCGAAAACAGAATCCAGCGGTCCTCGGGAATCACCGGCATCAGATCCTGCTCGATTTTCTTGGGGTCCTTCTGTTTGGAGAGATCCAGCCGCCCCGACAGACGCATCACGTGCGTGTCCACCACCACGCCCGAGGCAATCCCGAACGCCGTGCCCAGCACCACGTTGGCCGTCTTGCGGGCCACGCCGGGCAAAGTGAGCAGCTCGTCCATCGTGCGCGGAACTCTTCCGCCAAACTCCTCCACGATCTTTTTGCCCGCGCCCATGATGGATTTTGTTTTGTTGCGGAAGAAACCCGTCGGGCGGATGTCTTGCTCGAGTTCACGCGGGTTGGCGTAAGCGAATGCCGCGGGCGAGGTGTATTTCTGGAACAGCGTTTGCGTTACCTGATTCACGCGCACGTCGGTGCACTGCGCGGAAAGAATCGTGGAAACCAGCAGTTGAAACGGGTTCTTGTGCAGCAGCGCGCACTCCGCTGCGGGATAGGCCTCGTCCAGTTTTTCCAGGATGGCGCGCATGCGGTGGGGGTGGGTGCCGGTCTGCTCCGCCGGCCGCGCGGTGACTTTTGACTTCTTTCTCGCTTTTGGTTTTTTGGCTGGCATCGCCGCAAAAATATACCACACCGTGGCGGAACCGTAGGGGCACGAACTATCGTGCCCCTACAAATCCGTCCCCTCCAGGAAGGCCATCAATTTGCGAAAAGATTTGCCGCGGTGGCTGAACTGATTTTTTTGTTCGCGGGGGATTTCGGCGAAGGTTTTTCCGAGTGGCTCGTACACAAACAGCGGGTCGTAGCCGAAGCCGCCGCCGCCGC
Source organism: uncultured Acidobacteriaceae bacterium (assembly GCA_964542805.1). GTDB lineage: Bacteria > Acidobacteriota > Terriglobia > Acidiferrales > UBA7541 > JACQDE01. The sequence continues at coordinate 1,065 of CAZIWR010000319.1, forward strand.
GCGGCGCATCGAGCAGCGTGCCTTCGACAAAATCTGAAAACACGGCCGTGATTTTTCCCGCCTGGGCCAACGCTTGCACGCATACAAACCGCGCGCGGCGTGCGTCGCCGCTCTTCCCGCGCAATTCTTCGAGCAATTTCTGCACGCGCTCGGCGTCGCTGGCGTTCGGCCCGGCGTAGCGCGCCGACTTCGGCCCGGGCGCCCCGCCGAGAGCGGGCACCACGAGTCCGGAATCGTCGGCAATCACCGGCAGCGAAGTGTGCCGGCTGTAGTGCATCGCTTTGCCCGCTGCGTTTTCCGCAAACGTCGGATAGATTTCTTCGAAAGCGGGAAGGGCATCGAAATCAGGAAAAAGCTGCAACTCGATGGGATGGCCCGCGGCCAGCGCCTGATACTCGCGCAGCTTTCCGGGATTGGACGACGCGACGGCGAGCCTAACGGGGCTTGGCACTGAAGTCCATTTGCAGCAGCGCCTGCTGCTGTTCGGTGAGGTTGCGGATGCCCGCGGAAGCCAGCACCAGCAGCCGCTGCAAATCCTCGCTCGAATACGGGCGGCCCTCGGCGGTGGCTTGCACTTCGATGAAGTGCCCGCTGCCGGTCATCACCACGTTCATATCTACTTCGGCGTGCGAGTCTTCTTCGTAGTTCAGGTCCAGGAGCATTTCGCCGCCGACGATGCCCACGCTGGTGGCCGCAATGGTGTCGCGCAGGGGAAGCTTTTTCAGAATGCCCGCCGCCACCAGCCGCTCGAGTCCCAGCGCCAGGGCGATGAACGAGCCGGTGATAGACGCGGTGCGCGTGCCGCCATCGGCCTGAATCACGTCGCAGTCAATCCACGCGGTGCGCTCGCCGAATTTCTCCAAGTCCATCACCGCACGCAGCGAGCGGCCGATGAGCCGCTGGATTTCCTGCGTGCGCCCGGTCTGTTTTCCGCGGGCGGCCTCGCGCGGGGTGCGCTTGTCGGTGGCCCGCGGCAACATGCCGTACTCGCTGGTCACCCAGCCCTTGCCCGAGCCGCGCAAGAACGACGGCACGCCGTCATCCAGCGAGCACGTGCAGATGACGCGCGTGTTGCCGACCTCGATGAGCACGCTGCCTTCCGCCGTGGTCACAAAGTCCGGCGTAATTTTCAAGGCGCGGAGTTGATTGGCTGCTCGTCCGTCGGAACGCAGGGTGAACTCCCGTAGTGCAAACTCGAGGTGTGTGCTACTGCGGCAGTTTGACCGCGCCGCCCGAAGCTGTCAACTTTCCTGGCGCGGGCTTTTCCGGCGTGGCCGGCTCGGCGGCGGGCGGCGCGAGCGTAAAATATCCGCTCAGGTCCAGATGTCCCGCCAGCGTTTCCGCTTCCTGCCCGTGGATCAGGATTTTCAGCCGTGTGAGTCCCGGCACGTTGGCCTCCAGCGTCCGCGCGATGGACTCCGCCGCGCGCTGTTCGCTGAGGATGCCCGAAGGCGTGCCGGTGGAAAGTTCTCCGGAGAAATCGGCAATCGCCGTGCCGTCTTCCAAAAGATAAAATTCGAGCAGGGCCGCGTCGGCCGGCAGCGTGCGCAACTCGGGCGCAGGCGGCCCGGCGACGAGCATGTTCAGCACCTGCTT
>CAZIWR010000320.1:0-2641 GCA_964542805.1 uncultured Acidobacteriaceae bacterium
GATTTGGACACATGGAGCGCCGGGCTGGCCAGGGTCCGTTTCGATGGGATCCCGTGATGGGGCGGGTGGCCAGCTCAAAGGTTCGTTGAAAGTGAGGATGGAGAGCATGAAGCAAGGGGCGGTGCTTCTGGGGACGCTTCTCCTGGTTTTCCTTCCGGGCAGCGCGCGCGGGGTGGCGGCCGGGCCCCGATTGACCGACGACGGGCGCACGCTCATTCTCCTCGATGAGGTTCGTGAGCCCCAAGAAAAGCGGCAGCCGGGGATCACGCTGGCAGGTGACCGCGTGACGGGCGGGCGGCAAGTCCGTATCGCAGGACACGGGATCGCCTCGTTGCGAGAAATCGCGGCGGTCTGCGGCACGAGAAGCTGGCGGGTGGGGCTGTCCGATTTCCGACAGACTCCCGAGACGAACGTCGCCACCTACGACGTGCCGGGGGAAGTGGTCATACAGATGCTGGGCTCACCAGAGTGTTCGCTCCTGATAGCGGGTGCCCGACTTGCGATTCCGCGCGAGCTGGTGTCGGCCGTCTGGGGCCTGCCGGGCTCCGCCCAACAGCCCGTGCCGGGGAGTAGCGCCGCGGCCAGCGCTCCGACGGCCACGCCCGCAGAATCCTGCGCCGTCAGGATGCCGGGTGGGGACCCGAGCCGGATCCCTCCGGGGGAGCGGGCCAAGGCGGTCAAGGCGATCGAGGCGTTGGGGGCGCTTGTGGGCTGGGCGAGCGGTTCACAGAGCAAGGACAAGGCCGAGTACGCGACCCGCGTGGCGAACACGGACAAGCTGGTGGGTGAGTATCTCGCCGGTGGCCAGCAGGGCGGCCAGGGTGAGCTCGCAAGTGCCATCAGGGCGGCGATGAGCTGTTTCAAAGAGGCGCTGCGCGTGTGGCCAAACGTGAACCAGTCATGGTTGTCCGCCGCTGAGAACGTTCGGGGGGTCGAGCGCTATCTGAACGTCAAATCGCTCGCGGAACGGCAGGAAGAAGAACGGACCAGGCGGACAGAGGTGGAAGCCAAGCAGCAGGAGGTCAAGCACCGCGAGGCGACCAAGGCAAAATCTCTAGATCGCAGTTACGCCTCAGAGCCGACTGCGCCCGCAAGTTCAGAGCGCGCCTCGGTGACCAGCACTCAGATAGTCGAATTCATTGGAAAGAAGTTTGAGCTGAAGTTCAAAGCCACAGACAAACCAGTCCGGATATACGAGTATTTTCTTTCCAATGAAACACCTGAGAACTGGTTGGAAATGGTTGCGTTCGAAATTTACCCCGTGCACCCAGAAGGTAATGAGCCGATGGATCACGCTAAGCGCACCGCTGCGGCCTTTAAGCAGAAATACCCGTATATGCAGTTTGCTTTGTTCACCGGCAAGAACACCGATGCTGCCTTGCTAGACTTCTTCTTCCCCGAGTCGACACGAAAGGAAAAAGACAAGAACTTCCTCGAGTTCAACGCATTCAAGTTCTTTCGAAGCGCTGGATCTCCTTATACTATGAGCTTCCACTACGTGAAAAACATTGAAGGCACCAGCGCATCTCGCCCGATGGAGCGCGTCTCTTCGGATATTAAGAAGACGCGCCAAGAAGTGGTACCGGCCATTGCCCGGTTCCCTCTCTATCGTGAATGACCCAACTAGGCGTTGAGTCTGTAGAAAAATCCGGAAAAGAGTCGATTGTCAGGTGCCGCCGCGGAAGGTGGTTTTCCTAGGTGATGGAGAATTTATCCGACGTGAGCGCGTGAGAGCCTGTATATGAAGAGTTGGCGCTCCATTCGAGAAGACGGGCCCTTTCTTCTCGTGTGTGCGCCACAGCGCCCCAGATTCGCGGGCGTCGTGAACGGGGGACGTTTTCTACAGACTCGTTAGGTCTCAATAAAAAGGAGAGATGGCCTCGATTACCTCGTCCGAATAGGGAGCGGCTTCTATCTAGTCGAGGAGAGGATAGAAGACCCGTCCCCCACGCCAAGTGGCTCAGCGACATCGGAAGCAGAAAAGACTCCGACGAAGACCCTTCCGGTCGCCAAGCCGAAATGGTCCAAATAAAGGGGCCCCAGCGCAGAGGTGAGAGATTGCGGCCAGTCGGGGGCTCCTCCAGCCGCGACCGACTATGAAGGAACTATGTAGTAGCGGGACCGAAGCGGCCCAAAGGCGTCCGCCTTTGTCTCCGTTCGGATCGCTTTGGCTGGCTTCGCGGCTGGAATTGCCCTCATAACCCAAAGGTCGCTGGTTCAAATCCAGCCCTCGATTTGAACCAGCGAAAGTTGTAGGGGGAAACGGCCTTCATGTTTTAGTCGCGTGGCGTTTTCCCGAGGCAGCCGGTCCCCCCGCGGCCGCCGGGCAAGCGCGTCATGATGGGCCACGATCCGCGTTTGCCGCGGATGCCCGACAATTCCCTGATACAGTGATGGCCTATTCGGAATAGCGCTCCCGCCATGGAACTGTCTTCGCCAACTTGTATTCGCGTCCCGTCCACACATAGATTTCAGCCGTCTTGGGCGGTTCCGACGTCGTGCCAGCCCAACCAGAGGACCAATCTAACCTCACCAGCGTCCCACGCGAAGATGCCCGACGGCTCGTGAAACAGGCAGGCCTGTAACCCCGCTTACATGCCGAACTGGTCCTTTTTCGGTTTCCATCCTTGCAAGGGCCCGC
>CAZIWR010000321.1:0-2626 GCA_964542805.1 uncultured Acidobacteriaceae bacterium
CCAGCGCGAACAGAACTAAGAACAGCAGAGACTTTTTCATCGGTGACGTATCCTTTGCGATTGGGTTACAGAATGAATAGATGCAGTAGAACGGCAAAACGGTTCGAGAAAAAGCAATACGAGCGCGGGCGTAAAGCCCGCGCTACCCCTGGCGGTCCTGGAATTCCTCGTGCCAGGCCATTTGGATGGCTTCGAGCTTGCCTTCGTTGGACATCTTGGGATCGCCGGAAAAGCCGGCGAGCTCCGTCACCCATCTGTGCAAATCCGTGAAGCGGACGGTGAGCGGATCGAGGTCCGGGAATTTTTCGGAAAGCTGGATACCGATTTCTTCGGCGTCGTCCCAGTCAAAAGTGGCGGCCATGATCGCTCCTAGCAAAGTTCAGGCGCGGGCGTAAAGTCCGCGCTACATCAGTGGTCGGCTTCTTTAGCGAAATTGCGATTCCATTCGGGAATTTCGACGACGACGTCCTTCGTGCCGTCAGGGACGCACTGGCAGCCGAGGCGCGACTTGGCGGTGACGCCGGCGGCCTCGTCGAGCTGATCGAATTCGGCGTCGGTGGCTTCGTTGCAGGACTCGCTGCCCTCATGCATGATGACGTGGCACGTGGAGCAGGCGCAGACGCCGCCGCAAGCGTGGTCGAGGCCCATGTGATAGCCCATGGCGATGTCGAGGATGCTGCCGGGCAGGCCGTCGTGGCCGTAGGGAACTTTCGCCGGGTCCACTTCGACTTCGGTGGGCTTGCCGTCGCGGACAAACGTGATTTTGTATTTCTTCGTTGCCGGCGTGAATTTTGCTTCTTCGATGTAAGGATTTTTGCCACCCATTTCACACCTCTTCCAAACGTTTGCCTTCGACGGCGACGTGCAGGACGCGGTTCATCATCAACTCGGCGAGGTGCATGGTGGCCTGGTTGAGCGCGTCCACGCGCGCGCGGACAAGTTTGTAATCACTGCCCATCATGGCCGCGCGAAGCATCGAAATGGCCGCGTCAATGTTGCGGCGCTCGTCCTGAGCAAGCTCCGCGGCTACCTCGTCGGCGAGCGCCTTGGAGGTGGCCAGCAGAATGCTCTCCGCCTCGGTGCGCGCCTCGATAAGTTGCCGCTCGGAAAAATCCTGCTCGGCGAATTCGATGGAGTCTTCCAGCATTTTTTCGACTTCCGTGTCGCTCAAGCCGTAACTGGGCTGGACTTCGACCGAGCGCACCTCGGCCGTATGCAGGTCGCGCGCGTGGACCTGCAAAATGCCGTTGGCGTCGATCAGAAACTTTACCTCGGCGCGTGCGTGGCCTGCGGGCGCCGGCGGAATCTTCAACTGAAAGCGCGCAAGCGAGCGGCAATCCTTGGCCAGCTCGCGCTCACCCTGGAGCACGTGAATGTCGATGCCGGTCTGATTGTCCACGCCGGTGGTGTACAGCTCCTGGGCGCTGGCGGGAATAGTGGAATTGCGCGGGATGATTTTGGCGATGACGCCACCCATGGTCTCGATACCCAGCGAGAGCGGCGTGACGTCGAGCAACAGCATGTTCTTCACGCCGCTCTCCAGGATGTCCGCCTGCACCGCAGCGCCGAGCGCGACCACTTCGTCGGGGTTAAGCTCGAAGTGCGGCTTGCGGCCGAAAAAGTCTTCGACGCGGCGGCGCACCAGCGGGATGCGCGTGGAGCCGCCGACAAGCACGACTTCCTCGATCTGCTCAGGCTGGAGATGCGCATCGGCGAGCGCCAGCTTCACCGGGCCAATGGTGCGCTCGATAATCGGCGCGATGGCGCGCTCGAATTCCTCGCGAGTGATTTCGCGCTTGTACCAGCCGCCATCGGGTGCAGGAAATTTTACGAAAGTTTTATCCACAACAGAAAGCTCGTGCTTGGCGGCGATGACCGCTTCGCGGAGGACCTGGGCGTCTTCGCCTGTGCGGGAGAATCCATTCAGGCCGCTCCGGCGGATTTCTTCCCATTCGGTGGCGCGCAGGGCGTTGTCAATGTCGTCGCCGCCGAGATGCGTGTCGCCGTTGGTGGAGAGCACCTGATAAATGTCGCCTTGGCCGGTGGAGACGAGCTTGAGGATGGAAATGTCGAACGTGCCGCCGCCGAAATCGTACACGGCGACGAGCCCGCGCTGTTTTTCGTGCAGTCCGTAGGCCAGCGCGGCGGCGGTGGGCTCGTTCACCAACCGCAGCACTTCGAGCCCGGCGAGGCGGCCGGCGTCCTTGGTAGCCTGGCGCTGCGCGTCGTTGAAATACGCGGGCACGGTGACCACCGCGCGGTCCACCGGCTCCTTGAAGAAATCTTCCGCCCAGCTCTTCAGCTCGCGAAGAATGAACGCAGAAATTTCCGGCGGGGTGAACACACGGTCGCCGAGGCGCACGCGGATGACGTTCTGGCTGCCCGGATCGATGCGGAACGGAAACAGCTTCAGCTCATCCTGCACGTCGGCAACGCCGCGGCCCATCAAGCGCTTCGCGGAATAAATGGTGCGGTCGGACTGCGTAAGTAGGCGGCGGCGCGCCGGCTCGCCAACCACAACGCTTCCGTCGGCGTCCACGCTGACCACCGAAGGACACAACGGCGTGCCGTACGGCCCGCGAATGACGCGCGGGCGGCCGCCCTCCATATAGGCCACCAGGCTGTA
>CAZIWR010000322.1:0-2617 GCA_964542805.1 uncultured Acidobacteriaceae bacterium
AAAAACGGGTGGGGCCGCGGCAGTACCGGCAAACGCGCTTGGACGTGATGGTGGGCACGGTGACCGCAGTGATCATCATTTTCTTCATCATCGTGTGTACAGCCACCACGCTGAACGCCGTCGGCCACTACACGATCACCGATGCCGGGGAAGCGGCGCAGGCGCTGGTGCCGCTGGCCGGACGCTGGGCCGGCGCGCTCTTCGCACTGGGTTTGCTGAACGCCTCCCTTTTTGCCGCGTCGATTCTGCCGCTCACCACGGCGTACGTAATCTGCGAAGGTCTGGGCTTTGAGCACGGCGTGGATCGCAAATGGAGAGAAGCGCCGATTTTCTACTGGCTGTACACCGGGATCATCGTGGTTGGCGCGGCGTTCATCCTGTGGCCGGAAGCGCCGCTGGTGCTGATTGCCGTGCTTTCGCAGGTGGCCAACGGAGTTCTGCTTCCGTTCATACTCATTTTCATTTTGATGCTGGTGAACCGGCGAGACCTGATGGGCGAGCAGACCAACAGCCGCACGTACAACGTGCTGGCGTGGGGCACCACGGTGACGATGATCGTCATTACGCTGGTGTTGCTGTATCTGTCGATTTTTACACCGTCGGCGTTGCAGGGAACGCCGGCGGGGCGATAGGCCGGGTTGGTTGCGCGGGGCAGGGCAGTGTGTTAACTTTATTTCATAAAGATGCTTGCGCGCCAACAATTTCATCGCCGTTCGAGTGCCGCTCGATGAGCGCCGTGCCCCGGGACAAACGTAGTGAAAGCGATTGAATCACTAAAAGCCGCCAACCGCGAAGAAGAACGATTGCTCGGCGAGATTGACCCGCATCGCCTGCCGCAGCACATCGCTGTCATCATGGACGGCAACGGGCGCTGGGCGCAGCGGCGTCACCTGCCGCGCATCGCCGGACACCGCGCGGGAGTGAAAGCCGCGAGGGAAATCATCGAAACGTGTGCGCGAATGAAAAAGATTAACGCGCTGACGCTGTACGCGTTTTCGGTGGAAAACTGGCGTCGCCCCAAGGCGGAAGTGGATTTCCTGATGCGCTTGCTGCGCGAATACCTGCGCAAAGAGCTGCCCGTCATCCACAAAAATAATATTCGCCTGCTGGTCATCGGGCGGTCAGACCAGATCCCCGAGGCGGTGAACCACGACATCGAGCGCGCTATGCGCACCACTGCCGACAACACGGGCATGAAGCTGGTGGTGGCGCTGAATTACGGCGCTCGCGCGGAATTGGTGGACGCGTTCAACCGAATTCTGGACTACATACGGCACAATGGGGCGACGCAGGCGCCGGTGGACGAGCAGACTATTTCTGATCACCTGTATACCGCGGGGCTGCCGGACCCGGACCTGCTCATCCGCACCAGCGGAGAGATGCGCGTGAGCAATTTTCTGCTGTGGCAGATTGCGTACGCAGAAATTTATGTGACCGAAACCCTGTGGCCGGACTTCAACCGCGCGCGGCTGTTCGAGGCGCTGATTGATTTTCAAAAGCGCGAACGGCGCTACGGCGGACTCTCCGGTGCCGCTCCTCCTGCGGAGGAAACGCAGCCGGAAGCGGTGGGCGCGAGCGCGCACGGGCGCGCACGGCATTGAGGCGCGGCTTCGTGAAGGACCAATCCCAGACAATTAGCCGGAGAGGGCGATGAGCGGCACTGGCGCGCGCGTGTTGACGGCTGTCGTACTGATTCCGCTAGTGGTGAGCCTTGTGCTGTGGGGGCCGACGTGGCTGGTGGCCATTGTTGTGGCTGGAATCATTCTGCTTGCACTGCACGAATTGTTTGCCCTCGGCGCGAAAATGAATATGCCGGGGTATCCGCGGTTCACCATGTTGTGCGCCCTTGGATTGGTCATGAACATGGCACTTCTGAAGCTAGTGGAGAAGTGGTCTGTGGAGATGAATCAGTTCTTTATGTCGATTCTGCTGAAACTCGTTGGCTCGATTGAGCTCGTATTGTTTTGTTTTATTTTGGGTATTGTTGTCCTCACCCTGCAATCCCGCAGTTCAATTGCCTCGGCGCTGCCAAATTGTGCAGTCAGTGCAGCGGGAATGATGTTCGTTGCCTGGCCGCTGAGCACACTAGTCAATCTCCACGCGAGGTATCCGGAATTGCTGCTGTTCACTCTTGTGCTGGTTTGGGTAGGCGACACAGCAGCCTTCTTCGTCGGGCGTGCAATGGGAAAGCACCTTCTTGCTCCCGTCATCAGCCCGAAGAAGACTTGGGAAGGCGCTGTGGCTAATGTAGTTGCATCGCTTCTCGCAGGATTTGCTTTTTACAAATGGCAACGTGAGGTATTGCTCGTCGACTGTTTGTTTGTTGCAGTCCTCGTTAGTATAGCAGGGCAGGTTGGGGACCTGTTCGAGTCGGCGTGGAAGCGTGGAGCGGGCGTAAAGGATTCAGGAAATCTACTTCCGGGACATGGTGGCATTCTCGACCGGATTGATGCGCTGCTGCTCGCTGGCCCGATAGTTTGGTGGTATTTTTATATGACTCCATTCAAACCATGAAACGGCTGGCGATACTCGGTTCGACGGGTTCCATCGGGCGGCAATGCCTGAATGTGGTGGAAAGTCTGCCAGGACGATTTGTGGTGGTGGGGCTGGCGGCGGG
>CAZIWR010000323.1:0-2613 GCA_964542805.1 uncultured Acidobacteriaceae bacterium
TCGCCAAGCCTCGCCTGATTTTGGCCGACGAGCCCACCGGCAATCTGCATTCCGGCCAGGGCAAAGAAATCATGGAGCTGTTCAAGAAACTGAATGGCGAAGGCACCACGATCATTCAGGTGACCCACAACGAAAACTGGGCCGCCTACGGCGACCGCATTATCCAGGTGAAAGACGGCTGGATGGTGCAGAGCTGATCGCAAGGAGATTGCGAATGGAGACGCTCTGGCAGGATGTGAGACACGGATGGCGGCTGCTGGTCAAGAGTCCCGGCTTTGCGGCCGTGGCGATACTCACGCTGGCGCTGGGCATCGGCGCCAACACAACCATCTTCAGCGTGGTAAACGCGCTACTGCTCCGCCCATTGCCTCTGGTTCACGAGCCCGGCGAGTTGGCCTATCTTTCCCGCTCTTATTCCTATCCATCGTACGAATTTCTCCGCGACCACAACGCTGTGTTCTCCGGGATGTTCGCGCAAGGTGGCACGATGTCGCTGAACCTGAACGCGGGCGGCGAGCCGGAACTGGTCACCGGCGAGCTGGTGACCGCGAATTTTTTTTCCGTGCTAGGCACCCCAGCGGCAAGAGGCCGCACATTTCTCCCCGAAGAAGATCACAATCCGGGCGCGCACCCCGTGGCGGTGCTCAGCCAAGGCCTTTGGCTGCGGCGCTTTGGCGCAGACCCGGATATTTTGCAGAAGACAATTCTGCTGAACGGAATGCGCTTCACCATTGTGGGGGTCATGCCCGCAGGCTTCATTGGCGACGAGATCGGCAAGGAACGCGACCTCTGGGTTCCCATGATGATGCAGCCGATTTTGTTTCCCCGCGCGAATGCGCGTGCAGCCAGCGCAATCGTGGACCGCAACTTTATCTGGATGAATGTGGTCGGTCGCCTGAAGCCGGGCGTAAACATCCAGCAGGCTGAAGCAGCGCTGACCGCTCTGATGGAGCAGGACGAACCGCGCCAGCCGGCCGATGGGCGGCCGACCCGCGTCGAGTTGTACACGATCGCCGGAGGCGTGGATCCGCGCGAACGTGGCGAACTTTTCCTGCCGGTTGCCGCGCTGCTCTTCGCCATCGTTGGATTGCTGCTTCTGACGGCATGCTCCAATCTGGCGAATTTGATGCTGGCCCGCGGCGCATCGCGAAAAAAGGAGATTGGAGTGCGGCTGGCGCTGGGCGCAACCCGCGGCCAATTGGTGCGCCAGTTGGTGCTGGAGGCTGTGCCGCTGGCGCTGCTGGCCGGTGCTGCGGCGATGCTGCTGGTCACGTGGACGTCCAGTTTGCTGTCGAGCATGGAGTTGCCCGGCGGGACGCGAATTACGCTGGACGTGAGTCCGGACCGCAGCGTACTCGCGTTCACACTCGGCGTTTCCTTGCTGACCCTGCTGCTGTTCAGCCTGGTGCCCGCTCTTGCGGCCTCGCGCGTGGACCTGGTTTCCGTGCTGAAAAATGACTTGGGTGCGGGCAAAGTTTGGAAATCGCGCTTGCGCAACCTGTTCGTCGTAATGCAAGTGGGACTCGCATCGCTCTTGCTGATCGGCGCCGGACTGTTCCTGCGCAGCTTGCAAACGGCGCAGAAGACAGATGCGGGATTTGTGGCGGAGCGCGTGGCGGCGGTCCCGTTGGACCTCCGGCTGGCCGGTTACTCGGATGCTGCCGGAGTCGATGCATTCCGCCAAATCGTCGAACGCGCAGAAACTTTGCCCGGCGTGCTTTCCGCGAGCCTTGTGGAACGGCTGCCGCTGGGGCTGGACCGCGGCGTGGCCTTTGTTAGCCGCGAAGGCGCGGACTCCCCTACAGCAGAGTCCGAAGTGCGCGCAGGCGTGAATACGGTCGCGCCGCGCTACTGCGAGACAATGGGGATCACTGTCCTGCAGGGCAGGGAATTCACCGCGCAGGACCGCGCGGATTCTCCGGGCGTCGCCCTGATCAATCATCAACTTGCTGCGCGCATGTGGCCGAATGAGGATCCCATCGGCGAACGGCTGCTGCTGGGCGGACGCAGCGGCACGCCGCTGCAAGTGATTGGTGTGATGCGTGACGCTAAGTACGACAGCCTTGGCGAGCGGAACCAGCCGTACTTGTTTTTGCCACTCGCGCAGCAGTACCAATCGCACATGGCGCTTGTGGTGCGCAGCGGCGGAGAACCCCGCGCGCTGCTGCAAGCCATGGAGAGCCTGATCCGCACGTTTGACCGCAACCTGGCGGTATTTCCGGCGAGAACGATGAGCGCGCATGTAAGCTCGTCGCTTGCACCGGCGCGCCTGGGCGCAATGTTGCTGGGGCTTTTCGGCGCAGTGGGCCTGAGTCTGGCGGCGCTTGGAGTTTTTGGCGTGATGGCGTTTTCGGTGAGCCAGCGCACGCGCGAGATTGGAATCCGCATGGCGTTGGGAGCGGGCGCCGCGGAAGTGCTGCGCATGGTTTTGCGAGAGGGACTGCGGCTGGTGGGAGTCGGCCTGGGCGCGGGCTTGTGCATCGGCCTTGCGCTGGCGCAACTGGTTTCGCGGTTTCTCTACGGCGTGAGCGCAGCCGATCCACTGACGTTTGCAGGCGTCGCTGCGGTGCTGCTGAGCGTGGCGATGCTGGCGTGCTACATCCCGGCACGACG
>CAZIWR010000324.1:0-2592 GCA_964542805.1 uncultured Acidobacteriaceae bacterium
GCCAGCGCCGGCGCAATGGCATACGACACGTTGCGCGTAAACGTTGTGAACCCGCTCGCAAATGCGCGCTCCTCCGGCCGCACCACCGCCAGGATGTACGATTGTCGCGTTGGCACGTCCATCTCCACCAATCCTTCGCGTATGAGGAACAGCACAATGGCCCACGGCAGGCTCGGCGCAAACGGCACCGCAATCAGAAACACGCTCGACGGCAAATGCGTGAACACCATCGTGTTCAGCAATCCGATCCGCCGCGCCAGCCACGCCGCCACCAGGTGCGACGCCGCGTTGGCCACGCGCGCTCCGAAAAACAGCGGCCCCAGTAGCTCTTCGCCCGCGCCGAAGCGCTGAAAAAACCAGTACGACACCAGCGCGCTCGACAAAAATCCGCCGCCCAGGCTGTCCATTCCCGTCAGCGCCGCCAGCTTGTAAATCGCCGCGCGCGTGTCGTGCGTGTGGACGGATGCCGCCTCGCCTTTCGCAGCGACCTTCTCTTTCACAGCTTCAATCGCCGGCGAAAGACACGCATACAGCGCCAGCGAAATCACCCCCAGCGCGGTGTACAGCACCCATGCCGCCTGGTACGACCGCGCCGCCTCCCATCCCCACGCGTGTCGCAGCAAATACGGGATTCCCGCCGCTAAGCTCCCCAGCGCTAGTCCCGCGTCCATCAGCAGGCTGTACCACGCGATGGTCCACGTGCGCCGCGCTTCGGTGGTCGTGGACGGCAGCAGCGCCTGTTCCAGCGCGTACGCTGGCCCGCGGTCGCGCCCCAGCCCATTGATCATTCCGAAGAACGCGAAGCCCAGCAGCACCACCGGCGCATCGCGGTAAGCCGGTGAAATCACCAGCGCCAGACCGCCCAGCACGTTGAACACGCCCAGCACAATCAGGCTGAATCTCCGCGCGCGGTCCGCAAAAAAACTGCTCAACAGCGTCGCCGTCGCAATGCCCGCCAGGCCCGCGGTCACCAACAACCCCACCTGCCGCACGTCCCAGCCCAGCGAATTCATGTACAGCGCCAGCAGCACGCCGCACATGCCCGTCCCCAGCGAGCGCAAAAACGCCGCCGCATAAATAATCGTTCGGTCTCGCAGGGATGTCATCAGCGCTCAGGTGAACTGCTTGCGCGCGTATTCATACAACGCGTCGTACACGGGAAACTGCCTGGCCAGCCGTTCTTTATCGGAAATACCCATTAGCGCGAAGCCTTGCGCCAGCGCCCGCAACCCGAGCCCTTCGGGTGCCGCGTGCTCCTGGCCCTGCACGTCCGCCGCGCGCACAATCAGCCCCAGTCGTTGCAGCGCCGGCTCGGTCAGCTTGTAGTCTTCCAGTATCGCTTCAAACGTGCACCGTTCCCCGCGATGGTTCAGCTTCACTTCCGGAAAACGCGTTGCGTCGTAGGGAATCGCATTCTGCGCTCGCGCCGCTTCGAGAAGTTGGTCTTCAGGTACAAACAGAAACTCCGCGGCAGGGTCCACAAATCGTTTGATCAGCCAGGGACACGCCACGCGGTCCACCTTCACGTTTTCGCGCGTAATCCACTTCATCCGGCACCTCCGGCGGATTGTCGATGTTGAATTGCCTGCTATCGCTTCGGATCGCGATTGAGGAGTTCTTCTCGCCCAGAAAGCTTCCATCGAGATTCCGTTGTGGGAGCTTTCTCTGCTGCTTCGCCGTTCCCGGAAATGTGATACAGCACCGCCGCCAGCACCGCCGCATCCTCCGCGGAGGGTGTATCTTTCGACGCCTCGCCACTCCCCGCGGCCTTTGGTGCAGCGGCCATCAGCAACTCATCCAGCCACCGCGTGTGCAGCTTGGCACTCAAAAAATCCGCCTCATTCATGATTCGCCGGAACAGTCCGATATTCGTCTTGATCCCGCTCACGTAGTATTCATCGAGCGCCCTTTTCATCCGCGCGATGGCTTCTTCGCGGTCCGCGCCCCACGCAATCAGTTTCCCCAGCAGCGGGTCGTAGTCGTTGGGCACCACCCAGCCCGGATAGACGCCGTCGTCCATGCGGATGCCGGGCCCGGCCGGAATCCTCCGCGCCAGAATTTTCCCCGGCGATGGAAAAAAATTATTGTCCGGGTCTTCCGCGTACACGCGGCATTCAATCGCATGCCCGCGAATCGTGATGTCGTCTTGCGCAAACGGCAGCCGCTCCCCCGCCGCCACGCGGATTTGCAGCTTCACCAAATCGAGCCCCGTGACCATCTCCGTCACCGGATGTTCCACCTGCAACCGTGTATTCATCTCCAAAAAATAAAAGTTGTTTTGCCCGTCCACCATGAACTCGAGCGTGCCCGCGTTGGTGTACCCGCCCGCGCGCGCCAGCCGCACCGCCGCCTCGCCCATGCGTTTCCTCATTGCCGCATCCACCACCGGCGACGGCGCTTCTTCGATCACTTTCTGGTGCCGCCGCTGGATCGAGCACTCGCGCTCGCCCAGATACACCGCGTTCCCGTGGTGGTCCGCAAGCACCTGGATTTCGATGTGCCGCGCGTGTGCCAGATATTTTTCCAGGTACAGCCGCCCGTCGCCGAACGCATTCGTCGCCTCCGAGCTCGCGTCGCGCCACGCCGCGGCCA
>CAZIWR010000325.1:0-2577 GCA_964542805.1 uncultured Acidobacteriaceae bacterium
GTAGCCACGCTGTACGTGGTGAAAGAGGCCGACTTCCTATATCTCCAACGACAAACGGATTTGACCAAAGGGAACCTCTCCAGTCACCTTGCGAAGCTGGAAGAAGAGGGATACGTGGAAATCCAAAAATCATTTCGCGGGAAGATCCCGCTCACGCGGTGCCGCCTGACGAAGAAAGGCCGCGCATCGTTTGAGGCCTACGAGGTTGCGCTCAAACGCGCGCTCTTCTGAATGCCCGGCACTGGGGCGCGTCAAAGGCGCGCTGCATGCCTCCGGCGCCCGGCTTGGCGAGGATTTTGTAATGGGAGAGAATCAGGCCGATCATTCTGACGCATCGAGGCGCTGCCCGAGAAGCCGCCTGCGCAATCCTTCCATGAGTGGCTCGCTATGCAATTTTCGATAGCTCGGCATTTTCTGAAGCACAAGTGAAAAGGTCCGTTCCTCGAAAGCCTCTTGCAACAGCTTTTGCGCCCGCACACTATCGCCTAGTTCACTGTACCCCCAGGCCAGAAAGATCGGCGCAATATACTCATTTACTGAGCGCTTCTCGAGCTCGGCGAGCGACTGCCGGGCCAGGTCATGGCGGCCAGCAGCCGCCTGGCACCATGCCAAAAGTCCTAGATGAAATGGCGCCCCGGACAGCTTCTCAACTGCCCGCCCAAAGCCTTCCAGCGCTTCCTCCCAATCCGACCGCGCGGCGAGAGCTAGGGCCAGCATCCACATGGCTTGCAGCGATTCTGGCTCGAGTTCCAGGGCGCGACGCTCGTGTGCGATGGCCTCTTCCACGTGATCGGCAAACAAAACCATGAATCCGGTCATGGCTTGGGCGTAGGGAGATTGCGGGTCCAACTCGCTGATTCGACGCGCCTGGTTCACTGCCTCCTGAGTGGAGCCGAGGCTCTGCAAGGCCCACGAATACCAGCCCCGGCAGAATATGTTGGAAGGGTCGAGTTCGAGCGAGCGCTCGAAAGCTGCAATTGCTGCCGGCACATTCCAGTCGTAGACGAGCAAAAGGGCGGCCTCCACGGCCAATCCTGCGGCAGATTCTCCGTCGAGTTCGCGCGCCTTCTTGAGTTCCTCTCTGGCCCGCGCCTGGCATTCGGAAGGCGGAATCATCCCGTAAATCCCCATGATGACCAGGGTCTCCGCTAGCCCGACGCGTGCAAGAGCATAAGTCGGATCCTTTTGAATTGCCTGTTCGAACGTGCGCCGGGCGCCGCGAAGATCGAGCTTGCTGTAGCGGAAATGACGGCCTTTCAAGAGCAGTTGATAGGCTTCGAGATCGGCGGTGTGCCGGGCCGGAGTTGCCACTGCGGCTGAACCCACCAGACGGAGCTTCAGGGCCTCCATGACTTTCTTCGCGATTTCGTCCTGGATCGCGAAGACATCCTCTACCTGGCGGTCGAAACGCTCGGACCAGATTTGGAGGCCGTCCTTGGCGTTGACGAGTTGCGCCGTCACCCGCAGTTGTGATCCCGCCGTGCGCACGCTGCCTTCGAGCAAAGTCGTAACGCCGAGCGTTTCTCCAATTTTTTGCAAGTCGCGAGCCGGGTCCTTGAACCGGAATGCGGAGGTTCTGGAAGCTACGCGCAGGCCCGGGAGCTTCGTCAACGAGTTGAGGATTTCTTCGGCGATGCCCTCGCAAAACCAGTCCTGGTCCTTCGCGGGACTCAAATCCGCAAACGGCAACACCGCGACGGACTTCTCCAATGTCGCGTCGGTGGAAGATTCACTAACCGCCGCAGCTTCGGATTCGGAAATTTCCAGCCCGGCCTTGTTGAGCCCTTCCAGAATTCGGTCCATCAGCCCGCTCGAGTAATGCCAGCACTCGATGAAATGGCGCGCATTCACTTCGATTTCTTCGTCAAGCTTGCGCAGTTCCTTCACAGCGGCGGCGGCTTCTGTCCGGCGGCCCAGCAACCCGCACAAACAGGCCACCACCAGCGGCTGCCAGAACATGCCCGGCATGTTGACCCGCGTGGCGTGTTCCAGTGCCTTCTCGTAATCGCCATTGTTGCAACTTTCCCAGATGAGACTGAAGTGGAACCAGCCGGCATGGTGCGGATTGATATCCATCGCCCGCCGCGTAATTTTCGCACCGTTCTCGAAATCTCCGATGTGTACGAGCATGAGTCCCATCTTAGCCAGCGTGTCCGTGTTGCGCGGATTGAGCGCCATGGCGCTTTCCGCTGCCGTGCGAAACGCCTGGGTGTCACGCCGGAAAAAATGGACTTGCGCGAGAGTCTGATGTCCCTGCTGGCAGGTCCGGTCGAGGTCCACGGAGCGACGCGCCGCCGCGAGCGCGCGGTCCAGCGCATCCGGGCGGCTGTTGAAACGGAAAACGAATTCGTCGCTATACAGCTGGGAAAGGCAGCCCCACAGAACCGCATTCCTGGGTTCGCGCTCCACAGTCCGCTCGAGGCCATTGCGGAGCCTGGCGTGTTCTGTAGGCGTTAAGCGCATCCCGTAGCCGTAGTAGCGCAGCACCCAGTCCGCGGCAGTCAGCTCGTCATCGAGTTTTGCTTCCACGCTGGCGGTCATCGAGCGCAAGAGCACGCCGTAGGTGTCCGCGACGGT
>CAZIWR010000326.1:0-2535 GCA_964542805.1 uncultured Acidobacteriaceae bacterium
CGGATCTTGATCTTGCGCCACTTTCCATCGCGCTCCATATTCGCAGGTTTGTATCCGAGAACATACTGGTTTCGTAGCTCCATCCCGATCTTGGCCGCGATGTCCGGCAAGTCGTTGAGATTTTCCACCGGGAACGCCCGCCCGCCGGTCATTTCCGTGACCTCGGCGAGCATCGTCGGCCCGTTCAATTCCTCCGACGTGCGGGAGCGATTCCCCAGCGGATCGTAAATGCCAACGGCGTACAACTGAACATCCGCTTCGCGGACGAAGTTCTTGATGTCCCGCTCGTTGTACCGGCTGTGGTTATCGCCGCCATCCGATATGATGAGCAAAGCGCGCTTGGTGTTGCGTGCCCCTTTCATCTGGCTGAGCCCCAGGTAGATGGCGTCCAGCAGAGCCGTGCGACCTCTGGCCCTGGCATACATCATGCGGTTCTGCAGTTCTTCGACGCTACTGGTGAATCCGCTCATCAGTTGCGCGCGGTCGTCAAAGCTCACCAGGAAAAACTCATCTTGGGGGTTGGCCGTCTTGTAAAACTGTATCGTCGCCAGCCGCGCCTTGTCCACCTTGTTGGACATGCTGCCGCTCATGTCCAGCACCACGCCAATGGAGATGGGCACGTCCTCGCTGGAGAAGTGCACCACTTCCTGTTCCTGGCTGTCTTCGAACACGCGGAAATTCTCGCGCTCCAGCCCGGTCACCAGGCGGTTGTAGGGGTCGGTGACCGTGGTGTTCACCAGCACCAAATCCACGTCCACGCGGATGCGCTTGTCGCTTTGGCGCGTTTTGTCCAGCGCCGCGGGAGTTTTGCTCAATTGCGCAGGGGATTGTGCAGAGGCGAAGCAGACCAGCAGGGCGCAGGCGGTCAGCAGAACCATGCTTGCGTGGCGCACGGACCATCGCCTGACGTTCGGCTCCATCGTTTCCCTCTCCATCCCGCAAAGGGACGGGTGCAGGCCCACCTGTACTCTTTGAGAGTGATTCTAACACTCCGCAAGAGCAAAGCAAGCCGAACTATAGCCGGCGCACGGGAGGCCTTCGGGCGCGCCTCGACTCCTCCGCGCCCGGATGTTAGGATTCCGCGCGTGAACGTTCTTGCCGTCATACCCGCGCGCTACGCCGCCACGCGTTTGCCCGGAAAGCCGCTGGTTTCCATCTGTGGCCAGCCGATGATCCAACATGTCTATGAACGCGTGCGCAAAGCGAAGCGCGTGGACCGCGTCGTGGTGGCTACCGACGACGAGCGCATCCGCGAAGCTGTGCGCGGATTCGGCGGCGAAGCGGTGATGACGCGCAGCGACCACCGCTCTGGTTCCGAGCGCGTGGCCGAAGTTGCGGCGCAAATCCCCGCGGACATCTATGTCAACGTGCAGGGCGATGAGCCGCTCATCGAGCCCGCAGCCGTGGACGCCCTTGTCGAGGCCATGACCGCGGACGATGATCCTCCGGTGCAGCTCGGCACGCTCTGCGTTCCCATCCATTCGCCCGCCGACATCATGGACCCCAACATCGTAAAAGTGGTTCTCGACTTTCAGGGCGACGCGCTCTATTTTTCCCGCGCCCCCATTCCCTGGGTGCGCGATGAAGGCAGCCGCGTGCATGCTCGGCACTTCAAGCACCTCGGCATCTACGCTTATCGTCGCGAGCCTTTGCTGGAGTTTCCCACGCTTCCGCCCGGCGAGCTGGAAAAACTGGAGCAGCTCGAGCAGCTTCGCTTTCTCGAGAACGGCTACAAAATCCGCGTGGCCGAAACTTCGTTTGATTCCGTGAGCGTGGACGTGCCCGGCGACGTCGCCCGCGTGGAAGCGCTCCTCCGCGCCCATTGACACGGAAACGCTTCTCCCGCATAATGCGTTGTACGCTGATCCTATCGAAGGGAAAAAATACTCAGCGGATGCCCTCCGACCAGGCGAAATATAGCGGCCCGAAATACATTTTTGTAACCGGCGGCGTCGTCTCCTCCCTCGGCAAAGGTCTCGCAGCAGCTTCCATCGGATGTCTCCTCGAAAGTCGTGGTCTGCGCGTCACCTTGCAGAAGTGCGATCCCTACCTGAACGTGGACCCCGGCACGATGAGCCCGTACCAGCACGGCGAAGTGTACGTGACCGAAGACGGCGCGGAAACCGACCTGGACCTGGGCCACTACGAACGCTTCACCAACGCCCGCCTCACTCGCGACCACAACTGGACCACCGGCCGCATCTACGAATCCATCATCGCCAAGGAGCGCCGCGGCGATTATCTGGGTAAGACCGTGCAGGTGATTCCGCACGTTACCGACGAAATCAAAGCGGCGTTCCGTAAAGTGGCGGTGGAGACCGACGTCGTCATCATCGAAATCGGCGGCACGGTGGGCGACATCGAGTCGCTGCCGTTTCTGGAAGCCATGCGCCAGATGCGGCTGGAATTGGGCGCGGAAAACGTGACGTTTGTGCACGTCACGCTGGTGCCCTTCATCCCCACCGCGGGCGAGCTGAAGACCAAGCCCACGCAGCACTCCGTCAAGGAACTGCTCAGCATCGGCATCCAGCCGGA
>CAZIWR010000327.1:0-2533 GCA_964542805.1 uncultured Acidobacteriaceae bacterium
GCGGTGATGCTCAGCGCGGTGCTGGCACTGTACCTGGTCGCGGTGCGCGTGGCGACCATCCAGATGCCGTTGCTGCGAGCGGCGGCGCGAATGGCGACGCTGATGCTGGGCGTACTGCTGCTGGTGGGCGCGACATATTTTTCGACGCACCTGGTGGTGCGGTTGTACCGGAAAGAAGCGCCGCCGGGAGCGTGAGCGGCGAGAAGTAATCAGTGCTCAGTTGTCAGTAATCAGTCCTCAGTGATGAACTCCCCAAGAAAACTAATTCTTACAGCAGACTGTCTTGCCCGCAACGGCGGGGTGTGGCAGGCTAGCGAGCGAGTTGCGGCAGTCCGGAGAGGAAGCCCTCATGTCTCCCGAAGAAAAATTGAACGCGAAGGCGCGCGACCAGATGGAAGAGTTACGCAAGCGCAACGCGCAGGCGGAAGAAGGCGGCGGGCCGGAGCGTCGCGAGCGCGAACACAAGCAGGGCAAGATGACCGCGCGGGAGCGCATCGAGATGCTGCTCGACGAAGGCACGTTCGAGGAGCTGGACAAGTTCGTGACGCACCACTGCACGGACTTCGGGATGGAAGAACAAAAACCGGTGGGCGACGGGTTCGTGACCGGGTACGGGAGAATCGACGGGCGGCTGGTGTACGTATTCGCGCAGGATTTTACAGTGTTCGGCGGATCGCTTTCGGAATCGAACGCGTTGAAAATCTGCAAGGTGATGGACCTGGCCATGCGCAACGGCGCGCCGGTGATCGGGTTGAACGATTCGGGCGGGGCGCGCATTCAGGAAGGCGTGATGTCGCTGGCGGGGTATGCGGATATTTTTTTGCGCAACACGCTGGCCAGCGGCGTGGTGCCGCAAATCAGCGCGATCATGGGGCCGTGCGCGGGCGGCGCGGTGTATTCGCCGGCGATTACCGATTTTATTCTGATGACCAAGGAAACGGCGTACATGTTCGTCACCGGGCCGGACGTGATTAAGACGGTGACGCACGAGGAAGTGACCAAGCACGAGCTGGGCGGAGCGATGACGCACAACGCAACGAGTGGCGTGGCGCACTTCGTGGCGCGGGACGACGCGGATTGCCTTGGGATGATCCGCGAGCTGCTGAGCTTTTTGCCGTCGAACAACATGGAAGACCCGCCGCGGCGCGCGACCACCGATCCGGCAGACCGCGCGGACCAGAGCTTGAATTCGATTGTGCCGGTGGACCCCATGGTGCCGTACGACATCAAAGACGTGATCCACGCCGTGGTGGACGAACATTATTTTTTCGAGGTGCACGAGCACTTTGCAAAAAATATCGTGGTGGGGTTCGCGCGGCTCGACGGGCGGCCGGTGGGCATCGTCGCGAACCAGCCGGCCATGCTGGCGGGATGCCTGGACATCAACGCGTCGGTGAAGGGCGCGCGGTTCGTGCGCTTTTGCGACGCGTTCAACATTCCGCTGATTACTTTCGAGGACGTGCCGGGATTTTTGCCGGGCACGCAGCAAGAGTTCGGGGGAATCATCAAGCACGGCGCAAAGCTGCTGTACGCGTATGCGGAAGCGACGGTGCCGAAAATTACGGTGATTACGCGCAAAGCGTACGGCGGAGCATATTGCGTCATGGCGTCGAAACACATCCGCACGGATACGAACTACGCGTGGCCGACGGCGGAAATCGCGGTGATGGGTCCGGAAGGCGCGGTGAACATCGTGTACCGGCGCGAGCTGGAGAAGACTCCGGAGGCGGAGCGCGAGAAATTGCGGCAAGAAAAAATTGCCGAGTTCCGGCAACGGTTTGCCAACCCGTACGTGAGCGCGGAACGCGGGTACATTGACGCGGTGATTGAGCCGTCACAGACGCGGCCGAAGTTGATCGCGGCGCTGCGGGCGCTGGAGAATAAGAGAGATACGAATCCGAAGAAGAAGCATGGGAATATTCCGTTATAGGGATCAGGGAAGCCGTCTGATGTTCAAAAAAATCCTGATTGCCAACCGGGGAGAGATTGCGGTGCGCATTGTACGGGCGTGCCGCGAACTGGGCATCGCCAGCGTGGCGGTGTACAGCGACGTGGACCGCGCGGGGATGCACGTGCGGCTGGCGGATGAGGCGTACGCCATCGGGCCGGCGGCGTCGCGGGAGAGTTATCTGCGCATTGACAAGCTGCTCGACGTGGCGAAACGCGCAGGATGCGACGCGTTGCATCCGGGGTACGGATTTCTCGCGGAAAACGCGCAGCTTCCGCGGGCGTGCGCGGCGGCGAAAATCACGTTCATCGGGCCCACGGCGGAAGCGATGGAGCAGATGGGGTCGAAGACGGCGGCGCGGCACCTGGCGAAGCAAGCCAATGTGCCGACGGTGCCAGGGACGCTGGACCCGATCGAAAAACTCGAAGACGCGATGGGCATTGCGCGCGACACAGGCTATCCAGTTCTTCTGAAGGCTATCGCGGGCGGTGGCGGCAAGGGCATGCGGCGCGTGTTGAAAGAATCCGAACTGGCCGCGGCGTGGCGCGACGCGAGCTCGGAGGCGACGAATGCGTTCGGCGACGG
>CAZIWR010000328.1:0-2531 GCA_964542805.1 uncultured Acidobacteriaceae bacterium
AGCTCGCGCGCCTGCCGCGACGTCTGCTCAATCTCGCTGCCCAGTTGCAGCCCGCGCGCGTCGAGTTCCTTCATCCGCTCGCGGTTGAATCCGATGCGGTTTTCCGCGCGGTCCAGTTCGAGCGCCGTCTGCCCCAGCAGGTTTTGGTTCTGTCGTAGCTCAGTTTCCAGCTCGTAATTCCGCGTGCTCAACCGCTCCTGCTCGTTCTCCAGCGCGTGCAGCGATTCCGATTCTTGTTGTTCGGTCACGGCCGCATCGCGCAGCAAATGTTCCAGCCGCTCCGCTTCCATGTCGAGTTCGCGCGCTTTGCTGCCCAGCAGTTGCCGAATCAGCCCGCGCATCTGCTCGCGCAGTTCCGCGTACCGCCGCGCCTTGGACGCCTGCCGTTTCAGCGACGCCAGTTGCTTCTCGATTTCCACCACGATGTCGTTCACCCGCGCCAGGTTCAGCCTCGCCCCTTCCAGCTTGACCTCGGCCAGCCGCCGCTTCGTTTTGTACTTCGTCACGCCCGCGGCTTCTTCGATGATGCTGCGGCGGTCCGTCGGCTTCGAACTGAGCACCTGTCCGATGCGGCCCTGCTCGATGATCGCGTAGCTTTCCGGCCCCAGGCCGGTGCCCATAAACAATTCCTGCACGTCGCGCAGCCGCGCCACGCGCCCGTTGATGATGTATTCGCTTTGTCCCGAGCGGTACAGTCGCCGCCCCACCACCACTTCGCCCGGCTTCACATTCATCAGCGGCTTCGGCTCGCGCTTCCGCTGGAACGGCTTCTTGTTTGCGTTTTCCTCGGCAATCTCAGTGTTCTCTGAGGCCTCTGCGTCAATGTTTTCTTCGGAAGTCAGCTCACCCGGGCTGCTCTCAGCTTCGCCGGCTGCTTTCGCTTCTTCCTCTTCTTTTCCCTCCAGCACGAATCGCGCCGCCTCCGCCAGTTCCGGGTCTTCCAGCGTGATCATGACTTCGCTCATACCCATCGGCGGACGCTTTTGCGTGCCGTTGAAGATGCAGTCGCTCATGCGCTCCGCGCGCAGGGACTTGTGGCTCTGCTCGCCCAGCACCCAGCTCATCGCATCAACAATATTCGACTTGCCGCAGCCGTTCGGCCCGACAATGCACGTAATTCCGCTGCCGCCGAAGGTGATGGCGGTTTTTTCGCAGAAGGATTTGAAGCCTAGCAGCTCGATTTTTCGAAGTTTGAGCAACGCAGCCCCTCTTTGTGACGGCCCCGCGTCCCACTGGGCACACGGAGACGGATTTCGACTCCTCGAGCAGCTCGTTTCTGTCGACACAAACGTTGGCGGGTCGTTAAGCAGAGGCCCTGCCGCCTGGCGCTACGTACGGCGGTTACGGGAGGAAAAAGTAGCACGCCGGGTAGCCCTTGTAAAGCCCTACCCGCTATTTTGTTCCTCCCAAAAACCCCGCCGCATCGTTCCCCCAACGATCTCTCGCCTGTAGGGGCGCTGCTTGCTGCGCCCCCTTGGCCTGTCTGCTTCGCCCAACCCGAACCGTCATTTGCTCAGAGGCCGTCCCTCAGCTAGAATTCCCCGTTTGCTTGTTCGCATGTAGGGGCGGACCTATGTGTCCGCCCTCTTGTAGCGCCGCCCTTTAGGGCGGCATCTTGAGCTTCGACACGTTATGGCCGACATCCTCCTCGAAAACACGCTCTCCGGCCGCAAAGAGCCCTTCGTGCCTCTGCACAAAGGCGAAGTCCGCATGTACACCTGCGGCCCCACCGTCTACGACTCCGCGCACATCGGCAATTTCCGCACCTTCGTTTTCCAGGACGTCCTGCGCCGTTTCCTGCGCATTCGCGGCTACACGATGAAGCACGTCATGAATCTCACCGATGTGGACGACCGCATCATCCAGAACGCCGCCGCCGCAGGCATCACCATTGCCGAGTACACCGAAAAGCACATCAACACTTTTCTCGAAGACATGGACGCGCTAAATATCGAGCGCCCCGAGCATCTCATCCGCGCCACCGAGCACATCGAAGAGATGGTCGCGCTCATCGAGCGGCTTGCGGAAAAATCCATCACCTACACCTCCGACGGCTCCATCTACTACCGCATCGCCAAGTTCCCCGGCTACGGCAAGCTTTCGAAGATCGACCTCGCCGGCATCCAGCCCGGCGCCCGCGTCGAAGTTGATCGCTACGAAAAAAATGACGCGCGCGACTTCGCCCTTTGGAAAGCGCCCAAGCCCGGTGAACATTTCTGGCAGACGCGCATCGGCCCCGGCCGCCCCGGCTGGCACATCGAGTGCTCCGCCATGGCCATGAAATATCTCGGCGAGACAATCGACATCCACACCGGCGGCGTGGACCTCGCCTTCCCGCACCACGAAAACGAAATCGCGCAATCCGAAGCCGCCACCGGAAAGCCTTTCGTGCGCTTCTGGCTCCACGCCGAGCATCTCATTGTCGAAGGCGAGAAGATGTCCAAGTCGCTCGGCAATTTTTTCACGCTGCGCGATCTTTTCGCCAAAGGCTACAAGCCCTCTACCATTCGCTTCCTGCTCGCGTCCGTGCC
>CAZIWR010000329.1:0-2529 GCA_964542805.1 uncultured Acidobacteriaceae bacterium
GCCTGAGCAGGCACCAGCACCCGCAGCGCAGGTCGTGCAGCAGCCTGCTGCGCCTTCACAATCGCCTGCGGAATCCACGCCGCCACCGACCTCCCAGCCTTCGTCTGGTGGAGCCGATACGCCTGCTCGCCCGGAACCGAATGCGCCTCGCGAATCCGCGCCAGCGAACGAACCGGGCAAATCCACTTCGCCACCACCGGCCACAACGATTCCAGTGCCCGCGCCGGTGGCTCCGCCGCCGGCGCCTGTACGTCCTTTGCCGGACTATTCCTTCTCGCGCACGCTGGCCGGGCACACCGGCGCTGTTTCTTCTATCGCCTTCAGCGCGGACGGCCATCTGCTCGCCTCCGGCAGCGCGGACAAAACCGTGCGCCTCTGGGATGCTGGGGGCGGACAAGCGCTGTACGTGCTGAAAGGCCACGCGGCGGCCGTCACGGCGGTGGCCGTGAGTCCCGATGGCGCACTCGTCGCGTCAGCCAGCCTCGACCGCACGGTGAAGCTCTGGGACGCGAGCGGCGGCCGCGAAGCGGCGTCGCTGCCGAAGGAGTCGTCGGGTTTCCTCGCGGTGGCGTTCAGTCCCGATGGCCGCCTGCTGGCCGCGGCCATGCAGGATGGCCGCGTGAAACTGTTTGAGATGCCTTCCGGGCGCGGAGTGCAAAGCATGGACGCACATGCCGGGCCGGTTCACGCGCTCGCATTCAGTCCCGACGGGCGGCTGCTGGCCACAGGGGGCCGCGATCAAAAAATAAAGTTGTGGCAGGTTTCTTCCGGACAGGAAGTCGCGACGCTTGCAGGCCATGCCGATGCGGTCACCAGCGTCGCGTTCAGCCCCGATAGCCGCATGCTGGCGTCAGGAAGTGAAGACAAGTCAGCTAAAGTGTGGGACGTGGCGTCGCGCCGCGAGCTTCGTACGCTTTCCGGTCACGCCGCCGGTGTGGACGGCGTGGCCTTCAGCGCGGACGGGCGCGTGCTGGCCTCTGGCAGCGGCGACAAGACCATCAAGCTGTGGGAAGTTTCTTCGGGAAGGGAACTGAAGACGCTCACCGGCCACGTCTTCGGCATCGCCGCGGTGGTCGCCTCGCGCGACGGCCGCTGGCTGGCCTCCGCTGCCGGCGACAATTCCATCCGCCTCTGGCGCCGCGAGTAGTTTCCGGGCCGACGGCAGGCGCAGCTTTACTGCATTCGCCGCAATACCATCACCGTCAAATCATCTTTCCGCGGCACGTCACTTGAAAATTTCCGAAGGTCATCCAGACACGCCTGCACCAGCGCCTGGGGCGAAAGTCCATTCTGCTGCCCGACCAGATTCGTCAGCCGCCCGACGCCGTATTCGGTATCACTCGTGTTGCGCGCCTCGGAGAGGCCGTCGGTATAGAGGACTAGCGAATCCCCGGCACCCAACTGGACTTTTTGCACGGGAAAACTCCCGCCGCAGAACATCCCCAACGGAACGCTGGTCGCGCCCAGCCGCGCGACTTTGCCGCCTTGCACGGCCAGCACCGGCAAGTGTCCGGCGTTGCTGATTTCCACTTCGCCCGAGCGGCTCGCCCGGCCGCACACCAGCGTGGCGTATTGTCCGGTCGGCACGCTTTCGCAGAAGATGCGGTTGACCATTTCCACCAGTTTGTTGACCGGCAGGCTCAAGCTCACCAGGCTGCGAAACGTGGCGTGCAACTGCGTCATGAGCATGGACGAGGCCACGCCGTGGCCGGACACGTCTCCCAGCAGGAAATAGTTTTCGCCGGCGCCGTTCGATGCGGGGATGACGTCGCAGTAGTCGCCGCTCACCGAACCCACCGGCGCGTAGTGGTAATGCAATTCCCAACCATCCAGTTTCACGTCCTGTTTCGGCAGCAGTTTCCGCTGGATGTGCGAGGCCATGTCCAAGTCGGCTTGCAGTTCGCGCTGCTGTTCCACGTTTAAGTGCTCGATGCAATAGCGCGCCAGCGGATTTGCTCGCAGCCATTCATCCCCGACGTGCTCGTGGCAGCTCTCGCAAATGCCGAAGGTGCCCTGCTCGATGCGTTCGAGCGCGTGGTCCACCTCGTGCATCAGCCGCTCGAATTCGCCGTTATGGCCCGCGCGGGCCATGGCGGCGTCCAGCCGCTGCTTGCGCGTCTCGAGTTGCGCGCGAAGGATGTCTTGATTGATCGCAGCCATCGATTGTCTCCTCCCCGGTAGGCTACGGCACGGGTCGCAAAGAGGCTATCCGGACTTTGCGGGCAAATTCAACTCTTCGAGGCGACTTGCCGCCGGGCCCGTTTGCGCAGTCGATTGGATTCAGCGACCGGCGCCGGCGATGCAGCCGCTGCAAACAGCGCCCGGTCAATTTGGCCCGCCCGCCGCGCCAGCCGCTCCAGCCTGTGCTCCAAGCGCGAGCGCAGCTTGCGGTGGGCCGCCGGCGCTAAATTGCCTGCTTGCAACGCTTCCCCCAGCGCGGCGAGTGCTTCGCGGGTCAGCGCCGCGGCGCGTTCCGGCTCGCGCGCCTGATGCTCATAATACATTGCCAGTTGTTCGTACGCCTCCAGC
>CAZIWR010000330.1:0-2527 GCA_964542805.1 uncultured Acidobacteriaceae bacterium
CCGTCGAGCGATTCGCCGACCATCGCATTCAAATTCTTGGAAGCGCTTTGGGAAGCGGGCCTGCCAAAGGACGTCATCCAGTTCTGCCCGGGCCCGGGCGCAACGGTGGGCGACACGCTGGTGGCGCACGCCCGGACGCGCTTCGTCGGCTTCACCGGTTCGAAGGAAGCCGGCCTGCACATTCAGGAGCAAGCCTCCAAGACGCAGCCCGGCCAGATTTGGATTAAGCGCACCGTGCTGGAAATGGGCGGCAAGGACGCCATCATCGTGGACGACGAGGCCGATCTCGACGCCGCCGTCGAAGGCGTGACGCTCTCCGCTTTCGGCTACCAGGGGCAGAAGTGCTCGGCCTGCTCCCGCGCTATCGTCACCGAAAAAATCTACGACAATTTCCTCGCCAAGCTGAAAGCGCGCGTGGAAAAAATCAAGGTCGGCCCGGCCGACGACCCCAACAACTTCATGGGCCCGGTGATCAACGGCGGCTCCATGAAGGACATCATGAACTACATCGAGCATGGCAAAAAGGACGGCCGGCTGCTCACCGGCGGCAACCGCCTCCCGGGCGACGGCTTTTTCCTCGAGCCCACGGTGATTGCGGACATCGCGCCCAAGTCCAAGCTCGAGCAGGAGGAGATTTTCGGCCCCGTGCTTGCCGTGACCAAAGCGCGCGACTTCGACCACGCGCTGGAAATCGCCAACGACACCGAGTTCGGTCTCACCGGCGCCGTCTATTCGAAGAACCCCAGGAAGCTGGAGAAGGCCGCGACGGAATTCCACGTCGGCAACCTCTACTTCAACCGCAAGTGCACCGGCGCCATGGTCGGCGCGCATCCCTTCGGCGGCTTCAACATGTCCGGCACGGACTCCAAAACCGGCGGGAAAGAGTACGTGATGCTCTTCCTGCAGGCCAAAACCGTGGCGGAGAAAATCATCTAGGAATCAGGATTTGCGATTCAGGGAAAAAAGGGCGGGGGGTCAATCCCCGCCCTTTGT
This sequence comes from uncultured Acidobacteriaceae bacterium, assembly GCA_964542805.1. Classification (GTDB taxonomy): domain Bacteria; phylum Acidobacteriota; class Terriglobia; order Acidiferrales; family UBA7541; genus JACQDE01. The sequence continues at coordinate 994 of CAZIWR010000330.1, forward strand.
GTTTTTGGAAATCAATTTTCTGCGTGGGGGCGGGGTATTCTCATCAGCCGGAACGCCGGATAGCTCAGCGCCAGGAGAATGATGGAAATGCCGCTGGTCTTCCAATCGCTCAGCACCACGCCAGCCAAATACGCCACGGAAGCAAGCAGCACGAAGCCTGTTGTCCATGGATGACCCCAGGCGCGGAACGGCCGCGGCAGGTTCGGCTCGCGGTGGCGCAGCACAAACACCGACGTAAACGAAATCGTGTAATTCGCGACGAAGAAGAACGCGCAAATGTTAATCACCTGATTGAACGTGCCGCTCCACAGGAAGCCCAGCGCCACCGCCGTGCAGAGCGCCAGCGCCAGCGTCGGCGTGCCGCCCTCGTTCACATTGGTTGCGCGCCGGGAAAACAGGCCATCGCGGCTCATCGAAAACAGCACGCGCGAAGTCATCAGCACGTAGGCGTTGATGCCGCTCAGCAGGCACACCACCATCAGGCCGCGCGCAATCGTGTCGCCCGCCGGTCCGAACACCACCTGCGCCGCGGCGCCCATCGCGAACTTCTCCCCGGCAATTTTCGAGAGCGGCAGGATGTACAGCAGCGCGAGGTTGAAGAGCGCGTAGATCCCCAGAATGCTGAGTGCCCCGGCGAACATCGCGCGCGGAATGCTCTTTTCTGGGTTCTTGACTTCCTCGGAAAAATAAATCGGGCCGGTCCAGCCGTCGTAGGTGTACATCACCGCTTGCAGCGCGAGGACGAAAGCCACCGCAAGCGCTTTGCCCGTCGGCGCGGCCGCCGCAGCCACCTCCGCCGATTCCTCTCCACGCCTTCCAAATAGAAAACAAGCGGCCACGATAGCCAGGAAGATCACTGCCTTGAGCAGGCTCGTGAAGTTCTGCGCCGCGCTGCCGCGCCGGATGCCGCGCCAGTTCAGCACGGCAAACGCCAGCACCACCAGCGTGGCGATGGGCACTTCCCACTGTTCGCGATTTCCGGGCATAAATCCGGCGAGGAGCTGGCTTGCATATTCTCCGATGACGATGGAGACGGCGGCATTCGTGCCGCACGTGGACATCCAGTCGCTCCACCCCACGATAAATCCCGCATAGGGGCCGAGCGCGCGGTGCGCGAAGACGTACTGCCCGCCGGATTTTGGAATCGCCGTGCCCAGTTCGGCGATGGAGTTGGCGCCCAGCAGCGCGTAGAGCCCGCCGGCGAGCCACACAGAGATAAACAGCCACGGCGTCGGCAGGTAGGTAGCGATTTCGCCCGGCGTGCGGACGATGCCCGCGGCGATGGTGTTGCCGATGGAAACTGCGAGCCCGAAGGCCACGCCGAGCACTTGCAGGAGTCGCCCGCGACTCGGCGCTTCCGTCACCGGCGGCTAACGCAGCGCTCCGAGCGCGGCGATGTGATCCGGCGTGGTGCCGCAGCACCCGCCGAGGATCGTAGCGCCCATCACCTTCCAATTCTTCGATTCGGCGCAATACTTTGACGGCGGATATTCGTCGGTGAAGAGCCACTCCGGCGGATCGAAGCGCCCGATGT
>CAZIWR010000331.1:0-2516 GCA_964542805.1 uncultured Acidobacteriaceae bacterium
TTTTATGGAGCGGGCGATGGGAATCGAACCCACGTCCGCGGCTTGGGAAGCCGCTATTCTACCATTGAACCACGCCCGCCCCGGGCGACTACCCAACGCAGAATATCACTGCACGCGAGCCGTCCGCAACCTCTCTGCATGTCCACCCGCAGAACCAGGCGGGTGGACGCTACAGATTCGGGCGCAGCAAGCAGCGCCCCTACAACCCTGGAATTCTGCCACTCCTAAACTTTGTCCTCGAGGATTCGTTTGATCTTCCAGATCTCTTTCGCGTACTCCATGATGGTGCGGTCGCTGGAAAATTTCCCCATGCGCGCGACATTCAGGATGGCCTTGCGCGCCCACGAGGCGGGTTGCGCGTACTCTTTCGCCGCCTGCTCCTGAATGGCGGCGTAGGCGTCGAAGTCGGCGAGGTGAAAATAGAAGTCCCCGTGCTGCAGGATGCCATCGGCCAGCGGGCGGAAGAGTCCCGGCTCGTTGGGGCAGAAGCGGTTGCCCAGCAAGCTGTCCATCACGCGCTTGATGTGCGGGTTCTTGCTGTAGAGTTCCGTGGGCCGGTAGGTCCAATTCGCGCGGTGCTGCTGGATTTCTTCCGCGGTCAGTCCGAAGATAAAAATATTTTCGCGGGCCACTTCTTCCATGATTTCCACGTTGGCGCCGTCGAGCGTGCCCACGGTGAGCGCGCCGTTCATGGCGAACTTCATATTGCCCGTGCCGGAGGCCTCCATGCCCGCGGTGGAAATCTGCTCGCTGATGTCCGCCGCGGGCATAATGTATTCCGCGAGCGACACGCGGTAGTCCGGCACAAAGATCACGCGCAACTGGTCGTTGGCCTTGGCGTCCTGGTTCACCACCGCGGCCACGCTGTTGATTAGGCGGATGATCAACTTGGCCTTGGCGTAACCCGGCGCGGCCTTGCCGGCAAAGATAAACACGCGCGGCACGGTCAGCGTCTTGCCGTCCTCCACGATGCTGAAATAGAGATGGATGATGTGCATCACGTTCAGCAGTTGCCGTTTGTACTCGTGGAGGCGCTTGGCGTGGATGTCGAAGAGGGAATCCACGGGCGCGGAGAGCCGCGTGGTTTCCCAAATCAGCCGCGCCAGCCGCTGCTTGTTGGCTTTCTTCACGCGCATGAATTCTTTCTGGAACGCGGCGTCTTCGGCCAAGGGTTCGAGTGCTTTCAGCTTGCGCAGGTCGCTGATCCACTCCGGGCCGATGGCTTTGGTAATCTGCTGCGCCAATTCGGGGTTGGAGTAGAGCAGCCAGCGCCGGTGGGTCACGCCGTTAGTTTTATTATTGAAGCGCTCCGGAAACATCTCCGCGAAATCCGGCACCAGCGTCTTCTTCACCAAATCGGAGTGCATCCGCGCTACGCCGTTCACCGAATGGCTGCCCACGATGGAGAGGTGCGCCATGCGCACCTGCTTGGGCGCGCCCTCTTCCACTAGAGACATCCGCCGCATGCGCGCCAGGTCTCCCGGCCACTTCTTCGTCACTTTTTCGAGGAAGCGGGCGTTGATTTCGTAAATAATCTGGAGATGCCGGGGCAGCGTGTTTTCCAGCAGGGGCAGCGGCCACTTCTCCAGCGCTTCCGGCAGCAGCGTGTGGTTGGTGTAACCGAAGGTGGCCTGCGCGATCTCCCAGGCTTTTTCCCACGGCACGTCGTGGTGGTCCACCATCATGCGCATCAGCTCGACCACGGCCAGAGCGGGGTGCGTGTCGTTCAACTGGATGGCCACTTTATCCGGGAAGGCGTCGAAGCCGCGGTGCTGCGCCAGGTAGCGCCGCAGGATGTCGCGCACGGCGCAGCCCACCAAAAAGTATTCCTGCAACAGGCGCAGTTCGCGCCCTTGCGCGATGGAGTCGGAGGGATACAGCACTTTGGAAATCGTCTCCGTCGAAATCTTCTGCTGGACGGCCTTGATGTAGTCGCCTTGTGTAAAGATGTCCATGTCGAACTCGTCCGACGACCGCGCCGAAAACAGCCGGATGTAGTTCGCGGTGTGCCCGCCGTAACCCGCCACCGGAAAATCGTGCGGCAGTCCGACGAGCAGCTTCCAATCCATCCACATCGGCGAGGGCCCGGCCGGCGAATCCAGGGCCTGTTCCATGCGCCCGTACACCGGCACCCAGTAAATGCGGTCGCGGCGCTCAATCAGCCACGGCGAGCCGTAGCTCAGCCAGTGGTCGGGCTTCTCCCGCTGCGCACCGTTCTGAATTTCTTGGCGGAAGAGCCCGAATTCGTAATTGATGCCGTAACCAAAGCCGGGCATGCCCAGCGAAGCCAGCGATTCCAGAAAGCATGCCGCCAGACGTCCCAGGCCGCCATTGCCCAGCGCGGCGTCCGGCTCGATGTCCAGCAGGTCGTTCAGGGTGACACCGAACTCATGTGCGGCAATGTCGCAGATTTCGTATAGCCCGAGGTTGGAAAGGCTCTCGCGCAGCGAGCGCCCCAGCATGAATTCGATGGAGAGGTAGTAGAGCCGCTTGGCGTCGTGGCGCTGGTAGCGCTC
>CAZIWR010000332.1:0-2514 GCA_964542805.1 uncultured Acidobacteriaceae bacterium
ACGGTGAACTGTTCGTGTTGCAACTCGATGCGTGTAATTTCTTTGCGCCGGTCGAGCACCGTCTGAAACGCCTTTACCAAATCCACCAGCGAAACAATCAGCTCACCTTCAACGGTCTCGCCCTCGTACAGCGTCAAATCCGGCTTCGACCACACGTGATCTTCGATCTCGCGTCTTTGGTGCAGCATTTGCGCTGCGCTCTTGAATTTTTCGTGCTCTAGGAGTCGATGCACCAAATCCATTCGCGGGTCGAGCTGCTCGTCAGGCCCCGCCAGCGGGTCCGGTGGCAGCAGCATCTTCGACTTGATGTAAATCAGCGTCGCCGCCATGTAAATAAAATCCGCCGACACGTCAATGTCCAGTGACTCTAACTTGTGGAGGTACTCCAAGTATTGGCCGGTGATTTTTGAGATTGGTATATTGTGTATGTCCAGCTCTTGTTTGCGGATTAAATCGAGCAATAAATCGAACGGCCCGTCGTACATCTCCAGATGAATGTTGTAGGGCGAAGTGTCCAACTCAATCTCCGTCGAAAACGCTATTTGCTCGCCGCTGCGCCCGACAAGCGTTTATGCTCGGCCTGCCAGCCGAAAATAGCTTCGCGGACGCGCGCCATCGTCGACTGCGCCACGGCGCGCGCTTTCTTCGAGCCGGCATCGAGAATTTCCAACACGCGCTGTGGATGTGTTTCGTATTCCTGACGCCGCGCGCGAATTGGCTCGATCCACTTCACTAAATTGTCCGCCATCATTTTCTTGCAATCGACGCAGCCGATTTCCGCCGTGCGGCATTCTTTGTTCACTTGCCCAATGGTTTCTTGCGGCGAAAACAGTTTGTGCCACGCAAACACCGGGCACACGTCGGGATTTCCTTTGTCGGTGCGGCGCTTGCGCGCCGGATCGGTCAACATGTTGCGCGTTTTTTCGCGAATCGAATCGTCGCTCTCGCTCAAGTTAATGTAGTTGTCGTAGCTCTTGGACATCTTGCGTCCGTCGGTGCCCGGCAGCCGCGGCGTGTCCGTCAGCAGCACATCGGGTTCACAAAGCACGTCTGGATTTGTGAAATACTGAGGATGGGCTCTCACGAATTCCAGATATCTTTCAAGCCCCATCTCGCTCTTCACATGAGCGAGGATGATCGTTTTCTCCACACCCGATGCTCCGCCCAATGTCCCAGAGGGCAGCTTCCAAAACACGTCCGAGAGCGCTTTCCTGATGCTCTCCACCGGCAACCCCGGCTTCAAGCAGCCGCCATAAAAAAAATTAAATCGCCGCACGACTTCGCGGCTCATCTCCACGTGCGGCACCTGGTCTTCGCCGACGGGCACGAAGTGCGCGTCGTAAATTACGATGTCCGCGGTTTGCAGAAGTGGATAGCCAAGAAATCCGTAGGTGTGAAGATCTTTGTCCTTGATGTTATCCAGTTGCTCTTTATATGTCGGCACGCGCTCCAGCCATCCGAGCGGCGTGACCATGCTCAGCATCAGGTGCAGCTCGGCGTGCTCCGGCACTTCCGACTGAATGAAGAGCGTGCACTTTTTCGGATCAAGTCCTGCGGCAAGCCAATCGGTGCCGATTTCGATTGTGTTGCGCGCGAGCTGCGAGGCGTCGGCGTAGTCGGTGGTCAGCGCGTGCCAATCGGCAACGAAAAAAAAGCATTCGTACTGCTCTTGCAGCTTGACCCAATTTTGCAGCGCGCCGAAGTAGTGCCCGATGTGCAGCCGTCCAGTGGAGCGCATTCCGCTCAGGACTCGTTTGCGTTTATCCCGAACGTCTTGTGTGAGGGACTCCGCCATCAAGCGGCCCCTTTCGTTGCGAGCAGGTCGCGGGCGATGATCATGCGCTGAATTTCCGACGTGCCTTCATAAATCGAAAGCACGCGCGCGTCGCGGTACATCCGCTCAACGTGCGACTCGCGCGAGTAGCCGGTGCTGCCGTGAATCTGCACGGCCTTGTACGCCACGCGGTTGACCATCTCGCCGGCAAAAAGCTTGGCGCGCGACGCGGCTATCCCGGAGGTGCTCGCGCCGCTATCCTGACGCCAGGCCGCGAAGTGCGTCAACGCGCGCGCCGCTTCAATTTCCGTCTGCATGTCCGCCAGCATCCATTGAATGGCCTGAAATTTTCCGATGGTTTTTCCAAACGCGCGACGCTGCTTCGCGTAGCGCACCGATTCTTCGAGCGCGCCTTGCGCGATGCCCACGCCTTGTGCCGCGACGCCCACACGCCCGCCGTCGAGCGCTTGCAAAGCAATTTTCAGGCCGCGTCCTTCTTCGCCGAGGCGGTTTTCCGCCGGCACTTCGCACTCATCGAAAACAATTTCCGCTGAGCGAGAACTGCGCAGACCCATTTTATCCTCGTAGCGGCTGATGCGGAAGCCCGGCATGCCGGGCTCGACCAGAAACGCGCTCACGCCTTTTGCACCAGCATTAGGATCTGTTTTTGCGAAAACGAGATACACGCCGGCCTGCCCGGCGCTGCTCACCCAGCTTTTCGTGCCGCTGAGCTTGTACAC
>CAZIWR010000333.1:0-2482 GCA_964542805.1 uncultured Acidobacteriaceae bacterium
GATTTCCCCGAGCACCCAAACCGCGTGCCGTTCAGCGGCGTGCTGACGCGCCTCGATACGCCGAGCGACCGAGCGCCCAGCGGCGCCGCCGGCCATCGCGTCCTGCTGACGCGTGCCGCCGCCGAACGTGCCCTGCCCAGTCTTCTGGGAATGGCCGTGGACTACGCTCCCGGGCTTCGCAGTCACGACGTGCGCCGGAAGATCGGCATCATTACACGCGCGGAAATCGTCGGCGACCGCCTCGAAGTTGCCGGCCATCTTTTTGGCAAGGATTTTCCAGACATCCTCAGCGACATCCGCGCGCAGCGCGAGCGGCTGGGAATGTCCTACGAAGTGACCGGCGTGCGGGTGGCCGACGCAAAAGCTGCCGTGTGGGTGCTGGAGCGGGTGGTCTTCACCGGCGCAGCAATTCTGGAGCGCAGCGCCGCCGCCTACCAGGCCACGTCGCTGGCGGCCGCTTCCGGCAAGCACCAACAGATTCCGATGAATTTCCCGATACAAGGAGACACCATGGACGAGAAAATTACACAAACTCTGGACCTGCTGGCGCAATCGAGCCGCGCGCTCGTGGCGGAGTTCTCCGGGCTGCGCGCGACGCTGGAGGAGTTGCGGGCCACGCAAGAAACGATGGCGCGCATGCTCGAAATCAACCCGCGGTCGCAGTCCGCGCCCGCCGATCTCGAAACCCGCGTCGATGAGTTGGGTCGCGCCTCCGACGTGCTTCGCCATCAGAACGAGGCCCTGCGCGCTCAAGCGGACCGTTTCGCCGCGCAGGCCACGCGCAAGACCCTGCCGCCACAATTGCTGACGCTGCTGGCCAAGTCCCACGTGGCCGTGGACGCCTTCGGCCCGAACGGCCAGGTGGACGTGGTGGTGCTCGACAAAGCGCTTGAGGGCTTGCCTGTCGAACAGCGCATGGCCGTCAAATCGCAGCTCGCGCGCGCCGGCGCTCTGCAGTAAAGCGTTGCTTTCTTTCCATCCCGGCGGAACGCCGCCGCAGCAGGACTCACCTGAAATCTCAATCATCGAGGGAGAACATGAACAGAGGACAATTCATCGACATCGCGGCCGCTGCCGATTTTCTGGGGCCGGGCGCGATTGAGGTCAATCGCTACCAGAACGAGATCACCGACATGGTGCGCCGCCGCTGCGCCTTCGGCCAACGGATCAGGCAGGTGCCGGCGACCGGCCACCCCTCGCGCTTCTTCGAGCAGACGGCCATCAACTCGGCCGCCGCGTTCGTGGACCCGCGCTCCATCAGCCCCACGGCCGGCTCGCCGACGCGCGCAGAAAAGACGCTGCCACTCAAGTCCATCGTCGCGCAGATCAATTTCTCGCTGTTCGACGTCGAAGTGACGCGCCAGCAGGCTCAGTTCGCCTATCTCGAGGCGAAGGATCTGTCGGACACGATCGACAGCGTCCTCCGCAAGCACGACCAGGCGTTGTGGTCCGGCTCCGACACCAGCTTCACCACGCCGACCACGCTCGAATACTACGGCGTGCTGCAGCAGATCAGCGACGCGGGCTCCGCGGTGAGCATCACCAGCCTGAGCGCGTCCTTGGTGGACAACATCAAGACGCAAGTGACGGGCATGGTGGCGCGAACCGATTTCGAAGCGCGCCCCAGCGCTATCTATGCCAACCCTGTCACGCTCGACCTGATTGACCAGGAGCTGAAGTCCATCTACAACGTGGTCCTTTCCACGCGGCAGGTCGAAGGCGGCATCACTGTGAAGGAGCTTGCCACGCAGGCCGGCACGCTGCCGCTGATCCCTGACTGGGCCATCCCCACCACGCCCAGCGGGCCGAACACAATCCACGACGTGGTCATCGTGAGCGAAGACCTGGTCGAGTACCACTGGCTCACCGATCCCACGGCCCGCGTTTTCCAGTTGGGGCTGCCCAGCTCGTTGGCATCGCAGCACGTGGTCGTGAAATTCGGCGCAGTGGTGGCCAAGGGCGTGGCTTACGCCCACAAGCGCCTGCGCTTCAAACGGTAATTCCGGAGAGACATGCCCGGCAACCTCTACCTCTCGACGGCGGAGTTCCCCGCCTACGCGCTGGCGGATTCGACCGACCCGGCGCTCGTCCGCGTGGCGAGCGACCTGGTCGATTCATTCTGCCAGCGCGCTTCGCTGCTGGTAACGCAGTACACCGAGCGCAACCGCCTGCCCGGCGGCCGCCCAATCACCCGCGCCACCTTCACTCCGCTGAATGTGCCGCAGGGTGCGCAGACACCTTTCGTGCTCGTGCGTGCACGTCATGGAGTGCTCCGCGGGCCCAACGCGGCGTCGCTGGCGGAAATGATCGCGCCGTTTGGCGGCCCCCCCGAGTGGGTCAATCTCGATTCAGCCCAGGTGGAGTACAACGCAACCACAGGCGAAGTCTGGCTGCCGGCGGGAATTTTCGGAGCGCTCTACTTCGAAGTCGAGCTGACCTACAACGCCGGCTACGCCGAGCCGCCCGAGGCCGTGAAGCTGGC
>CAZIWR010000334.1:0-2482 GCA_964542805.1 uncultured Acidobacteriaceae bacterium
CGGCGTTGACGAGCGCGCCGTAGTGGTCCCAGGCCGCGTCCATATCTTTCGCTTTGATATTCAGGCGGCACAGCTCGGCCAGGGTGGCGCGATGCGCTTCGACATTCTGCGTGCGCCAGTAGAGCTGCTCGAGCATGGTGTGGGCCTCGACGAGGTCCGGCTTTTCCTGTACGGCCAGGCGCAGCTCCGCGATGGCCTCGTCGAGCTGATTTTTTTCCACCAGCACAGTAGCATTCATCACGCGCGGAGCGGCCTGCCAGGTGACTTCGGCCTCGATGGACTGGTCCACCTTGTGTTCCAGGCCGGAAACTTTCATGCCCAGGGCGACAACCACACCGATGGCGAATCCGCCTATGTGCGCCCAGTAGGCCACGTCGCTCGTGCCGCCCAACAGCCACGCGGAGAAGAGCTGCGCGGCCAGCCACAGCGGCAGCATTAAGTACGTCGGCGCCTTGAAGCGGTGGAAGCGCGGCGTGAGGGTGAAGAACCACCAGATAAAAACAAAGTCGATTTTGGTTTTGAAGTAGCGCACCAGAAAAGCACCCATCAGGCCGGCCACGGCGCCGGACGCGCCAATCAGCGGCACCATGCTGTGCGGAAACATGGCCCCGTGCGCGGCGATGGCCACGGCTCCAGCGAAGAAATAAAAAATGGGATAGATCAGGCGGCCCCACACGTCCTCGAGCACGGTGCCGGCCAGCCACAGGAACCACATGTTGAAGATGATGTGCAGCCAGCCGCCGTGCAGGAAATTCGCGGTGACGTAGCTGCGGGCCTTTTTCTGCGCGGGAACAAAACCGTATTGCAGAAGGACGGATTTCTCTTCCAGCGCCTTCCATTCTTCGGACAGAGCGAGCATCTCGGCGTTGGCTTCACGGCCCTCAAATTCGCGCATGCGCACGTCCCAGGCGGGAGCCTGGTCAAAGAGCCGGCGATCGCGCGCGCCCAGGCGCGCCCAGGTTTTGGGGTCCGCGCTCTTGAAGTTCTCCACCTGCTGCTGTGTTTCCGGCGTCATCTGGACGCGGGGGTGATTGGCGGCAACCAGCAGAATTTTGATGCGGGTCTGCGTGAGGTTGGCGGACTGCTCCTCCATGCTCCAGTTGGTGAAGAGGAAGACGACGACGTTGAGGGCAATGATGGCAATGGTAATCCACGGCCAGCGCCGTCCGCGCAAGTCTTCGTGACTGAGTGGAACAATGATCATGGCACACCGCCGCCGCCGTTTCGCTGATTCTACGCCGGACGCGCGGCCACACAATGATTTCACGCGAGGGATGCGTGTAGAGAGTTACTCCGAGCGCAGGGCGACCACCCTTCATCCGCCGCAGCGGACTCAGGGCGAGCGGGATCATTCGGACCGAAGCGCCACTACAGGATCCAGTTTGGCGGCTTTGATGGCCGGGTAGACGCCGAAAGTGAGCGCGATGAGCGAGGCGAGGCCGAGTCCCATCGCCGCCACCCAGCCCTGCACCACTGCGGGGAACGGCGTGAACTGCCGCAGGAGCAGCGCCAGCGCGAAACCCAGCGCGACGCCGGTGAATCCGCCCACCAGGCACTGCGCCAGCACTTCCACGAGGAATTGTCGCGCGATGTCCCGTTGGCGCGCGCCGACGGAGCGGCGCAGGCCGATTTCTTTGGTGCGCTCGGTGACGCTGACCAGGGTGATGTTCATGATCACGATGCCGCCGACGATGGAGGCCACCGAGGAAATCAGCACGAGCACGATGAAGAACACCGAGCTGATGTCGCGCCACAGGTCGAGATAAGTTTCCGCGGTGGTGAAGTAGAAGCCGTCGGGGGCCAGCGCGCCGGTGTGCCGCCGCCCGCGGAGGATCAAGCGCACCTCGTCCTCGACGGCGGCCAACTCTTCCTTGGAGGGCGCCTTGATGTGCAGCATCAGGCTGCGGCGCGTGCCGAAGAGTTTTTCGAAGGCGTTGATGGGGATGAGGACGAAATCGTCCTGGCTCTGGCCGAGAATGGAGCCGATTTTTTCGGCCTCGCCGATGACTTCGAATTCGCCGCCGCCGATGCGAATTTTCTTGCCGATGGCGTCGCGCCCCTCGAAGAGGCGTTCGCGCACGCCGTCGCCGAGAATGGCCAGCGGGGCCGCGGCGCGCTGCTCGCTTTCACTGAAGAAGCGTCCCTGCACGATGTCCAGCGTGCTGATCCAGCCCATGTTGGCGGTCTGCCCGCGGATGGAGACATCGGGCATGGATTGGAAGTCGCTCTTCACGCGCCCGGGAATCTCGATCTGCGCGCCCACACCGACGCAACGCGTGCAGCGGTCCTGCACGGCGTGCCAGTCTTCAAAGCTGATGTCGCGAAATTTTTTTGCCTTCATCACTTCGCGAAAATCCGTCGAGGCCAGCGGGAGCTTGGAGACTTGAAAGATGTCCGTGCCAAGATTGGCGATTTTGGTTTCCACGTAGGCGTTGGCGCCCTGGATCAGCGTCATCACCAGAATGAGCGAGGTGACGCCGAT
>CAZIWR010000335.1:0-2458 GCA_964542805.1 uncultured Acidobacteriaceae bacterium
CCCGGGCAATTTCTCGGCGACTTCGCGCAATTTTTTTCGCGCTGCCAAGATGAATTGGTAGAGCCCGCGGACTACGAGCGCTACGTCGCCGGACTCCACAAAGCGCACGAAGAAATGAAGGCCGACTTCGACGAGGACGAACGCGCCGAACGCGAGGCGGAGCTCGAGCGGCAGACGGAGTTGGCCCGCGTCTATCGCGTAAGCGAGGCGCTGCTGCGCGAGCGCAACTTGATTACCTTCGGCGGGCAACTGCTGGAAGCGGTGAAGCTGCTGCGCACCAACGCCGCGCTGCTCGAAAAACTTCGCGAGCGCTTCCACTACATCCTGGTGGACGAGTTTCAGGACACCAACATCGCGCAGATCGAATTGCTCTGGCTGCTGTCGCGCGAGCACAAAAATATCTTCGTGGTTGGCGACGACGACCAGGCCATCTACCGCTTCCGCGGCGCGTCGTTCGGCAGCTTTCAGCTTTTTGCGGAGCGCTTCCTCGGCGCGCACGCGGCGGACGACAAGGGCCACGTCCTGCCGCTGCTGCAAAATTACCGCTCGACGAAAAAGATCCTGCGCGTTTCCGGGCAGGTGATCGCGCAAAACGCCGACCGTTACATCGCCGATAAGCAGCTCGACACGCACAACGCCGAGGGTGAAAAAGTACAGGTGGCCGAATTCGGCTCCGCCGGAGACGAAGCCACCTGGGTGGCGAGCGAAATCGAGCGCCTGCACGCCACGGGACACCACTGGAGCGAGTTTGCCGTGCTCTACCGCATGCACGTGCACCGCGAAAAACTGGTGGCGGCACTGCGCGCGCGGAAAATTCCGTTCGTCATCAAAAATCTTTCCATCCTGGCGAATCCACTGGTGCGCGACGTGCTTGCGTACCTGCGGCTGATCGCCACGCCTTCGGACGACGTGGCCTGCGCGCGCGTGCTGGGCGCGCCGGCGTGGGGCTTCGAGGCGGCTGACCTGGTGCGCCTCTGCGCAAAGGCCGCCAAGAACAAGCGGCAGCCGCTGTGGGACGCGATCCAAGGCGCACAGGGCGAACTGGAGTTTGCTAAAACCGGGCGGCGCACCAGCGAGCTGGTGGAGTTCGTCCAGAAATTGCGCGGGCGCGCGTGGAAGCTGCGCGCGTCGGAGTTGCTCGACGAATTGATTGCCGAGCTGGGCCTGGTGCTGCCCGAAGACGATGCGAACCGGCCGTACCTCGTCGAACTCGGCAATTTTGTCCGCGCGTGGGAGCAGAAGGCGCTGACGGAAACGGGCAAGCTGGCGGAGTTGGTACGCTACCTCGACGACTTCGCCGCGGCCAACGGACAAATCAATCTCACCGAAAGCGGCGGGCGCGACGCGGTGCACCTGATGACGGTGCACGCGGCCAAGGGGCTGGAGTTCGAGCACGTCTTCGTGCTGCGGATGGTGATGGGCGGATTTCCGGCGCGGCCGCGGCAGCCGGTGATGGAATTTCCCGACGCGCTAATGAAGGAACAATCGCCGCAGGGCGATTTCCAGATTCAGGAGGAGCGTCGGCTTTTCTACGTGGCGCTGACGCGCGCGCGCAAGCGGCTGACGCTCTCCACGGTGATTCACGCGCGGTCCAAGCGCTCGGAGTTTCTGGAAGATTTTCTCTCCGTGCCGGAAATCAAGAAGAACGACGTGCTGCAGTTAGCGCCGAAGTTTTCTGCGGCGGCGGAAATGCGAGAGGATGAAGTCGCGCCGCAGCTTTTTGGCGCGGCGGACCCGGACTCGCGCGCCTACTCGCGCATCGCGCAGTGGGCGGAGACGTTTCATCCACCGGCGGCGATGCCGCTGCAACTGAGCGCGACGTCGGTGGAGGGTTACAACTCCTGCCCGCAGAAATTCCTTTTCGACCACGTGTGGGGCATGCGCGGCGGGCCGCGGGCAGCCACCACGTTCGGCAACGTGATGCACACCACGGTGCGCATCGTGGTGAAGGAGTGGAAGGAAAACAAGCGCCTGCTGCCGTGGGACGAAGTGGAAACTGTTTTCCGGCGCGAGTGGCGCTCCGCGGGCTACGAGGACGACTACCAGGAAAAGGAATACCAGCGCGAAGGTCTCGAGCAGCTCCGCGCCTTTCACGCGAGTGCGTTGCCGCGGCCGGAGGACGTGCTCGGTCAGGAGAAAACTTTCGAGCTGCCCATGGCAGGCGACATCGTGGTCACCGGGCGCATGGACCAGGTGAATCGGCTGGGTCCGGGTGAGGCGGAAATCGTGGACTACAAGACCGGACGGCCCCGCGACGAGAAGGCCGCGCGCAATAGCCTGCAACTGAGCATCTACGCGCTGGCCGCGCGCGATGTGCTGGAGCTCGACCCGGTGCGGCTCACGTTTTACAACCTAATGACCAACCTGCCGGTGTGCTCGGCGCGCGACGCCAAGCAACTGAAAAAAGCCGAGGACAAAGTGCAGGAAGTGGCGGCGAACATCCGCGCGGGAGAGTTTG
>CAZIWR010000336.1:0-2450 GCA_964542805.1 uncultured Acidobacteriaceae bacterium
CCGGCCTCCTTCAACAGCGTCGCGCCCTCGCCCAGCTCCTTGATTTTTGCTTCGAGGCGTTCCGCGTCATCGGGATTAATGGCGTAGCTCGCCCAATAGTCCAGCGTGTTCTCGCCGTCCCGGCCTTCGTACATGCTTTTCACTTCCTCTTCATTCGGCACGCGCCACGCCTGGCCGGTAAGCTTCGAAAGCCACGCCGCGTAGCCCTTGGCCTTTTCGAGCGTGATGCCGGTGGCCGGAAAGTTCTCCGTCCCCGCGGCAAACTTGTACGCCGGATCGAACGCGGCGTATTGCGCCCGCGTCGTTTCGAAGCGCCCGATTTCCAACTCGCCGCGCTTCACCACTTCGGGAATCAGCGCGTTCGGGGATGATCCCTGCACCGTGACCTTAAGCCCGGCGATTTTTGCGGTGTGCTCTTTCGGCTGCAACTGAACGCCATACGCCGCGCCCACCTTTGCCACGCTCTTTCTCCGGAAGGCCATTCCCAGCGGTGACTCCTCGCTGAACGCCTCGTTTTCGGCCTTTTCTGTCTTGAACAAGTAGCGGTCGAACCACGTCATCTCTTCGGTCACCTTGCGCAATTGGTGCGTCAGCTTTTGCGGCCCGTGCGGCTCGCCCGGGAAGAGCACGAAGCGCACGGTCTTATTCAGGTGGTAGAGCGCGCGGTAGTACGTCCAGCTCTGGCTGGTGGGCACATTGGTGTCTTCCGTGCCGTGGAAGATCAGCACCGGCGCTTTGATTTTGTCCAATTGGAAGACCGGCGACTTGCGGATGTAGAGTTCCGGGTCCTCCAGCGGCGATTTGCCAAAGTAATACGCGTCGAAGGACTGCCCGAAGGCCACGTTGCCCCAATCGGAAATCCACTCCACGTCGCCCGCGCCCACGCTGGCCACCTTGTACCGCGCCGGATTGGTCACCATCAGCTGCGTCGAAAGAATTGACCCGTTGGACCAGCCAAATGTGCCGATGCGCTCCGGGTCCACCATGCCCTTCGCGATCAGGTACTCCACGCCCGCCTCGATGTCCGGGATTTCCAGGTCGTAGTATTTCCCGCAGCAGATGGACTCCACCCACTTCAGCCCGTAGCTCGAGCTGCCGTGATAGTTCGGTTTCAGGATGAACGCGCCGCGCTGCGTCAGCAGGTTGTGCGGGTAGGCATAGGAGTCCCGCCACGCGTCCACGTCCGCGCCGGCCGGCCCGCCGTGCGGCGCAGTCAGCAGTGGATACTTTTTCGCGGGCTCGTAATTCGTTGGGTAGTAGAGCATCGCTTCCACTTCGTCGCCGTTGGCGCCTTTGTAGCGGATCACTTCCGTCTTCGCGAACGCCTTGTTCTTGTATTGCGGGTTCAGCTCGGTGAACTGCACCGCAGCGGTCACTTTCGCGCCGTCGAGCGCCGCGCGATACCACTGGCCGGGCTTGCTGGCCGTCGAGTAGTTGTACAAGATCGTTTTCGCGTCGTCGCTCACCGTGAATCCAAAATAGTTTTTGTCGTGCTCGCCTTCGAGGAACGCCCGCGTCCACGAGCCGCCGCTCCGCGTGTAGCGCGCCAGCTTATTGCGCACGCCGGCTTCCAGCGAAGTGATGAACCCGTCCGGCGTCACCTCCAGCCCGCCACCCAATCCGTTCTCCCAGCCGAGGTCTACCGGCGCCGTTTTGCCACTCGCGAGATCGTAGAAATACAGCAGGGAAATGGTCGCCGTGAAAAATCGCGGATCTGTGCTGTACGGCGCGACGATGTAGAAGCCGGAATTGTCCCGCGCCGTCTGGATTCCGAACGGCCGGATGCGCCCTTCAGGGAAAAGCTCCGCGCGCTTACCTGTCTCCAGGTCGTACAGGAAAGTCTTCGGCGGAATCTTGTGGTCCCACGCGTAGCTCAGATACTGCCCGTGCACGGTCACTGCTTTTTTGCCGTCGCGGGTAACGTCCCACGACTGGATCCAATCGTCGTTGTCCGTCAGCCGCGTCACCTTTTTCTCTTTCACCGCGAACTCGAACAGCCGTACCGGCGGCTCATGCGCGGTGTCGTCCACCACACGCGAGGCGTCTTTCTTTTTCTTCACTTCGCGCTCGTAGAGCGTCGGCTCTTCCTGCGCGCTGAAGATGATGGTGTCGTTGTCGATCCACGCGTAAGACCGCATGCCGCGCACAAACTCCGTCACCGGCCACGGCTCACCGCCCGCCAGCGAAATGAACCACAGTTGCGTCCCGGCAACATCTGGATTCGGCTTGGGCCGCGGCTTCGAACTGAAAAACGAAATCAGCTCGCCGTTCGGCGACCACTTCGGCGAGAAGTTCCGGTCCGTGCCCCGCGTGAGCTGAATTTCTTTCTTGCCGGTCAGGCTGGAGAGCATCAGGTTGGACACCCGGCCGTCCTTCTCCTTGTCCGCCGTCGTCCGCACCCACACCGCCCACTTCCCGTCCGGCGACACCTGGAATCCGCCTGCCGACTC
>CAZIWR010000337.1:0-2433 GCA_964542805.1 uncultured Acidobacteriaceae bacterium
GCTTCCGCATCCCTGGAAACTACGACATGCTGGAGCTGTCGCTCTCCCCGGTGAACACGGGGACCACTTCGCTCCTCAGCTCCACGGCCACCTTTGTTCCAGGTACCGCGCCCAATGCCACGTGCCTCACGATCACCTCGGCCGGCTGCCCGCGCCACTCTTCCAGTTCGCCGGCGGACATCGCCTCCGAACTCTTCCGCAATTACATTAAGCAGCGCACCACGAGTTCCTACACAGAGGCGGCTTATGACTTCGTAAGTCAATTCGGAGGGCTGTTGGGCTATCGCGTGCGGCAGCGCCGGTTTGCCGAAAGCAGGAGCGAAAGTATCGACAGCACCTTTTTCCCGACTCTGCCGAACCGTGGCGGGTGCAACCCGGCCGCTCCCGCTGCCGGATTCACGGCCACCAACCTGCCGGATCTGTCCTGCCGCCTGATAGGCAGCACATCGGACAGCTTCGGGGAAAGCATCCTCGAGCATTCCGGCGTGATGGGCCTGTGGTTCCGGCCGACGGACCAGTGGCGCGTCACCTACGACATGGAACTCTTGTACGCGGACGCTGCCTTTACGCGCATCAGCCCGCGGCACCGCCAGCGTTACAAGCTACGCATCAATTACAAGCCGGCCGAATGGCTCAACGTCTCTGCCCACGCCAACATTCTGCAACAGCGCAACAACGTGGCCGAGATCCTACATCGCCAGCACAACCGCACCGCCGCATTTGCGGTGGCCATGATGAAGGAAAAGTGGAGCCTCGATTTCGGCTACGACTTCAACGACATCTCTTCCAAAACCAACATCTGCTTCACGCTGACAGGCGCATCGCTGCCGCCGGGCTCCACTCCCTGCCCGGTCAGCGTGCCGGCTGCCACGACCTTTGCCATTTCCACTTATGACAACCGTCTCGACTTCCTCTACTTCAACTTCATGTGGCAACCGATGAAGCGCCTTACCACGAAGTTCGGCTACAACCTCAGCAGCACCAGCGGCGACACGCTCGTCCTCGGCCCGATCAATGCGCCGCGGGGGACGCTGTCGTACAACTGGCACAAGCCCTACGCGGGCGTGGATATCGAACTGGAAAAACACGTGACCCTGAAGTCGGGCTGGAACTATTACGGGTACAACGAAAAGCAGACTGCCGACGTGTATTCCTCTCCGGTGGATTCACTCGGCCGCCTGGTGGGCCGCGATTTCCGCGGCAACCTCTTCACCACGTCGGTGCGGTTCGTCTTTTAGCCGGCGGGTTTTTTGAAAGGCCGGAGTTCGTCCGCCGCAAGCGGACAAACTCCGGCCTTCTTGTTTGCAATCGTCTCTCGCTCCGCTGCCGCCTTGACTCGACTGGCGGCTCCCACCACAATGCGGTGGAAGGGCTGACTGTGCCCCCTGCTTCCCATCGCTGCCTGGTTCTAGTTGCGTGCGTCATTGCGAGTTTGCTGCCCGGTTCGTCCGCGATGCAGCAAGCGAGCCCGCCGCCTGTGCCCTCCGCAAAGCAGGAACAGCCGCAGCGGCAGCGTTCCCTGCGCAGGGAGGTCGAGCTCGCGCTGGTCAACGTTACCGTTCTCGACCCGGCGGATCGCTTCGTCACCGAACTGGTCAAGGAGGACTTCCGGATCTTCGACAACGAGGTGGAACAGGAAGCGCTCTATCTGTCCACCGAACAAGTTCCGGTTTCTGTAGGCGTGATCTTCGACGTGAGTGGAAGCATGCGCGGCTACGTCGAATCTGCGCGCCTCGCAGCGGTGCAATTTCTGAAAGCGGCCAATCCGCAGGACGAAATCTTCCTGGTGCTGTTCAACGGCCGCGCCCACCTCCTCACCGATTTCACTCACGACATCCGGGAAGTGGAATCGCGGCTGATGTGGGCGGAAACCGGCGGATTGACCGCGATGTACGACGGCATTTACTTGGGCTTGAACCAAATGACAAAGGCCAAGAACACCCGGCGCGCGCTTTTCGTGATCACCGACGGCGAAGAAAACCACAGCCGCTATTCCGCGCGCGACGTACAGCGCATCCTGCGGGAGTCCGACGTGCAGATTTACACCATCGGCGCCGGCAGCAGCAATTACCTGATGGTGAATGAACTGGCGGAACGTTCCGGAGGCCGCGCGTTTGGGTATGCGGACTCGGCGGACATCGCCGAAAAAGTTTCGCAGGAACTGCGCAGCCAGTATGTGCTGGCGTATCGTCCGAGCGACTCGAATCCGGACGGACGGTGGCACAAAGTCAGAGTCAAGGTCCGCTCCCGCCCGGGGCTTCCTCTGCTGAGCGTGTTCGCCCGCTCGGGCTACTACGCACCAAAACGCTGAAGCATTTTCTTATTCCCCTGCGGATATCAAGCGGCGGACTTTGTCCACCAGCAATTGCGCGTCGAATACTGGTTTTTCCACGTAGTCGTCGGCGCCGGAGGCAGCGAGCAGATTCTCGCGGT
>CAZIWR010000338.1:0-2416 GCA_964542805.1 uncultured Acidobacteriaceae bacterium
GCAGCAGTTCCTGCTGGAGGCGATGACGCTGACCGGCATCGGCGGGATCATCGGCGTCCTGGGCGGGACGGCGGTGGGCATGGTGGT
This sequence comes from uncultured Acidobacteriaceae bacterium, assembly GCA_964542805.1. Classification (GTDB taxonomy): domain Bacteria; phylum Acidobacteriota; class Terriglobia; order Acidiferrales; family UBA7541; genus JACQDE01. Next base: position 88 of record CAZIWR010000338.1, read on the forward strand.
GCGCGTGTTCGCGCCCTCGCTGCCCGCTGCGGTGTCGTTTTTCTGGGTGGGCGTGGGCATGCTGACGGCGACGAGCATCGGATTGCTGTTCGGGATTTATCCGGCGTGGAAGGCGGCGAAGCTGGATCCTGTCGAGGCCCTTCGATACGAATAGAGCCGGATTCAGGATTCAGGGTCGAACAAAATTCATACGCGGCGGCAAGAGGCTCGCTGAATTCAAAAATGACGGGGCAAGCGCTTCATGTCTGACGAATTGCATCGCGCGCTTTCCGGCCGCAAATACATTTCATTGGAAACGTATCGGCGCAGCGGAGTGGGCGTGCGCACGCCGGTGTGGTTCGCGGAAGCGGACGGAGCGTTTTACGTTTACTCGCTGGCAGAGGCAGGCAAGGTGAAACGCGTCCGCGCGAATCAACGCGTGCGCGTTGCGCCGTGCGACCTGCGTGGAAATCTGAAGGGCGACTGGCTCGAAGCGGAAGCGCGCGTGGTGAACGGCGAGGAAGAAAAGCGCGGCCACGCATTGCTGAATCAGAAATATTGGCCGTGGAAATCGATGGGCGATTTCTTCAGCCGGCTGCGCGGGCGGCGCCAGGCGATTCTTGCCGTTCATCTGCTGTAGCGCAATTTCCCGAACCTCGGATATCTTCGCAAGACGCAACCCATGGCAGACGAAGTGAACAAACCGGCGGAGGCGCACATTTGCGTGAATCCGTGCGGGGCGCGGGCGCATCTGAAGGGGAAGATTTGCAAATCCAACGATAGCGGGGGTACACCATGAAGAGGGCAATGCTATTCCTGTTGAGTGCGGTGCTGGTGATGGCGGCGGTGGCGCCCGTTGAAGCGCAGGCGTTGAATAAGGCGGAGCGCGACCGGCTGGTGAAGCATCTGCAAGACACGCGCAAGGCGCTGCAAAAAGAAACCAAAGGGCTGACGCCGGAGCAGTGGAACTTCAAAGCGGGGCCGGACCGCTGGTCGGTGGCGGAATGCCTGGAGCACATCACGCTATCGGAAGATTTGATCTTCAACACGGTCAACAACACGGTGATGAAAACGCCGGCGCAGCCGGAGAAGTACAACGCGGCGGCCGCGCAGGCCAAAGACGATCAGGTCGCCAAGATGGTTCCTGACCGGAGCCAGAAATTTCAGGCGCCGGAGCCACTGAAGCCGAGCGGAAAATGGGCGAGTCCCGCGGAAACGTGGAAACATTTCGAGGCCAGCCGCAAGGCCACCATCGAGTACGCGAAGAAGCAAGCCGATCTGCGCGCGCACTTCATGGACAGCCCGGTCATCAAAGACATGGACGCCTACCAGTGGCTGCTGTTTTTGTCGGCGCACAGCGAACGGCACACCGCGCAGATCCGCGAAGTGAAGGCGGATGCGAAATTCCCGAAAAAAGCGAGCCGGTACTGAAGAAAAAAAGTTGATGGGTTAAAGAGGAAGAAAATAAGATTTACGGGGCCGGTTCCGAATCCCGCGGTTTGGGCATGGGGACCGGCCCTGCATTTTTTGACAGCGAAACCGGCCCGTTGCGCTATCGCAACCAGGCGGCGAGGCCGCCGGCGGCGCGGAGTTTGGTGGCGGCTTCGCCGGCGACCACTTCCACGGTGACACCGAAATCGCGGGCCAGCTCAGGCAGGGCGGCGCGCAAGGCGATGGTGCGACGCTCGCCGCCGCATGCGGAGCAGGCGGGGTCGGCGGAACGGTCGGCCCACTGGCAGCGCACGCACTGGCGAAGCTTTCCGCCGAGGCCGCGGACGACGACCAGTTCGCGGACTTCTCCTTGCTGCAAATTGGCGAGCGTTTCGTCCATGCCCACCACGGCGCGGCGGCCGTTGGATTGCGCGAGCAGTTGGTTGACGACGGCGAGCTCGTAGGCGCGCTTCCAGCGGTCGCTTTCCGGCGCGATGCGCTGCTGCAATTCCGCGGGAGTGATTTTTCCGGAAAATCCCTTGACGCGAGCGGCGTGCTCGCGAAACGTTTTGGGCAGCGCGGCCCACACGGGTTCGACGGACTCACCGGGGCCGGCAAGGAAGACAGGCCGCAGCTTTTCGCGCTGGGCCCAGGCGGCGATTTTCCCGGCGGCGTCGCGAAAGAAGCGCGCGAACTGGGCTTCGACGCGCTGCTCGAAGACATCGCGCATGGAGCCGCGCGTTTTCTGCATGCCGGGCTGCGCGTGCGGCATCAGGTGCTTTTTCCGCCATTGCGAAATATCGAGCCGGAAAAATTCCCTGGCATCTTCCTCGATCGCTCCGAGCCAGAAACGGAAGAAGCGCGCGCCGGAACGGTCCACCAGGACGACGCCGGAGGGCTGGTGCTCGTCCAGCAGCCA
>CAZIWR010000339.1:0-2413 GCA_964542805.1 uncultured Acidobacteriaceae bacterium
GGCGGTGTCTCAAGCACGCGCTGCCGGAACGCTGTATACTTCTAAATTCGCTGGGCAACTTGGGAAGAGAAAAGGAACGCACGGCCATGAGTGACGACGCGGAGATTCAGCTTTCGCAGCTCCCGGACGAAGAGCTGCAAGAATGGGGCGAGTCGCTCGACGGCGTGCTCGCGGACGGCGGCCCGGCGCGTGCCAACCGCATTCTGGAATGGCTGCGCGTGCGCGCGCAGATGGCCGGCGTGAAGACGCCGTTCACCGCCAACACTCCGTACGTCAACTCCATCCCCGCCAGCGTACAGCCCGCCTTCCCAGGCAACCAGGAAATCGAGCGCCGCATCAAGAGCCTGATCCGCTGGAACGCGCTGGCCATGGTGGTTCGCGCCAATAAACTGGAAAGCGGCATCGGCGGGCACATTTCCACCTACGCTTCCGCGGCCACGCTCTACGAAGTCGGCTTCAACCATTTCTTCCGCGCGCGCACCGACGAGTTCGAAGGCGACACGATTTACTTCCAGGGCCACGCCTCGCCGGGCATCTACGCCCGCGCGTTCCTGGAAGGACGCCTGTCCATCAAACAGCTGGAAAATTTCCGCCGCGAGCGGGCGCCCGGCGGCGGGCTGTCCAGTTATCCGCACCCCTGGCTGATGCCGGAGTTCTGGGAATTTCCCACGGTCTCCATGGGGCTGGGGCCGATCCTGGCGATTTACCAGGCGCGCTTCAACCGCTACCTCGAGGACCGCGGCCTGAAGCCGGCCACCGACGCCAAGGTGTGGGCCTTCCTCGGCGACGGCGAAACCGACGAGCCGGAAGCGTTGGGCGCCATCACCCTGGCCTCGCGCGAAGAGCTGGACAATTTGATTTTCGTCATCAATTGCAACCTGCAGCGCCTGGACGGTCCGGTGCGCGGCAACGGAAAGATTATTCAAGAGCTGGAAGCCATCTTCCGCGGCGCGGGCTGGAACGTGCTCAAAGTCATCTGGGGCACGGATTGGGACCCCATCCTCGAAAACGATACGGAAGGGCTGCTGAGCCGGCGCATGGGCGAAGTAGTGGACGGCGAATACCAGAAATTCGTCGTGGAGTCCGGCGCGTACATCCGCAAGCACTGGTTCGGGCACGACCCGCGGCTGCTGAAGCTGGTCGAGCACGTCACGGACGAGCAGTTGCCCAAGTTGCGCCTGGGCGGGCACGACCCGCGAAAGGTCTATGCCGCGTACAAGGCCGCCTTTGAACACAAGGGCGCGCCCACGGTGATTCTCGCGCGCACGATTAAGGGCTACGGCCTGGGCGAGAGCGGCGAAGGCAAAAACATCTCGCACCAGCAGAAAAAGATCAACGAAGACGAGTTGTACAACTTCAAGGCGCGCTTCGGAATTCCCATCAAGGACGAACACCTGCACGACGCGCCCTTCTACCGCCCGCCTGACGACAGCCCGGAAATTAAGTATCTGCGCGAGCGGCGCGCGGCGCTGGGCGGCTACGTGCCCAAGCGCACCGTGCGCGCGAAGCCCATCAAAGCGGAGTTTGGCGATCTCTTCGACGAGTTTCATGCCGGCACCGAGGGCCGCGAAGTCTCCACCACCATGGCCACCGTGCGCATGTTGAACAAGCTGCTCAAAGACAAAGAAATCGGCAAGCTCGTCGTGCCCATCGTCCCCGACGAGGCGCGCACCTTCGGCATGGAGTCGCTTTTCCGCCAGGTGGGCATCTACGCGCACACCGGCCAGCTCTACGAGCCGGTGGACATGCACACGCTGCTCTACTACAAGGAAGCGCGCGACGGCCAAATCCTCGAGGAAGGCATCACCGAGGCGGGCTCCATGTCCTCGTTCGCCGCCGCGGGCACCGCCTACGCCACGCACGGCATCAACATGATTCCGTTTTTCATTTACTACTCGATGTTCGGACTGCAGCGCATCGGCGACCTGGTGTGGGCTGCGGCGGACATGCGCTGCCGCGGGTTTTTGCTGGGCGGCACGTCGGGCCGCACCACGCTGGCCGGCGAAGGTCTCCAGCACCAGGACGGCAACAGCCACGTGCTCGCGCTCACCGTGCCCAACCTGCGCGCCTACGATCCGGCGTTCGCCTTCGAAATCGCGGTGATCATCGACGACGGCATCCGCCGCATGTACAAGGACGGCGAAAGCATCTTCTACTACATCACGGTGATGAACGAACCGTATGTGCAGCCGCCCATGCCGGAGGGTGCTCGCGAAGGAATTCTGCGCGGAATGTATCTCTACCGCGCGTCGGAAAACAAGAAGGCCAAGCTGCGCGCGCAACTCTTCGGCAGCGGCGCCATCCTGCGCGAAGCACTCAAGGCCCAGGAACTGCTGGAAAAATACGGCGTGGCTGCGGACGTGTGGAGCGTGACGAGTTACAAGGAACTCTACCGCGACGGCCTGGAGACCGA
>CAZIWR010000340.1:0-2406 GCA_964542805.1 uncultured Acidobacteriaceae bacterium
CCGTCAGCCCAGCCTACTCCTTAACTGCTAGTGTACTTTCGGCAAGAAAGCGCCCAAATATCTACTGGAGAGCACGCGGACGAGAAAATTGCGTCAATTCTCGATGTACCAGAATCCTTGGCCTTTTCTCGCGCCCCAGGCATGCATGCTGTCGAAAGAAACTACCCCCTGCGCTGACGAAACGCAAGGAATCCTTACTAAGAACTTGGTGGGCAGGAAAGCTCTAAAATCGTCTCCTACGGCATACCATTCGGCTGGCAGGGATTTTTCTGGATAGGGGCCATCCGCCTGATCTACTCGCTGCACATGCAGTGCTTCGTCAATAGCCTGACGCACCTGGGCAAGAACGCCGACGGCGATACGAGCCAGAACGTGTGGTGGCTTGGCCCGCTGCAACTGGCCGCCTGGGGCGAAAACTGGCACCGCAACCACCACCACAATGCCGCTTCCGCGCGCTTCGGCCTCCGCTGGTGGCAAGTGGACATGGGCTGGTACCTCATTTGCACGCTGGAAGCCATGGGCTTGGCGCGCAACGTTCTCCGGCCAAAGTCAATCGCCTAGCCGCAACTTCGCCGTTTCTTTCCGTCTTTTCCGGGAACATATTTGCGTGGCAATGTACGAGTATGCGCGACGGCGCCTACTGGATTTGTTTCTTGCGCGCTCCCACGAACATTTGCCAAACTCCGCTGCTTCCGGGCTGGTTTTGCACGGAATACAAGCTCTTGCCCGCCGGGCTCTCAGCGGAAGGGCCAGCCGCGGTCGGAGTCCATGGGGATTTGATTGTACTTGCGCGCGTGCAGCAAAAAGCAGAGCAGCTTGTCCATCTGCGAGAGGGCCAAGCGCCATGCGCGCGCGGGACGCGAATAGCTCCACCGGCGAAAGTAGGGTGCCAGGCTCGGCGCCTCGGTGAGGATTTGCGGAAAGTCGCGCGTCAGCGCATGAGCGAAGTCAAGATGGCCGTAGTGGATCAACAGGAGCGCGTACCGGACGAGCTTGGGCGTCTCGAAGTTGCTGACCGTGCTCCGCGAACGCCCGAATAGCGCATCGCCAAACAGGATCTGCCCGCGAGAAGGGCCGCCGTAGGCGGGCCGCTGGCCAAACACGCGGTTCAGGTAGAGGAATTCAAAGCCGTGCTCCGTCATGAACTTCATCACGTCGTGAAACAGCGGCTGGCCTTCATAGATGGGCAAGAACTCCACTTCCACTTCGGCCAAGCAGACCTCCCGTAGAATTCCGGAAGCACCGCGCAGGCAGGCCAGTTCGGAGCCTTGCGTATCCAGCTTGAGAAAATCCGGCGGCGCTAGGCTTTCTTTCGCATAGACTGAATCGAGCGAGGTACCTTTCATCTGTACGGAGCGGAGAATACCGAAATTCCCTCCAGCAAACTGCGCCGCAAATTCGCGCCCGGGCGGATAGACGGAACTGTGTCCCCCCTCCTTGTAGATGTGGAACGTGACGGGTGCTTCGCGGTCGGCGATGAAATAGGGGAAGGCACGAAAGCGATGAGTGCGGTGCTCCGCCGCATCCATCTGCGCGCACTCTTCCGGATCCGCATCGAAGCAGCTGTAATCCACAAATTTTTCCAGCGCCAAAAGCTCGCCGGGTATACCGCCGCGCGCACCCACGTCCGCCACCTGGATGGGGTGTTGGCTGAGCCACTCACGAATGGCTGTTGATGGGCGAATGGCCCAGTTCAGGTTGTACGGAAGAACGGCATGGTAGTGGTTGGAATGGCGAAGGAATGCGTTCAGCAGCGTCTTCCGCATCGTCAGGACGTTTCCTGTTGTCGCACTGGTTAGTGGATCTGCTTCTCGATAGCGTCCACGATGGTGCGGACCACCTTCACGCGCGCGAACTGTTTGTTGTTGGCCTCGACCACCGTCCACGGCGCGTAGGGCGTGCTGGTGTGCTGGAGCATGTCTTCGACCGCCTCGTTGTACTCCTTCCACTTCGCGCGGTTGCGCCAGTCCTCTTCGGTCAGCTTGTAGGAACGGAAGGGATCAATCTCGCGGGACTTGAAGCGGCGGAGCTGTTCCTCTTTGGTGACGTGCAGCCAGAATTTGCAGAGCACTACGCCGAACGACGCCAGGTGCGCCTCGCACTCGTTGATCTCGCGGTAGGCGCGGCGCCATTCATCCTCGTTGCAGAATCCCTCCACGCGTTCCACCAGCACGCGGCCGTAGTGGCTGCGGTCCCAGATGGCCAGGTGCCCGGCGCGCGGCACGTTGCGCCAGAAGCGCCACAGATAATGATGGGTCTTCTCCTCTCCCCGGGGCGCCGCGTAGGTGGACACCGTAAACCCGCGCGGGTCCAGCATCTCGCACACCCGCTTGATGGCTCCGCCTTTGCCTGCCGCGTCCCAGCCCTCGAACACGCACAGCACGGGCACTTTTTGCTTGAACAGCT
>CAZIWR010000341.1:0-2403 GCA_964542805.1 uncultured Acidobacteriaceae bacterium
CTGTGACAAAATACGAATCATGAATATCCTTGAGCAGATGAGTGCGCATGATCACGAGCAGGTGATCGCGTTTCAGAACAACGCGGTTGGGCTGCGCGGAATTCTGGCGATACACGACACGACGTGCGGGCCAGCGCTGGGCGGCGTGCGCATCATGCGCTATGCGAGCGAGGACGAAGCGCTCAACGACGCGCTGCGGCTTTCGCGCGGAATGACCTACAAGGCGGCGATTTCGGAGCTGCCGTGCGGGGGAGGGAAGTGCGTCATCCTGCTACAGGATGGAATGAAGCGCGCGGAGGCTTTTGAAGCCTACGGGCAGTTGGTGGAAAGCTTGAACGGACGCTTCTTCACCGGGCGGGACGTCGGAATTACGGACGACGATTTGCAGGCGATTGCACGGTCGACGAAATATGTGGCCAAGGAGCCGGACGCGGCGCTGGGCGACGTCAGCGAACACACCGCCATTGGCGTGTGGCACGGAATGCGGGCGTGCCTGGAGTTTGCCGGACTTTTGAAGAGTGGGAAAAAGATTCGCGTGGCGATACAGGGTGTGGGCAGCGTGGGATTGCTCCTCGCGCGCATCCTGAAGCGAGAGGGGTTCGAGCTAGTTGTTGCGGACTTAAATGCAGAGCGCGCGAGCGAAGCGGGAAAGGAACTCGGTGCACGGGTGGCGGCGCCAGAGGAGATTCTCTCAGCGGACTGCGATGTGCTGGCGCCGTGCGCGCTGGGCGGCGTGCTCGATGCGGAGACGGTTGCGCGCGCGCAGGCGCGAATCATCTGCGGCTGCGCCAACAACCAACTAGCCACGCCCGAGGCCGGAGATGAACTGGCGCGGCGCGGCATCGTCTATGCGCCGGACTATTTGGTGAACGCGGGCGGGCTGATCCGCGGCGCGGAGTATTTCCTGCTGTGCTGGGCGGATAGTAAGCCGAGCCTGGCGCGAATCTACGACCGCATGCTGCGCGTGCTGCAACTCGCGAAGGATCGCAGCGCGTCCACTGCGCGCATGGCCGACGAGATCGCAGAAGCGCGCTTAAAGCGGGCCAAGACCTTTGGCGACTTGCACTGGGGCGGGACAGCCTCTAAATCTTCCAAAATCGACACGTAACTTAACACTGTTCAGTAAATCCAGCTTTGCGGGAAAAAGGGTTGTGCGAGGGAACGCAAGCGCACACCAGAAATGCGCCAACCGGCGCATGAATCGCTCAGACAGTCTTCAAGTGCATAGGTAACATATTAAGTTTCAATTAGTTACAGCCAATTCAGAATCTGTCGATTGGAAGGTCTCGTGCCCATTGTCATGGACGGAGGGAACCGAGATGGGACCCAATACGACGCTCGAGCCTCCTCCGATGAAAGAGGCTCAGAAGCAGGAAACACAACCCAAATTTTCGGCGCGCGAACCGCAGACGGAACCAGCGGAGAGAATCCGCACGCGCAACTGGCTCAACGAAGCCTTGCTGGAAAACAGCACGTCGCGGCCGAAGAGGACCGTTTGGAATTACATCCTGTCCGTCGTGGTGCAAGGCATGATTTTGCTCACGATGGTCCTTTTGCCGCTGTATTTCACCGAGGCGATTGACCTGAAGCAATTCACCACGACGTTTCTGGTAGCGCCGCCCCCGCCCCCGCCGCCGCCTCCGCCCGTGACGCAGGCGATTGTGAAGACGCCGAAAGTCACCGTGAAACTGATGCAGTCCGGCAAGCTGGTGGCGCCGGTCTCCATTCCGAAGCAGGTGGCGATGCTCAAGGAAGAAGATTTTGCGCCGGATGCCGGCATCGGAGTAGTCGGCGGCGTCCCCGGCGGAGTGCCGGGCGGACAGGCCGGCGGCGTGATTGGAGGCATCCTCTCCGGCACGCCGAAGGCGTACATCCCGCCCGCGCCGATGCCCAAAGCGCCGGTGCGCGTGGGAGGCCGGGTGATGGCGCCGCGCGCGATTGCCGCGCCGGACCCGCAGTACCCCTCGTTGGCCAAGCAGGCGCGTATTTTCGGCGACGTGGTGATTGACGCGGTGATTGACGTGCAAGGAAACGTGGTGGAGATGCAGGTGGTCTCCGGCCATCCGCTGCTGGTGCCCTCGGCGGTGGATGCGCTGCGCAGGTGGAAGTACCAGCCGACGATTCTGAACGACGAGCCGGTGCCCGTGCAGTTGATGGTCACCATCAAGTTCCGGCTGTCCTAGAGTTCTACCCCGACGCGACTCTGCCTCGCGTCCCTCCTCCCCGCCAGCCCGAGCCTTGGGCTGGCGGGGATTCCTTTTGTGCGCTAAAATTTAGTTGCTTGATGGTTAGCGTGTCCCGCAAAGACATTCGGGACACACACGACGCGCCCGTAGCTCAGATGGATAGAGCATTAGCCTCCGGAGCTAAGGGTCGGGGGTTCGAATCCCTCCGGGCGCGCCA
>CAZIWR010000342.1:0-2378 GCA_964542805.1 uncultured Acidobacteriaceae bacterium
TCCGCAAACTCCGCGTCGCCCAACTGCCGCGCCAGCGACACCATGTACTCCCCGTGATGCTGCAGGCTGCCCGGATCGAGCTTCGCCGCCGAGTCCTGCGGCGTGTGGTAGGCGTACCAGTCGTCCACGAACGCGAAGTTCATCCCCTGTGCGCCATGTTTCTTGAACACGGTGAAGTCCGTGTCGTTGGGCAGCCGCTTGTAAATCTCGTACGCCAACGAACTGCCGCGCGGGTGCGGCGTTTTCGCGAACGCGTCCACCAGCCACGCGTTTCCCGCGCTGGCCTCGAACATCAGCGACGCCCCGCTTTTCCCGCGCCCTTCAAAGTTCAGTACCGCGCCGATATCTTTGGCCCAGGGATGCTCGTCCATAAACGCCGAGGCGCCGAGCAATCCGTTTTCTTCGCCGTCCGTAAACAGAAAAATGACGTCGTGCTTCAGCGCCGGCCCCGCCTGCAGCGCGCGCAGCGTCTCCAGCATCGCGCCCACCGCCGCGCCGTCGTCCCCCGCGCCCGGCGCCGCCGGCACCGAGTCGTAGTGCGACACCAGCGCCAGTGCCTTGGCGCCTTTCTCCGAACCCGCCAGCCGCGCCGCGATATTCTGCACGGTCCCCGCCACGACGTACCGCGACGTCACTCCCGTCGCCGTCTGCACCTGCGGCTCCACTCCCAGTTTCTTCAGCTCGCTCATCAGGTACCCGCGCACTTGCAGGTGCGCCTCGGACCCCAAGGGATGCGGCGCCGCGGTGATGGCGGTGACGTGCGCCATCGCGCGTTCCGCGGAAAACTCGGAGGCCTCCGCGCTCGCCGGCAGCGCCGCGGGCGGCCCCGACATCCCGATCGCCGCCCACGCGGCAGCGATCATCACCACGCACACAATGATTCCCGCCAGGCTCTTACTCATGACCGGAATCGCCGCGGGCATTTTGGGAATTTCCACCGGCCCGGTCTTCTCAAAACTCTCCGGCTCATTGCTGCTCATCTGTACCCCTTCAAACCGTCCGCAAGGTTACGGTGTCTCGCCCTCCCTTGCAACCGCTTCTCTCATCCTTCCGTCATCCTGAGTCCGTCCCGAGGCTTCGGGAAGGACGAAGAATCTCTCCTCGCTACATTCTGCTTTCTGATCCCTGTCCTTGTTGCTACACCCTAAACCCAACACCCTGCACCCTCACTTCTCCCCAGCGCGCTAACTCTGTCACTCTGAAACTCTGCTACTCTGGCACTCGTCCTTTCCCCGGAGGCTCCGATGAAGCTCACCATCGCCATCGCCCAGGCCGCTCCCGTCGTTCTCGACCTCGCCGCATCCGTCGCCAAAGCCTGCGACTGGATCGCCGAAGCGGGCAAGCGCGGCGCGCAGCTCATCGCTTTCCCGGAGACCTGGCTGCCCGTCTATCCTTTCTGGTGCGACGCCGGCACTTTCGGCACATGGGGCCACGAGCCTTCCAAGCGCCTTCACGCGCGTCTCGCGCGCAATTCGCTGGTGATTCCATCCAAAGAAACCGAGCAACTCTGCCGCGCCGCCCGCGACGCGCGCTGCGCTGTGGCACTTGGCGCCAACGAACGCGACCTCACCGGCTCGCTCTACAACACCCTGCTGTTTATTTCCGCGAAGGGCGAAATCCTCGGCAAGCACCGCAAACTCGTGCCCACCTTCGGCGAGCGCCTCGTGTGGGGCTACGGCGACGCCGCCGGACTTCGCGCGCACGACATCGCCGGCGCACGCGTCGGCGGACTCATCTGCTGGGAGCACTGGATGCCGCTTGCCCGCCACGTACTGCACGCCGACGGCGAGCAGGTGCACGTCGCCGCGTGGCCGCATTGCAGCGAGATGTACCAGCTCTGCTCGCGGCACTACGCCTTCGAAGGCCGCGCCTTTGTCCTCGTCGCCGCGGCGTACATGACCAAGTCCGCGTTGCCTGCCGATTTCGAGTTGCCGGAAAATGTCGCTGCCGCGCCCGACGTGCTCCTCGCCGGCGGCTCCGCTGTCATCGGTCCCGATGGCGCGTATCTTCTTGAACCCGTCCGCGGCCGCGAAGAGTTGCTCACCGGCCAACTCGACCTCGAGCGCATCGCCGAAGAAAAACTCACCCTCGACGTCGCCGGCCACTATTCCCGCCCCGATTTATTCGAGGTGCGTCTCAACCGCTCCCCGCTCACTCAAGTGCGCTCTTCGTAGCGCCGTCATCCCGAGCGAAGCGAGGGATCCCTCCTGGTTTTTCACGATTTTCGAGTTTCGAATTTCGAGTTTCGTTCTCCTCTGTGGCACCTTTTCTTCTTCTCCTTTTCCACGCGTCTGCCGTACTATTCGCCCATGGACCCGCCTTACTCCCTCGACGCCTCCGCCCTGCGCGACACGCGGCTGGCCATGCGTCTTTCGCTC
>CAZIWR010000343.1:0-2375 GCA_964542805.1 uncultured Acidobacteriaceae bacterium
CTGGCCTTCGACCAACTCCATGGCGATGTACGCCTGGCCCTCGGCCTCGCCGACTTCGTGGATGGTGCAGATGTGAGGGTGATTGAGTGACGCGGCTGAACGGGCCTCGCGCAGCAGCCGCGAGCGAGCATCCGCGTCGCTAAAGGTCGAAGCCGGCAAAATTTTCAGGGCCACGTCGCGCTCGAGTTGCTCATCGCGGGCGCGGTACACCTCACCCATTCCGCCTGCGCCGATCTTTTCAACAACGCGGTAGTGTCCGAATTGTTTGCCAACCATGGAGCTTACCCGCTGATCGTGCGCCATCCTAAGCCACACGAGTGGCCAAGTCAACGCGTGGAAGTCGCAGGAGGCGACGGCCTTTTCAAGCGGGAGACAGACGCAGCGGAATCAGTGAGGACTAGCAGACACCGAAAAAAACAGGAATGCGCCGTGCGGCGCATTCCTGCTCAGTTCCCGACAACGTTTCGTCCCTTCTACTTAAAACCAGTTACGGCTCGGAGTGGCGCGGGTATCCATCACGGGAGAGTGACGAATTGTCCCAGAAACTCGCGGGCGGCCGTGGTATCCAGACGGTACACGACATTGGTGGAGCGGCAAACCGCATCGCCCGTCACCGTGGTCGCCACAAGAGTGCGCCGGCCATCCACGTCGAAGAAATTCGGGCCTCCGGAGTCGCCAAAACACGTGCCTCCGTCACCGGTGGACGGGTTCTGAGATAGCCGCAGATAGCCAGGATTGAGAGCGTCGAAGCTTGAAAAAGCGAACATGCGCGGGACCGGATTGGCATCGGTAAAAAAAGGAACTCCTCCACCCACCACGCGGTTCTGCACTCCGTACCCGGCAGGGGTGAAAATAGCGCCGTGCAGTCCGTTCTGGGCAGAAAGCCGATCCAACAGCTCCAGAGTCGGCAGCGCCGCCGGCGTAAGTCCGCGGGTGCTGCGCGTGGGGAGGATCAGGACGCCGATGTCGCCCGAATCGCTCTGGGCACGATTGTAATTCGGATTCGTAACCACCTCGGTGACCGCAATCAATTTGGTCTTCTTCAGGTCGGTTTGTGAGCCAAAGGGAATGGGGTTGTCGAAGCTCACAAACGCCGTGAACCCGAATGGAGCAAGCCCATTGGTAAAGAACGCGGTACAGTGGGCAGCGGTCAGAAAAATGGTCGGGGCAATCAATGTTCCCGTACAGATGGGGAAAATCCGGCCATCGCTCTGTCGCTGGACGATGAAGGCACCGGTATTGCTGAACTCGTTATTCTGGTCAATGAAACCATAGACAATGGCCAGGGCGGGGGTGATCGCGAGCACCATCGCGAGGATTCCAAGGCCCCAGGCCAGTACATGAAAATTCCGACGCATGAGGAACCTCCTGTGGAGCAAACGGGGAACTGTTGCGCACTATAGGAGCGGACCAGCGCGTTGTCAAGGTGAACGGCTTCGCTCGCACCGCATGGTCCAATTTGTCGCGATGGCGCGATTTTTGGTGTCGGTTTGGTGTCTATTTTTGTAGGGCTCGAGGTAGACTCAGCGGAAATAGCGGGACTTCCTAGACAGCGAGAAAATTAAACAGCAATGCGCCTTCCGGCGCATTCCTGCTCAGTTCCCGACAACTTATGAAAATTGGCTGGGGCGAGTCCAGGCCCCCAGCCCCATTCCCGCAGCCTGGTTTACATGAGCTCCGCGCGCAAATCGCCCAGCGATTTGCCTTTGGCCTGCAGCAGTTCAGCGTGAGAGACCAGGTTCTTCGCCAGCAGGGAGCCTTCCGTGGCCCCGGCGAGCGCCTGTTTGAAGTGCGCCGTTCGCTGACTGAAAGGAGCGCGCGAGTCGGCGCGAACAATGGCCGCGGCAAACTCCATCTCCGCATCGCTGCCGCGGAGCTGGATGGCGCGGGTGATGAGCGCGTAGCCGTCGCGGCCGGCGGCGAGGTCCCTCACGGCGAGGTTTTTCAGGGAGTCCGTTCCGTAGGTTTGCTTGTAAGTTTCCTGCAGATAGCCTAGATCGAACAGGGCCAGCGCGTCGGGCTTGCCGCGCTTCTCGGCTTCGTTCACGCGGGCTTCGAAGCGCTCGAGCAAGCGGGCCGCGACGTCGCCGTCCTTCATGGCATAGACGGTGGCGCGGCGCAGGGTTTCCATGCGCACGATCACGGGGGTGTTAGGCTGCAGCAAGGCCAGCGTGTCGTCGGCAAGATGCTGGGTGTTGTAAGACGGGTCGGAGGCACTCCAATTGGGGCCGCCAAATGGCAGCGACTTGGCGCCGCCGATGTCGAAGGGCCAGCAGAGCAGCGGCGGGCCAGCGTAAACGGCCACCGTGAAGAGTGTCAGTACCGCAAGAACAGAAAGAGCAATCCGGATCCGATTTCGCGGCGTGCGAATCATG
>CAZIWR010000344.1:0-2373 GCA_964542805.1 uncultured Acidobacteriaceae bacterium
GATAGATCTCGGCTTCCAGCCGAGCGCAACCCGTTCAATCCGGCGCCGCGCTGAAATCGAGCAACGCTAGTTTTCCGGAAGCCTTTGCCTGGCGGAAACCGAGGTCGGGATCGGATAACCAGTTGATTTTAGTCATGTGAATTCGAAAGCAGGGGCACATTCCCGAGGCTACCGAAACGTGTTCCTACGGATGCCGGCCTGAAGGCCGGCGCTACACCTTGGCCAGCTCCTTGTAAAACTGCGCGACGGCCTTGATGCCGCCAAAATAGTTCTCCAGCAGGATGTGTTCGTCGGGCGCGTGGGCGTTCTCGTCAGGCAAGCCAAAGCCCAGCAGGATGCACGGCACGTGGAACGTGTCGTACATCTGCGTGACGAACGGAATGGAGCCGCCTTCGCGGATGAACACCGCGCGTTTGCCGAAGCCCTTCTCCAACGCGATGTGCGCCGCTTCGAAGAACGGGTGCGTGAACGGCGCCACCCACGGCTTGCCTTTGCTGTGAATCAGGAATTTGCACGTCACCGTCTTGGGCAACAGCTTGCGGATGTGCTTTTCCACCAGCTTGGCAATTTTGTCCGGGTCCTGGTTGGGCACCAGTCGCGTGGAGAACTTGGCGTGCGCTTTGGCCGGAATCACTGTCTTGGCGCCTTCGTCCATGTACCCGCCCCACATGCCGTTCAGTTCCATCGTAGGACGGATCCATAGCTGCTCGACCACGGTGAAGCCCTTCTCGCCGCAGAGTCCCGTTGCGCCGACGGTCTTTTTGAAGTCCTTCATCTTCCACGGCAGAGAGTTCAGTGCTTTGCGTTCCGCCTTGGTCACTGTGGCGACATTGTCGTAGAAGCCGGGGATTACCACGCGGCCGTTCTTGTCGTGCAGCTTGGCGAACAGTTCGCAGAGAATGGTCAACGGGTTGGGCACCGCGCCGCCGAAGACGCCGGAGTGCATGTCCTGCGCGCCGCCGGTGATTTCAATCTCGTAGTAATTCAGTCCGCGCAGCCCGTAGGTGACCGAGGGTACGCCCGGGCCTAGCATGGACGTGTCCGAAACCACCAGCGTGTCGGCTTTCAGTCGGTCACGATAATTTTGCACGAAATTCCACAGGTTCGTGCTGCCGGTTTCCTCCTCGCCTTCGATCATCACCTTGAGGTTGATGGGCAGCTTGCCTTCGGTTTTCATCAGTGCTTCGACGGCTTTCAGGTGGATGTGCACCTGGCCCTTGTCGTCGGCCGAGCCGCGACCATAGAGATTGGCACCGCGCACGGTGGGCTCGAATGCCGGCGAGGTCCACAGGTTGAGCGGCTCGGCAGGCTGCACGTCATAATGACCATAGAACAGGACCGTTGGTTTTCCGGGCGCCTTCAGCCATTCGCCATAAACCATGGGGTGTCCGCCGGTGGCAATGATCTCGACGCTTTCCATGCCCGCGGCGCGGAGCTTCTCGGCTACCCACTTCGCGGCGCGATCGATATCGGGCTTGTGTTCGCTCTTGGTGCTGACGCTGGGGATGCGCAGGAATTCCTTCAGTTCTTCGAGGTTCTCGTTCTTTTTGCTTTCGATGTATTCCAGGACCGGCATGTGTGCTCCTTGGGGCGGGCGATAGTAGTACGTTGAATCAAAAGCCAAGCTCATCATTGTACGAGGCGGGCGGGGCCGCGGCAAGCAACACAATGGGGGATAGGCGACGCATTCACATCGGAAATCCGTCCAAATTCCTCGTTGACTCGCCGCGGGAGCCTGTAGCACGATACGCTTACTCTGGGGCATTTGAGGCACCCCGTTCGTGGTCAGGGAGGTGGACCGTGACCGCACCGCTGGAAGAAAACAAACGACGCAGTTCGCGCGTCTTCATCAAGCTGCCCGCGCTCGTCGCCGGAAAAAACGCCGACGGCCGCTCGTTCCGCGAAACCACGGAGACGATTGTCGTCAACGCGCACGGCGCGTTGTTCCACTTGCAAGCGCCGCTGGCCATGGGGGCCATCGTGGTGGTCACCAATCCTGCCACGCTGGAAGACCAAGAGAGCCGCGTCGTGTACATCGGCGGCAACTCCGAACGCGGACAGCGCATCGGCATTGAGTTCCTCACGCCGGCTCCGCGCTTCTGGGGCGTCGAGTTCCCGCCCGCTGACTGGCCCTCAAAGGCCTCGTCAGCATCATCGACTTCTCCCTCCGCATAGCCCGACGTCTCTGCACACGCCTTCAGTATTTGCGCACGCAGCAGGTCAGTTGTCTTGACCATGCTAGCTGCCACCTGTAACCTGAATTCCGGAGGAGTGGGTGAGCGGTTGAAACCGGCGGTCTTGAAAACCGTTGGGCCCGCAAGGGTCTCGGGGGTTCGAATCCCTCCTCCTCCGCCACTCCATCGGTGGCCGCTG
>CAZIWR010000345.1:0-2363 GCA_964542805.1 uncultured Acidobacteriaceae bacterium
CAGAATCCAGCGCACGCGGCTCTGCCAGCCGAGGTCGCGCGATTCGTTGTCGAACTGCACGAGATTGGAAAAAGAAAGGAACGGCGAGACCGAATAGTTGACGCGCAAGCTGTACATGCGCGCGACGAAGTTGCCCTGCGGCAGCCGCGCAAAGGTCTGCTCCGTGTCGAAGCTGAATTGCAGACGCGGCGCGATTTTGTACTGCAGCGAAAACTCAATCTGGTCGGCGTGCCCCGACCAGTACGTGCCGAACCACCAGGTGCCCTCTACTCTCCAGCGGCGCTTCGACGCCGTGCCGAACTCCGCGCGCCAGCGCGTGGTGCGGTAATCGCCCGTCGGAAGAATCACGCCGTCGGAAATTTCGAATGGCGCGAACAGCCGCTCGAACTGCGGCGCGTAGTTGAACTCGATGCGGTCGCCGGAGTTGAACGTCCAGTTGATCGGTGCGGTGAAGAGGCGCCAGCTCTCCACTTGTCCTGTATCGAGCCGTGTGTAGCGACGATAGAAAAATTCGTGGAACATCTGGCGCACGTTCAGGAAATGCTTGGGCCGGGGATCAAACTCAAAGCCCGCTTCGAGGTAGCGCACATTGGTGCGCGGCGCAAAGCCCAGCGCGGGACGAAAGTTCTTGCCGACCTGGTCCCAGAGAAACAAGGCAGTAAACACGTCGCTGGGGTATATGACGCCGCCGCCGAACGCAGCATCGTCGCCGGTGACGCTAGCGTTGCGGCTCTTCACCGCGAACGCGCCGGCACTGAAATTCCGCTTGCGTCCGAGGAAATTGGTGGTGCTCAACTCCAGGTCGGCGCCGAACGTCCGCGAGCCGGTGGGGTTCGCGGGGTCGCCTTCGGTGTAGATGGCGCCGATGTACGACTGCCGGAACAAGTTCTGCTTCACCCGGCCCACAAAGAAATTTTTCGCCGGCGCGATGTTTGTTTTCCGCGTGCGCGCGTCGAGGATCCCGATATCCGTGCGGCCGGCTTTTCCGGTGAGTTTGGTGCCGAAGAGGATGGGCACTTCCTGGCCGGAAAGCAGCCCGATGCGACGGCTGAAGAACGGCAGGAGATCGCTCCCGCCGTTGCCGAAGTTGAAGACCCCCACGTTTTCGAGGAAGAAAGCGCGCTTCTCGGGGAAAAAGAGCGGGAAGCGGGTGAGGTTGATCTGCCGCGCGTCCACTTCGGTTTCGCCGAAGTCGGTGTTGAACGTGGTGCTCCACTTCAGGCTGGGCGTGAGGTTGTAGAAAATGTCCGCGCCCGCTTTGCCGGTAAGCGCGCTGTGGTTGGTGGCGGAGTTGCGAATCCAGCGGCCCGCGGCGAACGGCCGCACATCCAGCCCGTGCCCCTGGCGGACGCCGGCGAGCCCGGAGATTTCTCCGGCTTCGGAGACTTGCAGAAATTTGACGTCGAGGCGCGGCGAGGCCCACCGGTCCTCTTCGATCTTGCGCTTGATGGTGCGCGAAAAGTTAAAGCCCCACGACGCGCCGCCAGCGCGAAACCCGAGGCTTTTGAAGGGAATGGCGAACTCCGCGCGCCAGCCGCCGTCGAAGCGCTGCGTGCGCACCTGCCAGATGGCGTCCCAGTTTTTGTTGAGGTTGCCGTTCTCGATGACCAGCCCGTCCAGCAGCGCCCCCGCAGGATTGGTGGCGAAATAGAACGCGTTGCGGCGATCGCGAAAGGTGTCGAGCAGAATTTCGATGCGGTCGTCGGCGGATAGATCGGCGTCACGAGCCATCTGCGTGGCGATGATTTTCCGCGGCTCGGAGTCGAAGCTGGTGACGCCGATGTAGAGGTTGTCGGCGTCGAAGAGCAAGCGGAGTTCGGTCTTTTCCGTCGCGGGCTGGCCCGGATGCGGCTCGCGCTGGAGGATTTCGCTGATGGGTGTGGCGGCGGCCCAGTCGGGCTCGTCGAGCTTGCCGTCCACGGAGATCTTTCCCTGCGCGCGAGTGACGGCGGCGTGGGGAGATCCCTGGGCAGGCGCATTGGCCTGTCCTTGCATGGAAGGCGTGGCGGCAAGGAGGAGGGCGAAGAACACGGCCAGCTTGAGGCTACGAAGAAACATGCGGGAAGCGTCTCTCACAGAAGCGGGCGGCGGGGCGGCTCCCGCCAAAGAGCCGAAGGCAAATCAAATCCTCATGGGCATGATGACGTAGCGATACTGGTAGGCTTCGTCGCCGAGCGGTCGAAGCTGCCCGGCGGACTGCTCGTCCTTCAGCTCAAGGCTGATGGGGCCTTCCGCGGCGGCGGCGAGAAAATCGAGCAGGTACTGCGCGTTGAAGCCGATGGAAATATCCGCGCCCTTCCATTCCATCTCGATGGTTTCCTTGGCCTCGCCGTACTCCGGGCTGGAGGAGGAAATTTCCACGC
>CAZIWR010000346.1:0-2353 GCA_964542805.1 uncultured Acidobacteriaceae bacterium
GAAAGAAATGCCCACGCCGCGGGCGGCGCGGACGAAGTCGCTCTTGGAGTCCACCATCTTATAAACGCCAATCGCCTCTTCCAATGGCACGGCAACGATCCTGCCGCAGCGCAAGCAGACCATCTGGCCGAATTCGCCCCGGGCGATGAGGTCAGCGGCATGCACGCCAAAGCGCGTGGCGAGGATACGGTCAAAGGGGCTGGGCGAGCCGCCGCGCTGGATGTGACCGAGCACAGTGACGCGTGTCTCCCGGCCCGAGGACTCGCGGATGGCGTAGGCGATGATGTTGGCCAACTGTCCGGGCTTGGTCTCTGGAAACGGCTTTCCCAGAGCGTCTTTTGGCGGGAGCTTGGCGCCTTCCGCGACAACGATGAGGCTGAATTTCTTGCGGTTCAGCTCGCGCTGGCGGATTTTCTCGACGATGTGCTCGATGGTGAAAGGAATCTCCGGAATCAAGATCACGTGGGCTCCGCCGGCGATGCCCGCATGCAACGCAATCCAGCCGGCGTCGCGGCCCATGACTTCAAGGAGCATGACGCGGTGGTGCGACTCCGCGGTGGTGTGCAGGCGGTCCAGGGCGTCGGTGGCGACTTGCAGCGCCGTGTCAAAGCCGAAGGTCACTTCCGTGGCGGAGAGGTCGTTGTCAATGGTCTTGGGGACACCGACCACTCTCATGCCCAGCTGGAAAAACTTGTGCGCAATGGAAAGGGTGCCGTCGCCGCCGATGACCACGAGCGCGTCCATCTTCAGGCGCTTCATGTTATCCAGGCAGAGCGCGGAGAAGTCCTTAACGACCGGCTGGCCATGTTCGGTGGTGTGGTAGCTGAATGGATTGCCGCGATTGGTGGTGCCCAGAATGGTGCCGCCACGGGGCAAGATGCCGCTCACGCTTTCTTCGGTTAGCTCGCGAGCGTGTTCGGGCCAGATCAGGCCGTCGAAGCCGTTGGTGACGCCAACTACGCGCCAGCCGTAGTCATTGATCGCGGTGCGCACCAAGCCGCGAATCACGGCATTCAGTCCGGGGGCATCACCACCGCCAGTGGAGACGCCAATCGTGCGAATATTGTTGGACATCAGGCTACCTCGAGAGGGCGCATGCGAGGGACATTCTACAACAGGCGGGAATCAAGGTTCAGGAATAAGGACACCGCAAGCATAGTGACAAGCTCTGGAATCGGGTTTAGTGTGTGGGGTATTGGGCGCAGGAAACACGGCTGAGGCAGCGAGGAGAACCCATGTATTCCCTGGAAAAACTGAAACCATTGGGACTGCTGCTGTTGCGGTGGGGAATCGGTGCGATTTTCATTTTTCACGGTTTCCCAAAACTGTTCGGCGACGCGAGGCGCGCAATAGACTTCTTCGCCAGCGTCGGGCTTCCAGGATGGGCCGTGTACGTGGCGGGGGTGGTGGAGTTCTTTGGAGGGTGGCTGCTGGTGGCGGGACTCTTCACGCGCGTGGCGGGCATCTTGCTGGCCGGCGAAATGGCATTGGCAATCTGGAGAGTCCACCTGAGCGAGGGCTTTCTGGCGTGGAACGAGTATCAATTCCCCCTGGCGCTGGCGGTTGCTGCGTTTGCCCTGGCCACGTGCGGAGCCGGCGCGATTTCACTGGACAAGCTGATATTCAGAGACAAAGCCTGAAGGATAGGTTGCGGGAGGAAAACAGCAAGGGCGCACCGGGACCTCAGGACGCCCCTGCACAATGCAGCAAGACGGGTTATCTGGGCTGCTCGCCGGCGGGTTGCGGCGGCGCAGCCGGCAGCGGATACGGCGCCACGGGCATGATCAGCCAGGACACGACGTAAATGACGACTCCCGGGAAAACACCCGTGAAAAAGGTCAGCAGCACCCACAGAATGCGCGTGAGCACTGCGTCCAGTCCAAAGTAGTCGGCAAAACCGGCGCAGACTCCGGCAATCCGCTTGTTGGTGGCCGAGCGCATCAGGTAGCGCTGGGCCATGGCCGGCTGCGGCGGGGCCGGCACACTCTGGCGCGCGCCGCAGTAGTAGCAGAAGTTCGACCCAGGCGCGATCTCTCTCTGACAGTTCGTGCAAATCATCGAAACACCTCCAGCGCTGTGTGTGCCTTCCTACCCTGAATACGTTTGGAGAGGGGAAAAAGTTCCGTGCCCCGCACGACCGGCTAATCTTGCCGTCGTACAACGAGGCAGCCGGCCAACAGGTCGTGAAGCCCCTGCTTGCGTTCCGTGAAGGCAATCATGATGAACCCGACGCCAAGGATAATGGCAGAGATGACCTTTCCAAAAAAACGGCCGGAGGCTTGCACAAAGCTGATTCGTCGGCCTCTCAGGTCCATGACGTAGATGTCCATGGCGCGCTTGCCGATGGTGGCCT
>CAZIWR010000347.1:0-2344 GCA_964542805.1 uncultured Acidobacteriaceae bacterium
GCGCCGGCCATGCCGCGGCACTTCGGCAAGAAAAACATTGCGCCGAAAAGCCCCAACCAGCGGCGCTACATGGAGTGCATCGAGAAGTACGACATGGTCTTTGCCATCGGGCCCGGCGGCACCGGCAAAACCTATCTCGCGGTGGCCATGGCCGTTTCTGCGCTGTTGACCAAGCAGGTGCACCGCATCATTCTCGCGCGCCCAGCGGTGGAGGCGGGTGAACGCCTGGGATTTCTGCCCGGCACGCTGCAACAAAAAGTGGACCCGTACATGCGTCCGCTCTATGACGCACTCTACGACATGCTGGACGCGGACAAGCTGGAGCGCTACCTGGAAAAGGGCATCATCGAAGTGGCGCCTCTGGCTTTCATGCGCGGGCGCACGCTGAACGAGTCGTTCGTCATCCTCGATGAAGCGCAAAACACTACCAGCGAGCAGATGAAGATGTTCCTGACGCGTCTGGGTTTCGATTCCAAAGCGGTAATCACCGGGGACATCACGCAAATCGACTTGCCGGCGGGTCGCCGCTCGGGCTTGATCGAGGCCATTGACGTGGTCGGAAAGATCGAGGGCATCGCCATGGTCCATTTCGACGAGCACGACGTGGTGCGCCACAACCTGGTGCAGCGCATCATCCGCGCATACGAGACGTTTGAATCTTCTGCCCCGCAGCGGGCTTCCAACAAGGCGCCGCGCCAAAATGGAAGTAGTGAGCCTTCGAAGTAGCATTCCTGGACAGGAATGATTCTGAACCGACAAAAACGCGTGCGTGTGGCGCTGCCCCCGCTCGAGAAATTCGCGCGCCAAGTACGGCGCGAGCTGCGCCTCGACGGCCGCGAGGTGGCTATCTGCCTGGTGAGCGATGCGGAGATGGCGCGCCTGAACAAAACGTATCGCGGAAAGCAGGACCCGACGGATGTGCTTTCATTTCCGGCCAGCGAAGCGGCCTCCTCTAGGCGGGCATCGTCGAAATCACTCGGCGACATTGCCATTGCCCCCATGGTGGCGCGGCGCAACGCCAAGCGCGGTGGACGGACACTTCCGGACGAGCTGCGCATTCTGATTTTGCATGGCGTCCTGCACCTGATGGGATACGATCACGAGCGCGATAGCGGCCAGATGGAGCGCCGCGAGCGATTGTTGCGGCGACGTCTGGGTTTGGAATAGATCATGGAAATTGCTCTCTATTGGCTGGCGGTGCTGGCGCTGGACGCCGGTCTCGTGGTGTTTTCGTACCTCGACCGCATCTATCGCGAGTTGGGTCGCGTGAGCACCGGGCGCGTGCACGCCAATCTGGACATCTTTGAAGCGGAGATCGAGCCGCGAATACGCATGGACAGGCGCCGCGCAGGGATTACCTTCAGCTTGCTGTCCAATTTGTGGCTGGTGCTGGTGGCAGTGCTGACGGTGCGAGGCGTGAACATCCTCGTGCTGCGCGATTGGGAAGTCCTGCTCCAATTACTGGTTCTTCTCACACTGGAAGTTGTGCTGGGCGTGCACATCGTCCCCTACATCCTGCTGGCGCGCAGCACTGGCCGATGGCTCTTGCCGCTGTTGCTCACCGTGCGGATGTTTGCGGGGCTGGTGTGGCCGCTGCGCGCCCTCGTGGAAGTAGGCGCGTCCGTGATCCACTTCGCGGAACAAGCGCCCGGCGCGGAGCAAGCGCAACAGGAAGGCATCGAGCAACTGGTGGAGGCGGCGCAGGAAGAAGGATTCCTCAAGCGCGATCAGGCGCACCTGATTGAACAGGTGGTGGAGTTCACCGATAAGCGCGTGCGCGACGTGATGACACCGCGCCCGGATGTGGTGGCCATCCCTGCGTCGGCCAGCGTCGAACAGTTGCGCCGGCTTTTGGTGGAAACAAAGTTCTCGCGCATCCCCGTCTATGAGGGCTCGCTCGAAGAGGTGACCGGCGTGGTCTACGCGCGCGACATCGTCGGCATTCCCGACAGTGAAGCTGCCAGCCGCCGCGTGCGCGAGCTGGCGCGTCCGGCGATGTTCGTGCCGGAAACCAAAATGGGCTCGCAACTCCTGAAAGACTTGCAGCAGAAAAATCAGCAAATGGCCCTAGTGATTGACGAGTACGGATCGCTGGCCGGCTTGGTGACCGTGGAGGACCTGATCGAAGAGATTGTCGGAGAAATCGGAGAAGAGGACCGCGTGCCGCGCCGTGGCGGGCCGGACATCGTCCGTGAGGAAGACGGCGGGCTGTTGATTCGCGGCAGCGTGCCGCTGGAAAAAGTGTGCGAATTGTTTGCCGTCGATCTTCCTACCGACCCCAGCCTTGCTGGGGCGACCACGATTGCGGGGCTGCTGAACAGTGTTGCGGGACACGTGCCCAGAG
>CAZIWR010000348.1:0-2342 GCA_964542805.1 uncultured Acidobacteriaceae bacterium
GGGCAGCTCTTTTTGCAGCATGGGAATCTTGCTGACTAGCCAGTCGAGCATCGAATCAGCAAAGTAGCCGAAGATTAGCGCGGTGCCAGGGTCCACGGAAATATCCGCGGCGATCCCGGCACCGAGCATTGCCATGAGCTTTGTCAGGCCGTGCGGATTCGTCAGAAGCGCCGCAAAAAGTCCGGCGCAGAGAAGTACGCGAACGAGCAGCGCATCCCAGGAGAACACAATGAACTCACTGCGCGAACGGATGGAATTGGACTTCGAGCGCACTGCCATGCCCGCGCGTTTAAGGACGTGGAGGGACTGGCCAATCAGATAGAGGGCCCAAATCATGACCGTACTATGCAGTTGCATGGCGCTAGACTCGGATGCGATCAGAATTTTACGATGGTGGCGCGGAAGCTGCCGCTGGCCGGATCGCGGGCCGTACCGTCTGCGCAGAATCGCACGGAAACAGTGTTTGCAGCGCTCACCCATGCAAAAAACGAGCCGCCGACGGGAACGGAAGCGCTCGGAGCTCCAAGGAATACAGGGTCGCCTGCGGTCGCCCCAGTAACGGCTAGCGTTAAGTCAGAACACGCTGACGCGGAGGTGCTTGGAAAGTCGAGCGTTGCCGCAGCGCTCAAGTTGCCCTTGATCGGTGCGCAATTGGAAGATGTCGAAAGGCAGACTCCGTTTGCGTCCCCGACAATTGCGCGGTCGCTGGCATCACCAGCAATTAGGCGCACGTCAGCGGTGTTAGCAACGTTGCGCATGTAGACGCTGCCTTGATTGACCACCGAAATACTGCCTCCTGCCGCTGGATTCTGGCCCAGCGCGATGCGTGAAGCTGAAACTCCGATTGGGTTGATGGTGAGATTTTGTCGAAGCGTCAAGTTCCCGTTGAGATCGAAAATGGCGTTCTGTTGAGTGTCATTTGCGCCGCGCAGCTCGATCGGGCCATTATTGTTGAACCAAGATTGTCGCGAGGAACGCGTGCTTCCGTTGGATCCCGCTGGCGTGATTACCACGCGATCCGGGAATTCATTCCATCCGTATAAGCTGATGCTTTGGTTCGGAAGCATCGGCGTGACAAACGAAAAGATCTGCGCGGTGGAAGCCGTGTTGATGATTTTCGCCACATTGGTTCCGGTCGCATTCGGATTTGGATCGATGTTGGCCGCAAAAAGCCAGATCGGTGTATTGATGTTGTTCAAGTCGAGACCGACATTAGTACCTGTGGAGCTTCCAGCACCCAGTGAGGAGCGGATCACGGTAAAGTTAGGAACCCCGCCGGTTGAAATGTTCGTCCCCACTCGCACGTTGCCGCTGGCCGGCAAGGACGAATCTTCGATTTGCCAAGAGAGGGCGTTTTGACCGGTGCAGTTCGCATCACAACCCGTCTTAATGAAGCTGTCGGTGCCGGCCAACGACACTGAGTCAGCCATCTCCACCTTGTCCAGGCGGACGCCCATGTTCATGCAATCGAAGAGAATCCCGGTTCCCTGCTCAATCAATATGTCTCGCAACGTGACCGGGCCGGTTGCGTTGGAGAAACCGCCGTCGTTGACTCCGTTATCCGGGTCGGTCACGCTGGAGATGTTCTGAATCGCCGATGAACCACCCAAATCCCAGCGCACGTCCTTAAATGACCAATTTCCGCCACCCGCCAGATTTTGCCCCTGCACTGCTGCCTTCCCGCCGCGCAGGTAGACATTTTCGTGGTGCACGTTGTAGTGCACGCCCACGATTTTCAGCGCCGCATAGGTATTGCTCGTGTCGCTGGTGCGAAAAGCCGCGTTCTTGGCAATCTCCGCTTCGGCTTGGAGGCCCACTCCCCCTAGGTACATGACTCCGTGCCCCGGCCCGAAGATGGTGACGTTTTCGATAGAGTGGAAGCCGCCGAAGGTCATTACCACACCAAGCTTGCTGTCTGCCCAGGCGCCATAGATGCGCGAGGCCCCCGCGTCCGTCTTTCCCACCCCGTAGTGGGAAACGCCGGAGATGTGCGCGTAGCGTGGCACGATCAAAGGTGTGGTAAGCGTGTGCGCGGAAATTGCTCCGCCGGAAAACGACACGGGAACAATCAAAGTGCCCTGCGAGGCGCCGTAGTCCGACTGCCGCATGGTGTTATTGAGTGCCACCTGCAATGGGTCGATGGTGGCTGTGTTCGTGGATGGTGGCGCCGCTCCGGAGAACGTCAACGAGTTAAAGCGCGCACCATAGCTTCCCAGCGCGACGTAATGACCAGTCTTACCTCCCGGCGCAGAAAGTTGAAAATCAGTACTGACGCCCGAAGGCGTTTGAACATAGAAGTTCACATTGTCAGTGGATGCGTACACGAGGTAGCCGTAACACCC
>CAZIWR010000349.1:0-2342 GCA_964542805.1 uncultured Acidobacteriaceae bacterium
GCGGGCCGCATCTGGCGGTGGTCACCGCGCCCGAAAAGTCTGCGTACGATCTGGCTATGCGCACCCTGCGCCGTCGCGGCACGCTCGCCGTGGTGGGCCTGCCCAAGGAAGACCTTACCTTTTTCGCGGATGATCTTGTCGTCGGGGAATACAAAATTATTGCTTCCGCAGTGGGGACGCGCGTCGAAATGCGCGAATTGCTGGCCTTGGCGGCCGCCGGAAAAATCCGTTGTGAAGTGGAAGCCTGCGGGCTCGAACAGATCAACGAAGTCTTCGAAAAAATGCAGCGCGGCCAACTCCTCGGCCGCGCGGTGCTGGTGATGTAACGGCGGGCTTCAGCCCGCCATCTCCTGCCTAGAACACCGGCTCGGCCAGCTTCGCTAGAATTACAGCGGAAGCTTTTTCCACGTCGGCATGCAGCGAATTGCCGTGCGCGTCCATGGTGACGATGGCCGGAAAATCCTTCACGCGAATGCGCCACATGGCTTCGGGCGTGCCCAGGTCGAGCAGCTCCACGCCGAGCACGTCGGTAATGCACCGCGCGTAGTACTGCGCGGCGCCGCCGATGGCGTTCAGATACACCGCACCATGTTCTTTCAACGCGGCCAGCGTCTTCGCGCCCATGCCGCCTTTGCCCATCACCGCGCGCACGCCGAAGCGCTTGATCACTTCATGCTCGTAGGGTTCCTCGCGGATGCTGGTGGTGGGTCCCGCGGCGGTCATGCGGTAGCGGCCGTTTTCTTTCATCACCACCGGGCCGCAGTGATAGAGGATGGCGCCGCGCAGGCTGGTCGGCGAATCGTGGTGCATCAGGTAGTGGTGCACGGCGTCGCGACCGGTGATCATTTCGCCCTGCAGCAGCACGACGTCGCCCACTTTCAGCGCGCGCACTTTTTCATCAGTGAGCGGTGACTCGAGCACGACTTCGCGGCCGGTGCGAGGGAGGCCTTCCGTGCGCGCCATTTTCGCGGCCGGCTTTTCGTCGCGGTAGAGCCAGCGCTTGATGGCGCCGCTGCGCGCGTCGAGCACAACGCCCAGCCGGCGAAACGCCCAGCAGTCGTAGGCCACGCTGACAAAAAAACTCGCTGGCAAGCGATTCAGAACGCCGATTTTGCAGCCGATGAGCGTGACCTCGCCGCCAAAGCCCATCGTGCCGATGCCCAGCGTGTTGGCGGTTTGCAGGATGTAATTTTCCAGCTTCGCCAAATCCGGATTCGGATTCGTGTCGTCGAGCGAGCGAAAGAGCTGTTCCTTGGCGAACGCGTAGCCGTTCGAGCGGTCGCCGCCGATGCACACGCCGAGGGCGCCCGCGCTGCAGCCCTGTCCTTGGGCCTGCCACACCGCGTGCAGCAGGCACTTGCGCACGCCGTCGAGCGTGCGGTCGGCGCGGCCCAGGTGCGGCAGCTCGCACGGCACCGAGTACTGGATATTTTTGTTTTCGCAGCCGCCGCCCTTCAGCAGCAGCTTCACTTCGATCTCGCTTTCGTTTTCCCACTGCTCGAAGTGCACCGTGGGCGTGCCCGGGCCGAGGTTGTTGCCGCTGTTTTTTCCGCTGAGCGAGTCCACCGAGTTCGGCCGCAGCTTGCCTTTCGCGGTGGCGTCGGCAATGGCTTCAACGATTTGCCGCTTCAGCGCAAGCTGGTTCGCGCCCACCGGCGTTTTCACTTCAAAGGTGGGCCAGCCGGTGTCCTGGCAGATGGCGCCTTCGCCGTCCACGGCCTGGTCAATATTGTTGGCAATAACCGCCAGCGCCTGCGACGCCTGGTTGCCGGACGCCTCGCGGTCCAGCGCCACGTCCATGGCCCGGCGCACGTCGGCGGGAAGATTCGTCGAAGTTTGCACGATGAGTTGGTAGATGCTTGGCTTGAAGGAGTCCATGAGCGTTCTCCGGTTGGCTCTATCGCGGCAAACACGATGTTAGCAGTTCTCCGCCTCTGAATGTAGCGCCGGAGCGAAGTGCCGGCATGCCTCTTTGGCCGTGCCGAGTGCCAACTGCGCGCGACGCGATTCTACTTGCGGCTCAAATGCAGCCCCGTAAAGCCCAGGAATCCTGCCACAAATAGGGCGAGCCAACTCGCCCACATTGGCGCCGTCCAATCAGCGATGTGCATGGGCCACGAGTACACAATGCGAAGTAGATGTCCCACGGCGATCAGGCTGAAAAACAGCCCTGCGACCATCGAGAACGATTTCTGGCTCATCATGGCGACCTCCTTTCTGTCGAGTTCGGGAAAATGTAGCGCCGGGCTTCAGCTCGGCAGGTTTTGTCATCCGATCTGAAAAATTGGTGCGGAAGGAGGGAGTTGAACCCCCACGGCCTCTCGGCCACAGGATCCTAAGTC
>CAZIWR010000350.1:0-2340 GCA_964542805.1 uncultured Acidobacteriaceae bacterium
GCAACGGCTTTGGTACTGGTCATCGTGATTGCCGCACTCGGCGCTCTGGCCATCTGGTTTCAGAGACATGGCTTCAGCGCGCGGGAGGAACCTGCCTGGTACGAGAAAGTGCTGGCGCGTCACGCGCGACGAATCGCCACGCCCGCCGGTGCTAAGGAGTTGAAAAACCCGCATCCGCTGACGGATGTAAGTCTGGTGG
This sequence comes from uncultured Acidobacteriaceae bacterium, assembly GCA_964542805.1. GTDB lineage: Bacteria > Acidobacteriota > Terriglobia > Acidiferrales > UBA7541 > JACQDE01. The sequence goes on from CAZIWR010000350.1 coordinate 200, forward strand.
AGGCACGCGAACACTGGGTGGCCCACTGCTCGACTTGCCACGCTCTCGATGGCAGCGGCAACACAACGATCGGACGAAACCTCTATCCAAAGGCGCCGGACATGCGGGACCTGGAAACACAGAAACTGACTGACGGCGAGATGTTCTACATCATCTCCAACGGCGTGCGATTTACAGGCATGCCCGCGTGGGGCGAGGAAGATAGTCCGCAATCCATCTGGGAACTGGTCGGCTACATCCGGCGTTTGCCAGCACGCTCGCCGGAAGAGAAACTGCTTTTGGAAAAACTACAACGCGGAGAGACTGGCGAGGGAAAAGCGGCAGCACCGAAGTCGCACACACACGCGCCGGGAACGCCGCCGCACAAGGACTAATTGGAGCCATTGGAGCATGCGAACACGGACCATCATTCTTGTGCTGTTAGGACTGGCGACATTCGCATCGCGCGCGCAGGCACAGAGCGCCGGGCAGAGTTCCTTTGCTGAATTGCACAATCGGCTCGCACGGGCGGCAGACGCCCAGTTGGAGGCGATTCGCGCAGCGCCCGTGTCCCAAACTTCAACGATTCCTGTAATCGCGTCCGCTGGAACTGTTGCTTCGGTGGATCTTGCCTCTGGCTCCCCAGCACTGGCCTTAGACGTCTCGCTCTCCCGTGTGAGCGCGGCGCAGAGGAAACTGCTTGGTTTGCGGGTGGACGCGGCGCGGATCTTTATCGAAGAAGGCGTGCCGCTGGAGTTGCTGGTGGTGGCTGAAGTCGAGAGCGGGTTTAATCCGCTGGCGCGTTCGCCGAAGGGCGCGCGCGGGCCGTGGCAATTGATGCCAGCCACAGCTGCGCGGTTCGGGCTTCGCGTGAATGAACGCATGGACGAGCGCATCCATCCGGAGCGTTCCACGCGGGCGGCGGCGCGATATTTGCGGGAGCTTTATGAGATGTTTGGTGATTGGCAGCTGGCTCTGGCTGCGTACAACGCCGGCGAGCAACGGGTAACGAAAGCTGTCGAACGCGGCGGCACGCGCGATTTTTGGAGGCTGGCTGAACTACAGCTCTTGCCCATGGAGACGCAGCGCTATGTGCCAGCCATTCTCGGCGGCCGAAGCGCCGCTCAGTAATGCTATAATTTCAACGGCAGTCCCGGCGCTCGCCATCCTTTCAGCGGAGAGGTGCTGGAGTGGCCGAACAGGGCTGCCTGCTAAGCAGTTGCACCCTCAAAAAGGGTGCCGGGGGTTCGAATCCCCCCCTCTCCGCCATTTCCATTTGACTGCTGCAGCGTATCGTTCTCACTGTCGGTTGTTGAATCGCGCGCATTGCGCCGTCCGAGAAGAATCCTCTATAATTCAGGCGTTCCGCAGGATGCGGGGTTCCGAAACCTAGAATAAGGGGAATCGCCGCGAGGGGTAGTGTGTTGCCCGGCGAACACGGGCAAATGCAGTTCATCATCAATCTGTGAGCAGCAAGAGCAATTCATGAGTGATGCGGTCGCAAAAATTCGGAAGAAGCTTGAGGAAGAGGTGAGGACCGTCGAGCATGAGTTGAACCTCGAGCTGCCCAAGGAACTGATGAAAGCACGGGCGCACGGCGATCTTTCCGAAAACGCGGAATACAAGTACGCCAAAGAGCGACAGGGTTACCTGTCAGCGCGGCTGGGGCAGCTCAAAAAACGGCTGGGTGATGTGTCCATGCTGAACCTGGACAACCTGCCGACCGACCGGGCGGGCTACGGCTCGCGCGTTTGCCTGCTCGACCTGCAAAAATCCGCGGAAGTAGAGTATAAGCTGGTGACACCAGAGGAAGCCGACGCCGCCCAGGGGCTGATTTCGACGTCGTCGCCCATCGGCAAGGCGCTGTTAGGGCGGCGCGTAGGCGACGAAATCAAAGTGCAGACGCCGGCGGGTAGCAAGGATTTTGAAGTCGTGCGGCTGCGGACGATTCACGAGGAAGCGTAACGGCGAGTATCCGGCCGTGAAGCGGGTTTACACCGCGCATTTTGCGGTGAAATCCGCGCCCGCCCAACTAATCAAATGGTGACACGAAAGATCGGCGAGGCCTTGCGGTGGGTACTCTACAAGATTGTCCACGCGTTGGCGGCCACGGGTGTCGAGCCGAATTTCCTGACATTCCTCGGGCTGGTCATCAACATCGT
>CAZIWR010000351.1:0-2330 GCA_964542805.1 uncultured Acidobacteriaceae bacterium
CGCTAAACCACAGCGACGTCCCGAACAATTGCGCCAGCACGATGCAGAACACCGCTCTGCGCGCCGCCGCTTGCGAATTTGTGTCCCTACCCATTTCGGAGAAGCGCCATTATGTACGTCTCACCTTCTTTCTTCCACATTTCCTCACTTCCTCCTATTCTTTTTTGCTCGTTTACATCTGTGCGTATCTGTGTTCCCCTGTGGTTTCAATTTTCTTTCGGGGCACACCATGGCCAAGGCTATTTTCACCAACGAAACGTTCCGCTTCTTCCGCGAGCTCGCCCGCCACAATCGCACGGAGTGGATGGCCGCCAACCGCGATCGATACAAGTCGCGCGTCGTCGAGCCGCTGCGCAATCTCCTCGACGCGCTGGCTCCGGCCATGCGCAAACTGAATCCCCGCTTTGACACCTCCGGCCGCACCGGCCCCAGCCTTTCGCGCATCAATCGCGACATTCGCTTCGCCAAGGACAAGACTCCCTATCGCACGCAAATGTACTTGCTGTTCGCCGACGCCAAGACCTGGAAGCTCGGCGGCCAGCTTTACATCGGCATCTCGCCGGACGTGCTCACCGTTGGCTTCCGCATCTACGGCATGGACAAGGAATCCATCCTCCTGAAATCCGCCAAACCGCGCCTGCAGAAAAATCCAGCGTGGCTCGCGCAGCAAGCCCGCCGCCTGGGCAAGAAATACGAAAGCTACTGGTATTCGATGGAAAAAGGGGAATGGACACGCAACGACGGCTGGCCCGCCGCACCCGAACAATGGAAAAAACTGAAGGGCTGGGTGGTGCGCAAAAAGATGAAGCCCGCCGCGGCCACGCGCCCGGTCTTCCCGCGCGATGCTCAGAAAATCCTCGCCGAACTATTCCCTCTCTACCGCTTCATCTCCATGCCCTGACGCGGCTGGCTTGCGCACGCGCTCCTTGTTTACTTTCAATTGACTCCCATGCCGCCGGGGCATACCATCCGCCTCAGAAGTGGGTGTCCGCGTCCGTACGTCCCGCATTGCCGGGGCCGTCTGAAAGCGAAACGCTGTTCGCTGGAGGATTGACGATGAACCTGCGCAAATCAGCTCTACTACTTCTCGTGTGCCTGCTCGTGCTGGCGTGTTCCGGTGAGCCGTCCAAGCCCACTGCCCTGCCGTACACCGCCGCAAAGGAAAACCTCACTGCCCTGGACTACGATGCGGCGCTGAAGAATCTGGACAAAACCATCAAGGCTGCTCCCGACGAGCCCGTGGGCAAGGAGGCTGCCATCGTCCGCGTTGCTCTGCTCACGGCCATGGCACAGGGCAGCAGCGTGATGGCCGAGGCCTACGGCAAAGGCGTCACCCAGCCATCCGCGCGCGGGCAGACCGGCCCGTACACCCGCATGCGGTCCGATTATCTCGGCATGGCCCGCGTCTACCTGATGGACGCCATGGAAGCGGTGCTCAAGCAGCGCGTAAAGCTCAGTGACGCTCCGCTGCCGCTCAAGATCACCTTTCCCGATTTCAGCGGCACGGAACCCGCGTCCATGGACCGCATCCGTAACGGCATGAGCGTGCAGGATGCCGACCGTGTGCGCACCGAGTTGGAAAACTCGCGCAATTACATGGCCCGCTTGATGGCCGCGATGGCCGGCGCCGGCGAGGACGTGCACAAGGGCCACGCCGCGTTCCAGTCCGGTACTGTGCAGCTCGATACCCGCGTGTATCTGATGGAACTCTCCGCCGCGTTCTACAAGCTCCGCGCAATCTTCGAAGCCAAAGCGCTTGACGATTCGCGCTACCTACGCACCACCATCGAGGTCGTGCAGGGCAACCTCGACGCGCTCGACAAGCTCCTCGCCGCGCGGCCCGACAAAGACCTCGAAGCACGCGCCAAGAAACTTCGCACCGAGTGTGAAAAGGCGCTCAAGAAAATCACCTGATCCTCTTGGTGCTCACGTGCCGTCCCGGTTCCGCAGCGTGGAACCCGGGCGGACGCGAGGCTTTCCGCGTCGTGCCTCTCGCGATTATCCTTGAAACGACTTGCTCGTCTCTGCCCCTCCATGTACGATTTCCGCCCGGATGAAAAAACTCAGGACGATCGCCCTGTGGACCGCCATCTCGCTGACTGGCGCCGCCGGGCTCGCCGTCATCGCCTTTGAGCGGGCCGAACCCATTAATGGCGTCTGGTTCATCCTCGCCGCCGGCGGCGTATATCTCGTCGCCTACCGTTTTTATTCCGCCTTCATCGCCGCGCGCGTGCTCGCTCTCGATAATTCCCGCGCCACTCCCTCCGAGCGGCTCGAAGACGGCCGCGACTTCGTCCCCACCAACAAGTGGGTGGTGATGGGCCATCACT
>CAZIWR010000352.1:0-2327 GCA_964542805.1 uncultured Acidobacteriaceae bacterium
GAGTGGGAGCACATCACGCCGCACCAGCGCAGAATGCTCCGCGGCGCCGTGCTTTTTTCCCGCATCGGAGAATTCCTGACGCGCGTGGGCTTCGTGCGCTTTGTGCTCGAGCGCCTGGAGCGCGGCGCCACCGGCGCGCCCAAAGCGGCGGCGCGCGCCTTCGGGCCGAGCGCGGAGAAATTTCTGGGACGCATCGTCGGCGAAGTGCGCAAGCTGCCGCCGGAGGTCCTGCCGCAGGTGCGCGCGGTGTGGTGCCGGCCGCGCTGCCACCGCGCCATGGCCGCGTACGTCGGCTCGCTGCCGGCCAGCGCCGCGGTGGTGGCGTCGCTCGGCGGGCTCGGCGCGTTGCCGCTCGTGGTGCTTTCCGGAAGCCATCATCCCGAGCCGCGCGCGCGCGAGCAGGAAGATTTGGCGCGGCTTTCCTCGAACAGCAAGCACATCATCGCCGCGGAAAGCGCGCACTGGATTCTGCTCGACGAGCCGGAGCTGGTCGCGCAAGCCGTGCGCGAAGTCGTGGAAGCCGCAAGGAAACGCGCGGAGGAAAAAAATTAGGGGCGACCCCGCATAGCGGAACCGCCCCTAGTTTTTTCCGAGCATATTGTAGCCCGCGTCTTTTCCCGAGGCGTCGGGACGGGGGGGGGGTTCTGAAATTCACCGAAACTCCCCGCCTCTGAAGAGGCGGGCCACAGCAGCTACATCCGCGGCGGGCCGCCGGGGCCTTGCTGCGCCGGTTGCGGTTTGGGCAGCGGCTTGCGCGGAAGCATCTGCTCGCGGTTGGCGGTCTGATACACGAAGAAGGCCACCACGGTGGCGATCTGCTTCATGTCCTGCGGCTGCGCGCGCTCGTACACGTCCATGTTGGAGTGGTGCGTGCGCGTGTCGTAGTCCATGACCTCCTGGATGAACTGGAAGCCGGGCAGGCCCACCGCGTCGTAGGAGAGATGGTCGGTGCCGCTGGTGTTGCGCGGCGTGAGCGTGGTGACGCCGAGGCTCTTCAGCGGCTCGATCCAGCGCGCGAAAACCGGCGCGATGGCGTCGTTGCCCTGCAGATAGACGCCGCGGACCGCGCCGATGCCGTTGTCGATGTTGAAGTAGCCGGAAAGTTTGGCATGTTCGGGCTTCAAGGTCATCGTTTCGCGGTCGGCGAAATGGTCTTTCACATACGCGCGCGAGCCGAGCAGACCCTGTTCTTCCCCGCTCCACAATCCGATGCGCACGGTGCGGCGCAGCTTCAAGCCGCTGGCCTTGAGGATGCGCATCACTTCCATCATCACCGCGGAGCCGGCGGCGTTGTCCGTGGCGCCGGTGCCGCCGTGCCAGGAATCAAAGTGCGCGCCGACCATCACCAGCTCGGTGGGCTTGTCCGTGCCGGGAATTTCGCCGACCACGTTGAAGGCCATGCCGTCGCCGTCGATGAATTTGTTCTGCACGTTGAGTTCGATGGAGACGCTCGCGCCCCGCTGCAGCGTGCGGTAGATGCGGCCGTAGTGCTCGGCGGCCAGCATCACGCGCGGAAGTGACGGCGGGTCGCTGGCATTGCGCGAGCCGCCGCTCTGCACGAACACCGTGCCGTCGTCGCCGCGGCCGGGCTCGAGCAGCACGGCCACGCCCTCATCCTTAAAGAATTGCGTGCGCTTGGGCGCAAATTGGCGGTCCGCAAGCTGCGCGGCGAACTGCGGAGGAATCTGTGGCGGCTGGCCGGGCACGGCATTGGAGATTTGCTGTTTGGCGATGTCCGCGAGTTGCTCTTCGGTGTAGCGCTTGGCATCACCCTCGAAGTGCGGCGTGATCTCGCGTGGCGCCGCCGGTAGCACAAACTTGCCATTCAGCTTGCCCTTGAATTTCTCGAAGTCCGCTTCGGAGTTGATGACGGCAATCACCGCTTCGGCGGTGACCATGCCGTTGGTGCCGGGCGTCCACGCCATCGAGTAGCCGATCAGCGGATACGTGGTGGGCGACACCACGTTCGCGGTGAAGCGCTCGTTCACCCAGCCGCGCCCGAACGGGCCCCACGGCTCCAGCTTGACGTTCACCAGGCCGTACTCCGTCATTCTCTTCATGGCCCATTCGGCGGCGGTTCGGATGTTGGGCGAACCGGTAAGCCGTGGGCCGTGCACGTCGGTGAGGTAGCTGAACGTGTCCATCACCTGCGAGGTTGGCCCCAGGCCTTCCGCTTTGATTTTGTACAGCGCGTCGTAATCGATCGCTTCCTGCATCTGGGACGCCACCGGCAGAGCCAGCGCCATCACCAGAACAATGACCAACGACATGAGTCTCTTGCGCACGATGTTCCTCCGCTTTGTCAGGATTGGATTGACCGCTATTGC
>CAZIWR010000353.1:0-2325 GCA_964542805.1 uncultured Acidobacteriaceae bacterium
AAGGCCACGAAGAACGCTCTGAGCCGCTCCCGCCGTGCAGATTCCGCGCCTGCACCCACCGGCCCCGGTCCCCTCCTGTCACCATGCACCACGTGGTAGGTGGTGCCCTCCGGCACCACGAGCGATTCATTTTCCAGCGTCAACTCCAGCGGCCCGCGGAAGCTGGTGACCAGCAATTCGCTGGGACCCACCACCGTCACCTGCCCGTGCGTGAAACGCTTTGGCTGCGGGCGGATGACAATGCCCGTCACGCGCACGGCCACCGTGCCGGTCTCCGGAGAAGAAAAACTCAATGTGCCATGCACGAGGGTCGCGCCGGCCACGGAATTCAGCTCCTCAAAAATCACAACGCTTTCCGGCATGACCTCGATTTGGGCTTCACCCATGCGCACGCGCATACGTCCGCGGTGATCAGTGGAAACCGTATCTCCGGCAAACACCGTGGTTCCGGGGAGGCCATCCGTGGCGCGCAGGGTAGCGTTCTGCGTTTCCAACACCACGCCCAAAGGCTTAGCCTGCGAGCCAAACCCCGGCGGCGCCACTAGAAGGGTAGCGAGAAGCAAATCGACAATTTGGCGTCTCTGAACGGACACGTACGTCTCCGCAGAAATCCTCAAGCCCGCACGGATTCTATAGTCCTGCTTGCAAGAGTGTCTATGGACAAGCATTCAGGTGTGTCCTACCTGAAAACGGCATCTGCAAGGTGCACGGGGTGGCTACTCTGGCCCTCCCCAGCCGACGGCGGCGCGAGTATACTGTCTCTTCTTGCCGGGCCGGCTATGTTCGGCCGGCCAGCCCTGATCGAGGTGAACGCATGGGTCCTATCCGCTGGAAGGAAATTCCCATTGAGAAAATCGGGGAAGGCGTGGAGCGCCAGGTCATCTGGGGCGACCAGTGCACGCTGGCGCGTTTCCAGTTCGCAAAGGGAGTGCACATCCAGCCGCACAAGCACGAAGCCGAGCAGCAGACCTACGTACTGGAAGGGGCCATGCGCATCAGCGCCGCCGGCCGCGAATTCGAACTGCACGCCGGCGAAGTGCTGGTGATCCCCACGTGGATCGAGCACGAAGTCTGGTTCCTCGAGGCGTGCGTGTTGCTCGACTTCTTCGCACCGAAGCGCAGCGATTGGAAAGAAGGCCGCCAGGCTTATCTGAAAGGCGATTAGTTCCCGCCGGCCCCTGCCGCGCGCTGGACTTCCTCAATTGCCTGCGCCATTTGCTCGACGAGAAAATCCATCTGCGCTTCTTCGATCACGAACGGCGGCGCGATGAGCACGTGGTCGCCGGCACCGCCCTCCACCGTGCCGCGCATCGGATAGACCATCACGCCGCGCGCCTGCATGTTCTCGAATACGCGGAAATTGAAATTGAACTCTTTGGTGAATGGACGTTTGGTAGCCTGATCAGCGACGAACTCCACCGTCTGCAGCATGCCCTTGCCACGGACATCGCCCACGCAGGGCAGCGCGCGCAGCCCTGCAAGCTTTTTCGCCAGATATTCCCCGCGCTGGCGCGAACGCTCCACCAGATTGTGCTTATCGAGGTAGCGCTGCACGGCGAGTCCCGCGGCCAGCGACGGCGGGTGGGCTTGATAAGTGAAGCCGTGGTCGAGCGAGCCCGGGCCCGCTTCGATCGCGCGCCAGATTTTTTCGCCCGCCAGCACGGCGCCCAGCGGCGCGTAACCGCTGGCCAGCCCCTTGGCCAGCAGAATCATGTCCGGCACGACATCCCAGTGTTCCACGGCGAAATACTTTCCAGTGCGCCCCGCGCCGGACATCACCTCGTCGGCGATCATGAGGATGCCGTGCGCATCGCAGATTTCGCGGATGCGGCGGAGGTAGCCCTCCGGCGGCACTGCGCCGGAAGATGCGCCCACCACCGGCTCGCAAATGAACGCGGCCACCGTCTCCCTGCCCGCTTTCAGAATGGCCTGCTCGAGCTCGTCGGCGCAGGCCAGTACGCACGCGGGAAATTCCAGGCCCAGCGGGCAGCGGTAGCAGAAACACGCGGAGATATGCTCCATCGCCGCGGGAAGCAGCGGCGCGAAGGCCTGCCGCCGCACTTTGTTGCCGGAGGCGGAAAGCGCGCCGAGGGTGGTGCCGTGGTAGGAAACCCAGCGAGAGATGATTTTGTAGCGCTGCGTCTCACCGCGCGCCAGCCAGTACGCGCGGGAGATTTTGATCGCTGTTTCTGCCGCCTCTGAGCCGCCCGAGGTGTAATGCACGCGCACGTGCTGCTTTGCGCCGGGAAACTTTGCGGCCAGCACCGCCGCCAGCTCCGCGCCCACCGGCGAGGCAAACTGCGATGAGTGCACGTAAGAAAGCTG
>CAZIWR010000354.1:0-2306 GCA_964542805.1 uncultured Acidobacteriaceae bacterium
CGATGCGGCTCTATTTCGATAAGGAGACGGGGCTGCTCATGCGGCAGGTGCGGTTCGTCGAGACGGCGCTGGGGCGCTTGCCCACGCAGATTGACTACGCGGACTATCGAGACGCCGACGGAGTCAAGGTGCCCTTCCGCTGGACCATTGCCCGTCCCAACGGGCGCTTCACGATCCAAATTGAGCAGGTGCAGCAGAACGTTCCGATTGACGATGCGAGGTTTATCGCGCCGGCCGCGCCTGCCGCAACGGAGCAGAAGCCGCCGTCGCAATAAGCGCGAACACGAAGAAGCATGCAAGACACTTCGGGCTCCGGCTTGGCCGGGGCCCGAAGTTTTTTTCGATGCTGAATTGCGGTGGGATTCGAGGATTGCGCGGTTCGGTTATTTGCTGGGCTTGGGTTCAGGGTACAAGCGTTCGAATTCAGGATCACCGTGCAGGAGGGCCAGGTCCGGATCGCGGCGCGCCCAGTCAGCGTCTTTGAAACCGGCATTCCAGGCTTTGGAGAGGGCGTCCAACGCCTCGGCCTTCTTGTTTAACATGCAAAACGTGCAGGCGATGTTGTAGAGAACGGTGGCCTCGGTAGGGCGAAGGGCCAAAGCGAGGTTCGCTTCGCGGGCGGAGTCGTCCGCTCGGCCCATCGACGCATAACTGGTAGCGACCAGGGTGCGCGCGCGGGCGTCTTCAGGAACCCGCTTCAAGTGATCTTCCAGGGCCTGGACTTCGCGCAAGCGCAGATTGCGGAGAGCATCTTCTTTTCCGAGAGCCCCGAGGGCGTTGATAATGGGCACGTAGACATTGTAGTCGCCGCCGCTGGCATCGAGAGCCTCGTCCGCCAGGCTGAGCAAGTCCTGGTAGTTCCCCGAAGCAAACAAGGCGCGACCCAGCAAGTAGTAAGCTCCCTCGCAATCACGCTTTCGCTCGATGGCCAATTTTACGCAGCGGACGGCATCGTCGTACTGATTGCTGGCGTAGAGAATCCAGGCCTGCGCGACGAGAACTTCGGGCTGGTCCGGCTGCAGAGCCACAGCGCGTTGCGAGGCGGCCATGGCCCGCCCAATCCAGGAAGTTTCACGCAGATAGTGGTAATAATTTTGCGCGCAGACATTGGCGATCGCGGCATAGCCCAGCGCGAAATTGGGGTCCTGCGCGACGGCGCTTTCGAACATCTGCAGCGCGAATTCCAGATCCTGGCGAGTGAGGCGGCGCGCGTAGCTCTTGCCCTGAAGGTAGAGATCGTAAGCCTGGAGGTTTTCGGTCGGCTTGGCGGCAAGGTCCGCCTGCTCCTGCGGAGAGAGCGTGATCCGCAGGGCTTGAGCGATCTTGCGCGCGATTTCGTCCTGCACCTCAAAGACGTCTTTCAACTCGCGATCGTAGCGCTCCGACCACAGAGGAAAATCGGTGTGGGTGTCCACCAACTGCGCGTTGATGCGCAGGCGGTTGCCGGCGCGGCGCAAGCTGCCGGCCAGAACGTACGCGGCGTTGAGCTGCTGGCCGATTTGCGCCGGGGTGACCTGCTTGTCGCGGTAGGCGAGCACGGTGGGACGCGAAAAGATGTTCAGACCCTTGATCTTGGAAAGCTCGGTGATGATGTCCTCGGTGATGCCGTCGCGGAAGTATTCGTCCTCCTTCACGCCGCTGAGGTTTTCGAAGTAGAGGACGGCGACGGACTTTTCGGTTTGCTTTCCGGCAGCGGCGCCCCGCGATTCTCCGCTATCTGCGGCGCGCTTGCCGCCCGAGTCCGTGTCTCGCTTCAGACGAGTGAGGTCTGTCTTGAGATCAGTGGCGGACTGGTATCGCATGTTGCGATCTTTTTCCAGCGCCTTGTCGAGGATGCGGCCGAACTCCGGAGGTATTGCGGGATTCACTTGAGCGACAGGAGCCGGATCGCGATTGAGGATGGCTTCGTAGATCATGGCGGAGGTATTGCCCTGGAAGGGCAGGACTCCGGCCGCCATTTGGTAAAGAACTGTGCCGAGTGAAAACAAGTCGGTGCGGGCGTCGGCGAGCTGGCCGCGCGCCTGCTCCGGAGACATGTAGGACACGGTGCCCATGGTGGTGCCGGGGGAAGTGAGCTCGTGGCCCACTCCAATGGTCTCCATCTGGGAAGCCGCAGGCGCACCATCAGCGGCGCGGAGCGCGCCCTCGATCTTTGCCAGGCCGAAATCGAGAACCTTCACTTGGCCGCGCGAGCTTACAAATATGTTGGCGGGCTTGATGTCGCGGTGGACGATGCCTTTGGAATGCGCCGACTCCAGGGCGTCCGCGATCTGGATGGCCAGCGTGAGAATTTGTTCCAGCGCGAA
>CAZIWR010000355.1:0-2303 GCA_964542805.1 uncultured Acidobacteriaceae bacterium
GATCTGTACATACTCGCGCGAACTGCGGGGGGTGCAGCGTGGACAAAACGCGAGTGCTTGTTGCGAATCGGCCGCGCTTAATGCGCGAACTCTTGATGGCGACAATTTCCGACCAGCCGGACATCGAAATCGTCGGTGAGGTCCAAGACGAAAAACAAATTGAGTCCGGTGTGGAGCAGACACATCCGGATGTCCTGATTGCTGCGTTCGATGACATGAACGAGCAGCCCTTTCTCTGCAAGACGCTTCTCGAGCGTTTTCCGCAGATGCGCATTCTCGCGTTGGCACCCGAGCGAAACCTCAGCGTCTATTACTGGGCCTCCCTCGATATCCATGCCGACCGCGTCGAAGCTTCCGAGCAGGGGGTTCTCGGCGCGCTCCGCCTGAAGCAACGCGTAATGGGAGGACGACCCCAGTAGGAGAATGAACGCCATGAAAAATAATCCTTCTCGATCTTTGGCACGTGCCCAACTCTTCGTGGTGGCATGGCTGATGCTATTCGCAGGTACTTTCCCGGTGCGTGCACAGCAGCCGGCTTCGAGTTCTTCGACCACATCCGACTTGGCAGCACAAAACCTGAATCGTGTGGCGGCTACGGCGACGCAGATTCAGGAGGTCTTGCGAGCGGACGCCGGGCTGCTCGTTGAATTGAAGCGCTGGGTGGCAAAGGAAGCGGCTGATCGCGGACAGTTGATCGATGACCAGGATATGACCGACCAGGCGATCTTCACGCGACTGGCGCAGGACCTCGAGTTTCGTGCGGTGGCGACCCGGCTGCTTCAGCGTTACGGCTATCTGATGCCGAAAGTAAATCCGGATTCCGAGCTCGGCGTCGAGCGGCAGGAAATGCTGAAGGAGCGCGGACGGCTTCGAGCCGCGGCCGATGCCGCGGAACAGAAATTGAGAGCGGACCGCATTCTGCAGACCGAAAATGAGGAAGCGCCCTCCGGTCGCTCCGCAACGTCCGCGGGGCAGAGCGACAAGAAGGCTCAGCCGCGCCGCGCGCCCAATGTGTCGCCTCGAGCTGGAGAATCACAAGAGCAGTCCCCAGAGAGCATTCCTCCCGATATTCGCCGCGCCTTGACGGAACGAACGGCAGCCTCTGGCGAGGCCGATGCGACTGGTGAACTCCGCAGAGCACAGCTCCAGGTGAGCGGTCAGGCGGACTCTGCATTATCACCGCGACTTGATAACTCGATGGGAATGCCAGGAGCCGCAGATGCTCGAGCCCAAGCGGGGCGCACGCCGGTCCCAGGCGACCTTCAGGCAGGGGATAGCGCCGTAACGTCGACGTCCGCTGGATCCATGAGGTCTGCAACCCGGTCTCCCGCGGACAAGCGCGAGCGCAGCGAAGGGAATTACGAGCCGGAAAGTTCCGCGCTGATTCACAAGCCCAATCCCTTCGCCGACATTCCATCGCTCTACGATATGTACCAGCAGTTCCCCATGCGCGCGGGGCCGCTCAAGCGGTTTGGCGAGGACGTTTTCCAAGGGACCTTCCTGGAACCGAATTTCCTGCCAATGGATCTTCCGGTGGGCCCGGATTATGTGGTGGGGCCAGGCGACGGCCTGGCATTTGATCTCTGGGGCAGTTACACGCAGCGTTTGCTGCGGACCGTGGACCAGGAAGGACGAGTTACGCTGCCTGAGGTAGGGCCGATTCTCGTCAGCGGCAAGTCGCTCGCCGATGTGCAGCGCAACGTCCAGCAGATCATGCGGACACAATTCCGCGACGTGTCCGCTGATGTCTCACTTTCGCGCTTGCGCACGATCCGGATTTATGTGGTCGGCGACGTAGCGAAACCTGGCGCTTACGACATCAGCTCGCTGTCCACGCCCCTGAATGCACTTTTCGCGGCGGGTGGGCCCACGGACGGCGGCTCGCTGCGCACCCTGCGTCATTTCCGCGGCAAGCAGCTTGTGCAGGAGGTCGACGTCTATGACTTGTTGCTGCACGGCCTTCGGTCCGACCTGAAACGCCTGGAAAATGGCGACACGCTGCTCGTGCCTCCCATTGGGGCGAAAGTCACTGTGGACGGGATGGTGCGGCGCCCCGCGATCTACGAACTTCGTGCCGAGAAGTCGATTACGGAAGTGTTGGAGCTTGCCGGGGGAATTCTGCAAACGGCAACACTTCGCAATGTCCAAGTACAGCGAGTCGAAGCGCACCAGAAACGCACGATGATGAGTTTGGACCTTCCGGAAACTTCAGGTCCCGTTTCGGTTCCACCGCAATTGAGTACTTTTGAAGTCCGGGATGGCGACGAAATCAGGGTGTTCCCCATCACTCCCTACAATCAAGA
>CAZIWR010000356.1:0-2283 GCA_964542805.1 uncultured Acidobacteriaceae bacterium
ACGTCGTGGCGCACCAGCATGCCGAGATCGCCGTGCACGGCTTCGGCGGGATGCAGAAAGAGCGATGGCGTGCCGGTGCTGGCAAACGTGGCGGCAATCTTGCGGCCGATGAGCCCGGACTTGCCCATGCCGGTGACCACCACGCGGCCCTTGCAGTTGAAGAGCATCTCGACGGCGCGGTCGAAGCTGGCATCGAGGCGCGCGAGAAGGTCCTGGATGGCCTGCGCTTCGATGCGGAAGACGCGGCGTGCGGTGTCCTGGCTCACGCGCCACTCCATGTGCGGACGAGTGAGGCGAGGCTCATCACTTTTTGGAGAAGACTTTTCAGTTGGTCAAGCGGAAGTGCGTTGGTGCCGTCAGACAAAGCTTGCGCAGGATTCTCATGCACCTCCAAGAATAATCCGTCCACGCCCGCCGCGGTGCCAGCGCGCGCCAGCGGCTCGATGAACTCGGGCTGGCCGCCGCTGGCCTTCCCTTCTCCGCCGGGCAGTTGCACGGAGTGTGTCACGTCGAGGACCACCGGATATCCCATTTTTTTCAGAATGGGAAACGAGCGCATATCCACCACAAGATTTTGGTAGCCGAAGGACGCGCCGCGCTCGGTGACGATAATGCGCTGGCATCCCGCGCTGGCCACTTTCTCCACCGCGTTGCTCATTTCCCACGGCGAAAGAAACTGTCCCTTTTTCAGATTCACTGCCGCGCCGGAGCGCCCTGCGGCCAGCAGCAGGTCCGTCTGCCGCGAAAGGAATGCGGGGATTTGCAGGATGTCACAGACTTCCGCGGCGGGCGCGACGTGCGAAATGTCGTGGACATCCGTGAGCACGGGCACGCCACAGCGTTTCTTAATCGCGCCGAGGATGCGCAAGCCTTCGGCCAGCCCGGGGCCGCGATACGAATGGAGGGAAGTGCGATTGGCCTTGTCGTACGACGCCTTAAAGATGAAGGGGATTTTCAATTCCGACGCCAGCGCGGCCAGGCGTTCCGCCAGCATCGTGGCGTGCGCTTCGCTTTCGATCACGCAGGGACCGGCGATGAGAAACAGCGGCGCGTGTCCGCCGAGCTTCACCTGGCCAATGGAGAATTCGCGAGTTGTGCTTGCCGGCATCGGAACAGTGCCCGTCCAGCAACCGCGGGACGAGCGCTACATAAGGTATGGCGGAAAGCAGGGATTTGCAACGACGGCGAATGGCGCGCGTTACGGCGCGGCGACTTTGTGGCGTTCTTCCTTGGTGGTCTTGCGGCTGTCGCGGTGCTCGCGCGACGCGCCCAGAAACGCGGCGAAGAGAGGGTGCGGCACGAGCGGCTTGGATTTGAACTCCGGATGGAACTGGCAGCCGAGGAACCACGGATGGTCGGCCACCTCGACAATTTCCACGTACACGCCGTCGGGCGTGCGCCCGGTGATGCGGAAGCCGGCGTCCACAAGCTGCTTCTCGTAGTCGCGGTTGAATTCGTAGCGGTGGCGGTGGCGCTCGGAAATTTCCAGCGTGCCGTACGCGCGATGGGCAAACGAGTTCGGCTCTAGCTTGCACGGCCACGCGCCCAAACGCATCGTGCCGCCCATTTCGTCCACGCCGAGCAGTTCGCGCAGTTTGTAGATGACGCGGTGCGGCGTGCAAGGATCGAATTCGGTGCTGTCTGCATCTTTCAAGCCGCAGACGTGCCGCGCATAGGAAATCGTGGCGCACTGCATCCCCAGACAAATGCCGAAAAATGGCACCTTGTTCATGTGCGCGTAGCGGATGGCCTCCACCATGCCGGCGATTCCGCGCTTGCCAAAACCGCCGGGGACCAGGATGCCGTCCACGTGCGCCAGACGGCGTTGCGCGGCTTCCGGGCTGTCCAGCTCCTCTGCTTCGATCCACTCGACGACGGTGCGCTGCTCGTGGGCCAGGCCGCCATGGACCAACGCCTCGCGCAAACTCTTGTACGCGTCTTCGAGCTGCACGTACTTGCCGACCACGCCGATGCGCACTTCGCCGGCGGGATTGTGAATGCGCTGGAGCAGGTCGAGCCAGCGGGTCAGGTCGGGCGCATCGGCGTGGATGCGCAGCAGGCGCAGGACTTGCTCGTCGAGGCCTTCCTTGGCCAGCGCGACCGGGACCTCGTAAATCGTCTCCACGTCCTGCGCGGAAATGACGCAGGCTTCTTGCACGTTGCAGAAGAGCGCAATCTTGGCTTTCAACTCGCGCGGCAAGCGACGGTCGGTGCGGCAGAGCAAAATATCCGGCTGGATGCCGATGCTGAGCAGTTCCTTGACGGAGTGCTGCGTGGGCTTGG
>CAZIWR010000357.1:0-2280 GCA_964542805.1 uncultured Acidobacteriaceae bacterium
CCGGGCGTGGATGCCGTGGGCGTGTTTGTGAATGCGTCGTTCGCGGAGGCCAATGAAATCGGCCTCTCCACCGATTTGGACGTGCTCCAGTTGCACGGCGACGAGCTGCCCGAAGCGGTGGCGGAGTTTTCCGAATCCTGGCCGCTGATCAAGGCCTTCCGCGTGAATCCGGAATTCAGCGCGGAACAGCTCGAATCGTACCGCCCCCACACCGATTTTTTTCTGCTGGACGGATTCAGCCACGACGCGCGCGGCGGCACGGGCAATTCATTCGACTGGAGCGTGGCCCGCGAAGCCAAGCAGTACGGCCGCATTTTTCTTTCCGGCGGGCTCACACCGGAAAATGTGGGCGACGCAGTGCGCCAGGTGCGGCCTTTCGCGGTGGACGTGTGCAGCGGCGTGGAAGCGTCACCCGGAAAGAAGGACGCGGCGCGCGTGCGCGAATTTGTCCGCATCGTGCAGGAAGCCAGCAAGGAGATCGCGCAGTGACCGCAGCCACGCAAATCTGGCCGGACGAGCGTGGGCGCTTCGGGCCGTACGGCGGGCGGTACGTGCCGGAGACGCTGATGGCGCCGCTCGAAGAATTGGAGCGCGCGTACGAAGCGGCGCGCGGAGACGCGGGCTTTGCAGCGCAACTCGAATATGAGCTGAAGAACTTTGCCGGTCGGCCCACGCCGCTGCAACTCGCCTCGCGGCTCACCGTGCACCTCGGCGGCGCGCGGATTTACCTAAAGCGCGAAGACCTGCTGCACACGGGCGCGCACAAAATCAACAACTGCCTGGGACAGGGCTTGCTCGCCGTGCGCATGGGCAAGAAGCGGATTATCGCAGAAACCGGCGCGGGACAGCACGGCGTGGCTACGGCGACGGTGGCGGCGCGGCTGGGCCTGGAATGCGTCGTGTACATGGGCACCGAGGACATGGAGCGGCAGCGTCTGAATGTTTCGCGCATGCGCATGCTGAATGCGGAAGTCGTCGGCGTGAAGGCCGGAAGTTGCACGCTGAAGGACGCCATCAACGAAGCGATGCGCGATTGGGTGACTAACGTGCGCACCACGCACTATCTCCTCGGGTCGGTGCTCGGCGCGCATCCCTACCCGCGCATGGTGCGCGATTTTCACACGTGCATCGGACGCGAAGCGCGCGCGCAGATTCTGGCCGCCGAAAAACGCTTGCCGGATTTCCTGATTGCGTGCGTCGGTGGCGGGTCCAACGCCATCGGGCTGTTCTATGAATTTCTCGGCGACGCGAGCGTGAAGATGATCGGCGTCGAAGCCGGCGGGCGTGGCACGGGACTCGGCGAGCACGCGGCTCGGCTGGCGTTTCAAGCGGGATTCAGCGGCGCGCGGCCCGGTGTGCTGCAAGGCACTTACTCCTGCGTGCTGCAGACGCCCGACGGACAAATCGCGGCGACGCATTCGGTGTCCGCGGGGCTGGATTATCCCGCGGTCGGTCCGGAGCACGCTTGGCTGGCCGAGCAGGGCCGCGCCGAATACACCGCGGCCAGCGACGAAGCGGCCATCGACGCGGCGCGGACGCTGGCACGGATCGAGGGCATCATCCCCGCGCTCGAGTCGGCGCACGCACTGGCGGAAATCATCCGCCGCGCGCCGAAGATGAAGCGGGAAGAAATCATCATCATGAATCTCTCCGGTCGCGGCGATAAGGACATGGACATTCTTTCACGATACCTTTGATGAGCACGACGCGAATTACAAAACGGTTTGAGGAGCTGCGGCAGGCGGGCGAGCTGGGCCTGGTCGCGTACATCACCGCGGGCGACCCGGCGCCGGAGGCCAGCGAACGAATTGCCCTTGCGCTGGCTGAAGCCGGCGCGGATGTGATCGAGCTGGGCGTGCCCTTCAGCGACCCCGTGGCCGACGGGCCGGTGATCCAGCGCGCGAGCGAGCGCGCATTGCGCAGCGGCACGACCTTGCGTGGCGTGCTGGACTTGGTGAAACGTCTGCGCGCGAAGACGCAAGTGCCCCTGCTACTGTTCAGCTACTACAACCCGGTGCTGCAAATGGGGCTGGAAAAGTTTGCGGATGCCGCGGCGGATGCCGGCGCCGACGGTGCGCTGATTACGGACATCACGCCGGAAGAAGCCGGCGAATACCGCAGCGCGATGCGCGCGCGCGGGCTGGACACGGTATTTCTCGCGGCGCCGACTTCGACGGACACGCGGCTGAGGATGATTGCGGAGGCGTCCACGGGATTTCTCTACTTGATATCGCGGACCGGCGTCACCGGCACCAAGGACGCGCTGGCGGAGGAATTGCC
>CAZIWR010000358.1:0-2265 GCA_964542805.1 uncultured Acidobacteriaceae bacterium
GCGCCTCATCCGCGCCGGCTACAAAGTCGCCATCTGCGATCAGATGGAGGAAGCCTCCAAAGGCAAAAAGCTCGTCCGCCGCGAGGTCGTGCGCGTCATCACCCCCGGCACCGCCACCGAGGCTCACGTCCTCGAGCCTCGCGAAAATAATTTCCTCGCCGCCCTCGCCCGCGATCCAGCCGGTCAAACTGTCGGCCTCGCCTGCGTGGACGTCTCCACCGGCGAATTCCGCGCCACCGAATTCAGCGGACCCGACGCCCCTGCCAAGCTGCGCGACGAGCTGGAAGTCCTCCGCCCCCGCGAAATTCTTCTCCCTCGTCCGGAGACGCTCTTCGCCGCCGTCGTCCCTGCCGAATTGAACGGCGCGGGCGGCATCGAGACGCGCCTCGACGAGTGGGTTTTCCGCCAAGATTACGCCGAGCGCATCCTCAGCGAGCAGTTCGGCGTGGTCACTCTCGAAGGCTTCGGCCTCGCCGGCCATCCCTTCGCTCTCACCGCCGCCGGCGCGCTCGTGCACTATCTGCGCGAAACCTCCGCACGCGGTGCCAGCATCCCCGAAGGCTCTGTTGGACACGGCCAGGGCGGCCTCCAGCACCTCGACCGCATCCGCTTCTACGAGCAGCAGGACGCGCTCGTGCTCGACAACGTTTCCGTCCGCAATCTCGAACTCATCGCGCCGCTGTTCGCCGACTCCTCCGCTGCCCGCGGCGACGCCGCTCCCACCCTGCTCTCTACGCTCGACGAAACTTCCACCGGCATGGGCGCGCGCCTGTTGCGCTCTTGGATGCTGCGCCCTTCCATAAACCGCGAAGAAATTGCCGCGCGCCTCGACGCCGTCGCCGAACTGAAGGCCCACACTGTCGCCCGCGAGGAAATCCGCAAAGAGCTCGCCGGCGTGTTTGACCTCGAGCGCCTCACCAGCCGCGTCACGCTGGGCACCGCCGCGCCCCGCGATCTCCTCGCCCTTCGCCAGTCGCTCGCGCACGTGCCGCTGCTACGCGGATTTCTCTCCAGTGTCACGTCCGCGCGACTTGTCGAATTACACGCCGCGCTCGACCCCGACGCAACCGGCCTCGCCGCCATTCGTGACCGCATCGAAAAAAGCATCGCCGACGAGCCGCCCGCGCTCCTCAGCGATCCCGGCACCATTCGCCGCGGCTATCACGCCGAGCTGGACGAGCTGCGCACGCTCAGCCAGAAGAGCAAGCAAATTATCGCCGCCATGGAAGACCGCGAGCGCAAGCGCACCGGCATCGCCTCGCTGAAAATCCGCTACAACCAGGTCTTCGGTTACTACATTGAAATTTCCAAGGCCAACATGCACCTCGCGCCCGCCGACTACGAGCGCAAGCAGACGCTGGTGAACGCCGAGCGCTTCACCGCTCCGGAGTTGAAGGAGTACGAGCGCAAAGTCCTCGATGCCGACGAGCGCATCCTCGAAATCGAGAAAAAACTCTTCACCGAGCTGCGCGCGTGGATTGCGGAGCAGGCCGCCGCCCTGCGCCGTGCTGCCGGCGCTGTCGCTCAGCTCGACGTGCTGGTCAACTTCGCGCGCATCGCCGCCGCGCGCAATTACGCCCGCCCGGAATTTTCCGACAGCGACGAAATGCTCATCGTCGCCGGCCGCCATCCGGTCATCGAAAAACTTCTCGAGGACCACGGCGAGCGCTTTGTGCCCAACGATCTCTTCCTCAACGACACCTCGCACCTCATCCTGCTCATTACCGGCCCCAACATGGGCGGTAAGTCCACCTACCTGCGCCAGGCCGCGCTTATCGCGCTGATGGCGCAGATGGGTTCCTTCGTGCCCGCCGCGCAGGCCAAGCTGCCCATCACCGACCGCATCTTCACGCGCATCGGCGCGCTCGACAATCTCGCCCGCGGCCGTTCGACGTTTTTGGTCGAAATGACCGAGGTCGCCACCATCCTCAACACCGCCACCAAACACAGCCTCGTCCTCCTCGACGAAGTCGGCCGCGGCACGGCCACCTTCGACGGCCTCTCCATCGCCTGGGCCGTCGTCGAGCACATGGCCGCGCACACCCGCGCCCGCGCGCTCTTTGCCACGCACTATCACGAACTCACTGAATTGGAAGAGTTGCTTCCCGAAGTAAAAAACGTGCACGTCTCCGCGCAAGAAGTGGGGAGCGAAATTGTTTTCTTGAAGCGCGTCGAGCCCGGCAGCGCCGACAAAAGCTACGGCGCCGAGGTCGCGCGCCTCGCCGGACTGCCGCGTAGCGTCATCGCGCGCGCCCGCGAGGTGCT
>CAZIWR010000359.1:0-2229 GCA_964542805.1 uncultured Acidobacteriaceae bacterium
TGAGCTTTTCCGGCCGCGGCCGCGTGCGGACCAGAAGATACGAACGAAGCGGCAGGCCGAGGCGTTTCGCCAGCGGCCGCGCGATCAACTCCGCCTGGTTGAAGCCGCGCTCGCGCAAACGCAAAACATGCAGCGGTACGGGCACCACCACGTCGGCAGCCAACGCTTCCGGGTCGCGCGCCACCATTTCCGCCAGCCGCGCGGAAAACCAGGTACCCAGCGGCGTCACTTGGTGATACTTCAGCAGCACGATGGCGCGCACCATCGCATCCGTGTAAGCGGCAAAGCTGCGCGCAAGATCGAAATTGTAAACGTCCCGCCGGCAGAGGTGGCAGAGCGGCTGCGGCACGGCAGCGGCAACAGTGGAGGCAAACGGCCGGCCGCATTTCTGGCAAGCCGCTCCGGTGAGTGGCCGCAGGGAACTCAAACATGCAGAACAAACGGGAATCCGGCTGGCTGTGGTGAGCGTGACTTCGCAAATGCGGCAAGGCGCGGGAAAAACGAGCGAGGCGAGAGCATCGAGCGCCTCGCGGAACACCGGGCCGAGACCCCAAGCGAAGCGGCGGAAGGGTGCCACGCCGCAGAAAGCTACTGCCTTTTGCGCAGAATGGGAAGTGGAATAACTGGAAAGTAAGCAGAAGCGCCTGTCAGGGGCCGGCGGCTAGAGCTGGCCTTGCTCTTGTTTTTCCTGGCAGGCGATACAGTGGCGGGCCCATGGCACGGCTTCCAGCCGCTTCTGCTGAATCTCTTCGTGGCAGTGGACGCAGTCGCCGAAAGCGCCATTTTTCATGCGGCCGAGGGCTTCTTCGACGAGCTGGAGCAGGAAGCGTTCATGGTTCGTCTGGCCGAAGAGGAATTCCTTGGTATAGGAATTGGCGGCCTTGTCGGCCAGGTCCACCGTGGGATCTTCGTCCGCGGCGCGGCCCTCTTCTTCTGTGCGCGCGATGATCTTTAGCAGCTCCTCGCGCTTGGCATCGAGTTTCTTTTTGTAGTAGTCGAGTCTCTTCTTATCCATACCGGCACGCTACAGAGGCCCATCAAGGGCACTATGCAAAACAGCGAATATACAGAGGGGCGCAGCGGTTGTCAAGGCGGAGCGGACGGAGCAGAGTTGCGGGGGTGGGAAGCGGCTGATAGAATCGTGCGTCTGTGCCAGTGATTCGTGCGCGCGCAGTCGTGTGTGGTGTCGTGTGCCTTACCTGATTTCCGCAAGCACGGCGGGCAAATGATGCCCAAGCGGGAGGACATCCTTGGCCAAATATGATCTGGTAATCATCGGAAGCGGTCCGGGCGGCTACGTGGCCGCCATCCGCGCTGCGCAGCTCGGATTGAAGACGGCCGTGGTGGAAAAAGACGGCTTCCTGGGCGGCACCTGCCTGCACGTCGGCTGCATCCCTACGAAGGTCTTGCTGCACCACGCCGAAATCTACCACCAAATCAAAGATGCCGCAGAATACGGGTTTGAAGTGAAAGACGTGAAGGTGAATTGGGCAGCGGTTCTGGCACGCAAGGACAAGATCGTAAAGAAGCACTCCAAGGGCATCGAATTTCTTTTCCGCAAGCACAAGATTGAGAGTATCCAAGGCTGGGGGCGCGTGGCCGCGCCGGGCAAGGTGAGCGTCGAGAAGGACGGGAAAACGACGGAAATTGAAGCAGCGAACATCATGCTTGCTACGGGCTCCGAAGCGCGGTCGCTGCCGGGCGTGGAAATCGACGGCAAAGTGGTGTTGTCGAACCGCGAGATTCTATCGCTGCCGGAGGTGCCGAAATCGCTGATTGTCGTGGGGGCCGGAGCAGTAGGCGTGGAGTTTGCCTCCATTTACAAGGAATTCGGGTGCGACGTCACCATCCTCGAGATGCTGCCGCGCGTGGTGCCTCTGGAAGACGAAGACATCTCCGCGGAACTGGACAAGGCGTTTCGCAAGAAGGGCATCAAAATTCATACCGGAGCAATGGTTGAAGCAGTCAAGAAAGACGCGAAGGGCGCCAACGTGACCTTCAAGGACAAGGATGGCAAATCGCAAACACTTGCCGCGGAAAAGATTCTAATCGCCGTCGGGCGGCGGCCGATGACGGAAGGGCTGAACCTCGAGAAAACCAGGGCGAAGATTGAGCGTGGATTTGTGCACGCGGGGCCGTACATGGAAACAGCCGAGCCGCGGTTGTATGTGATCGGCGATATCGTGGCCGGGATGCCGCAACTCGCGCACGCGGCGTCGATGGAAGGAA
>CAZIWR010000360.1:0-2221 GCA_964542805.1 uncultured Acidobacteriaceae bacterium
CCGCTTCCGGCGCGGACGAAGTCGCCGGCGGCGCCTGACCTGCCGCCACCAGCGCAATCCCCACAACCATCAACAGAGCGGCACTCAGCAACCATCGTGTCCGTCTCATTGGCCATCTCATGGGCAGTCTCCTGCTCGGTCTTTCCATTGCGCGGCTCGTGCGGCCCGCACGGCCCGTGCCGCCGCAGCCGCGGGGAGGAAATGCGCCACGACGAGGACGGTCCGAGGCAGCATGTTGCCCTCAGTATAGCAGCACTGCGCCCGTGTAGCGGCGGCTTCACGCCGCCCCGCGGGCGGAATGGCTGCACGCGCGGTGAATGCAATTCTCCTATTGACTAAACTTAAAAGTGCTAGAATCCAGCAGTCGCCCGTCCTCTATCGCAGCACAAGCAGGACGAATGAAACGAACTCTCTGGGCCTTGACGCTCTGCCTCCTCGCGTTCGCCCCCGCGCTTGGACAGCAAAAGGAAGCTCCCGCACCCACTATCAAACGCACCGCCGAGTTGGTGCTCGTGCCCGCCGTCGTCACGCTCGATGGCAAGCCCGTCAGGGGACTACAAGTGGGGGATTTCGTGCTCCTGCACAATGGCAAGCAGGAGAAAGTGGAAGTTTTCGAGGTATTCGACTCCACGCCGGCAAGGGTGGCGCCCGTCGCCTTGCCTCCTCGCACGGTCCAGAACTTCGCCCCGGCGGACAATCGTCAGGACGTCATCATTCTTTTTCTCGACTACCTCAATAGCACTTGGTCTACCCGCGAGCGCATTCGCAGCTACGTCGCCGATTTTTCGCGTCAGTTTGTGGCGGCCAAAACGCCGGTCAGCGTCTTCCTGCTGACCCGAGATCAATTGATTCAATTGCATTCATTCGCTAGCGACCTCGGAAATCTCACCCAGTCCATCGAACGCTGGCAGTCGGGCAAGCCCACCGCGACAGAGTCCTATAAGAACTGGGCCAGCCCCTTCGACCCCACCGCAACCGGCCAAACTGACTTTGCACTGAACATGCTAGATGTTCCGATGCTCGATCCTCCGGCGTTCCTGCTGGATCGGGCGCGGGAGCAGGCGCAGATGACTTTGGAAGCCATCCAGCAGATTGCCGAAGCCTACCGCGGCATTCCCGGCCGCAAAAAATTAATCTGGATGTCCACGGGTTTTCCGGGAGCCGCAGCCGACGCCTTTGCGGATATTAATTTCGACCGCGTGAATTTCGACTCCAAAGTCGCGGAAAAGCTGGCCGCCGCCTGGAAATCTCTCAGCAATTCCAATATTGTCGTGTACCCCATCGACGCCAATGGCGTGGTCAACCCATCTTGGGATAGCAAATTCAGCCCCGAAAATTCCGGCGCCCCAAAGTTCATGCGCCCGGCGTCCAAGGAATCCCCCACGAACACTCCATCGTTATTGGCCATCGCCGAAAGGACCGGTGGAAATGCCTGCACAGCACTTCCCACCGATTGTATCAAGACGATCTTGGACGATGGCACGCACTACTACATCCTCGGATTCTATCTGCATGGCGGCAACAAGCCCGGCTGGCACAAACTCAAGGTGAATGTGAACCGGCCCAAAGCCGCCGTGCGCTCCCGCGACGGATTTGTGATTGATGCCCCCCAGAACCCCAAGCCGGCGGCGGACAGAGAGGAAGTCCTGACCGCGCTCGCGGCTCCATTGGACTACACCTCAGTGCCCTTGCAATTGACCTGGTCCATCCTCTCCGCGCAAGGCAAGGACACGTTGGTCGAATTAGCGCTTTTTTCTCCTCCCGGCGGCGTTGCCGTGAGTCCGGAGGGCTCTGAAATCAATGTGGATTATCTTGCCTTCATCCGGCTCGTGGGCAAGACAGAAGGCAGGACGATTCCGGCGACACTCGCCAACAAGCTCAGCCCCGCACAGCATGAAGATTTCGCATTCGGGGGATTCCGTTTTCGCCGCCAGATTCCGCTCGCTCCCGGCCGCTACGAGGTGCGCGTGCTCCTGCGCGACAACGTCTCCAAAAAAATGGGCACCGTCTCGACCATCGTGGATCTTTCACCCGCTTCTCCCGCACCCAAGAAGTAGCCGCACACACTCCTACGAAGTCGGCCGCGCCAGCGGCGCCGGCGGCGGCGTTTGCAGCGCTTCCTTCACCAGCGGGTCGTTGATCACGGACGCAAACCCCGGGTCCTTTTCGATGGCCGCGATATTTTTGTAGCCCTCATCGATCGCGCGTTTCAGGAAATTCG
>CAZIWR010000361.1:0-2202 GCA_964542805.1 uncultured Acidobacteriaceae bacterium
GGGCGATGGCCATCTTTGGCGCGGCGGAAGCCGTGGATGCCGCCACACAAGTTGAAGAGTTAACACAAAAAGGCAACCAGAATGGCCTGGACACGGCCGTCGCTCGCTTGCAACAGGAAATGGCACGGCTCGAACTGGCACTGACCGCGTTACTACGGGTGGAGGCAATGTAAGCAGCAGGCAAGAAATCTATTGCATGGGGATAGCGCGAGGGCATTCACCCCGCGCTGCTTACCATTTCGGCCGGCAAGGAGGCTCGCCGCAGCGAAAATCAATGCACGGAGCGGGCGCCGAGTTGAGGAGTGGGTGCAGTTTCTGCAGTACGCGGCTTGCTGGGCTCGGCGATGGGCTGTTCGGGCTTGCTGAGAGCAATATCCAGCACCTGACCGAGCGTGCTGGCGTAGTGAATCTGCAGGCCCTCGAGCATTTCCGGCTGGAGGTCCTGTTTTACGTTCGGCTCGTTATCTGCGGGCAGAATGACTTCCTTGATGCCGGCGCGCTTGGCGCCGAGGACCTTTTCCTTTACGCCGCCGATAGGAAGCACGATGCCGGAGAGTGAAATCTCGCCGGTCATAGCCACGCGCGGGCGCACTTGGCGGCCGCTCAGCAGGCCGACAAGCGAGGTGACCATGGCAATGCCCGCCGACGGGCCATCCTTGGGAATGCCGCCTGCCGGCACGTGCATGTGAATGTCCTTGTTGGAGAAAAAGTCCGGATCGATACCGTAATGCTCGGCGTTGGAGCGCACCCAGGAAAGTGCGGCGCGCATAGACTCCTGCATTACTTCGCCGAGGTGACCGGTCATAGTGAACTGCTTGCCGCCGCGCATGCAGCTGGCTTCGATGAACACGATGTCGCCGCCGGCGGGCGTCCACACCAGGCCTACGGCCACGCCAGGCTGCTTCACGCGTTCCTCAACTTCCTTTTCGGCGCGGTACTTTTGCACGCCAAGAACTTCGCGGATCACCTCGGGCGTGACCTCCAGCTTTTCCGTCTTGCCTTCGGCCATGCGGCGCGCCTGCTTGCGGCAGAGCGTGGCGATTTCCCGCTCCAGGTTGCGCACGCCGGCCTCGCGCGTGTAACTGTGAATGATCTCGCGCAGGCTGTCGTCGGCGAACGTGATCTTCTCTTCCACTTTTAGGCCGTGCTCCGTGGCCTGCTTGGGAATCAGATATTTTTTGGCGATGAAGATTTTCTCTTCCTCGGTGTAACCAGGGAGCTCTATCAGCTCCATGCGGTCGCGCAGGGGTTCGGGAATGGGGTCAATCCAGTTGGCCGTGGCGATAAAAAGCACCTTGGAAAGATCGAAGGGCACGTCGAGATAGTGATCGCGGAAGGAAGAGTTCTGCTCCGGGTCGAGCACCTCCATGAGAGCGGAGGAGGGGTCGCCGCGGAAATCGCGGCCCAGCTTGTCCACTTCGTCAAGCATGAACACGGGATCGTTGGTCTCGCCTCGGCGGATGCCCTGGATGATCTGTCCGGGCAGAGCGCCGATGTAGGTGCGGCGGTGGCCACGGATTTCGGCCTCGTCGTGCATGCCGCCCAGGGAGATGCGCACGAATTTGCGCCCCAGCGCGCGGGCGATGGATTTGCCGAGTGAGGTCTTGCCCACGCCCGGAGGCCCCAGGAAGCACAGGATGGGGCCCTTCATGCCCGGCTGAAGCTTTTTCACCGCCAGGTAGTCAAGGATGCGCTGCTTCACTTTCTCCAGGTCGTAGTGGTCCTCGTCGAGAATGGCCTGCGCGCGGACGATGTCAATTTCCTCTGCGCCGGAGGATTTGGTCCACGGCAGCGAGGTCATCCATTCCAGGTAGGTGCGGGAAACCATGTACTCGGCGGAGACGGGAGTCATTTTGGCCAGCCGCTTGAGTTCCCGCTCACATTCCTTTTTGGCCTCCGCGGGCATGCCGGACTCTTCCACCTTCTTGCGGAGTTCTTCGGATTCCGTTTGCGCGTCGTCGTACTCGCCCAGCTCTTTTTGAATGGCCTTCATCTGCTCGCGCAGCAGGTACTCGCGCTGGCTCTGGTTCACCTGCTCCTGCACCTGCTCCTGAATCTTGCTGCGCAGCTCGAGGACTTCGAGCTCTTTGCTCAATTCGCGGATCAGCGTCTCCAACCGCGCGCGCACGCTGGCGGTCTCCAGCAGTTCCTGGCGGATCATGGTGGAAAGCGAAGGCAGCGTGCCGGCAATGAAGTCGGCCA
>CAZIWR010000362.1:0-2198 GCA_964542805.1 uncultured Acidobacteriaceae bacterium
CGCGCTTCGCGGTTCGCGTAGCTTTTTTCCAGCCAGGTGAGGGCCTTCTCTTTGTCGCCGAGTCCGGCGTAAATCATGGCCACATCGTAGGCAGACACCGGCTCGCGTCCGGCGTGCGCTTGAAATTCCGCGAGCATGCGCAGCGCCTCTTTTTTCTTTCCAAGAGCCGCGTAGGCAGCGGCCAGTTCGGAGTAATAGCCGGTGCCGCCGGAAAGTTCCTGCGCCTTGCGGAAAGCTTCCAGCGCCTCGGTGGCCATACCCTTCTCCACATAGGCAAGGCCCATGTAGGAATAGGCCGAGTCAAAGCTGGGATCCAAATCCAGCACTTGACGCGACTGCGCGATGGTGAGGTCGTACTGCCGGGCCAGGTAGTAGCACCAGCCCGCATTGGCGGTGATGACCAGTGAGAGCGGGTCGAGCTCTTGCGCGCGGCGGACGTGCTCGATGGCTTCCGTGTTGCGGCCCAGCGCGGACAGATACAGCGCATACCAATGATGCGCGGTGGCGTAATTCGGATTCAGCGCCAGCGCCCGCCGGAATTCCTGCTCGGCTTCGGCCCATTCGTAGCGCATGAAACGCACGGTGGCCAGCGAAACATGCGCCTCCGCGGAAGATTCGTCCAACGCCAGCGCCTGCTTCGCCGCGGCCTCGGCCAGGGGGTGCGCGCGCTCCGGGGAAATGTAGGCCCCGCCACCGGCGACAATATAGGCATCGGAAAGCCCCACGTAAGCCGGCGCGTAAGTGGGGTCTTTGACGATGGCCTGCTGAAAGAGTTCGATCGCTTTGGTCAGGTCTTCGCGCGTGCGCTTGTTCAAATAGAAGCGCCCTTTAATGTAGGCCACATAGGCTGCCGGATTCACCGGTGAAGAGCGGGCCAGGCGCGCGGCTTCGCGCGGGGTGATGGCCACGCGGATTTCCCGCGCCACAGCGGAAGCCACCTCGCGCTGCAGGTCGAGGACGTCGCGCAGGTCGCGCTCGTACGAATTGTTCCAGATGTTGGACTCTGACGTGGCGCGGATCAGGCGCGCGCTGATGCGCACGCGTCCCCCGGATTCCAGCGCGGAGGCTTCCAGTACCGCGTCCACTTTCAACTCGCGGGCGATTTCCGGCACGCTCTTCGTGCTGCCCTTGTAGCGCATGATGGAGGTTCGCGAAATCACGCGCAGCGCGCTGATGTTGGCCAGCTCGGCGATGAGCGCGTCGGTCATGCCGTCGGCGAAATATTCCTGCTCGGGGTTGCCGGCCGGAGTGGTCAGCGGCAGCACGGCCACCGATTCGACGTGTGTGGAGAGCGGCGGAAAAATGCGGTCGCGCAGCCCGCCCAGGTTGAGCGCCACCACCGCAACCAAGAGCGCGAGAACGACGGGCGCCGACCAAACAAACGATCGCCGCCAGGGGCTGCGCCGCACCGGGAGATGCGGAATGCTCAGCGCAGAAGCTGTGGCTTCCAGCCGGCGCAAGTCCACGGTGAGATCCACCGCGGACTGGTAGCGGTTCTCCGGCTCTTTTTCCAGGCACTTCAGTGCAATGCGCTCGAGCTCGGCAGAAATGCGCGGGTTGATTGCGCGCGGCGGCACCGGCACCTGGTGCAGGATCACGTCTATCATTTTGGCCGCCTGCGTCTCGCGGAAGGGCCGCTGGCCGGTCATCATTTCGTACAGCACGGTGCCAAAGGAGTAGATGTCCGTGCGGGTGTCCACGGAATCGCCGCACAACTGCTCCGGCGACATGTACGGCAGCGTGCCGCCGGCGATGTTGCGCTCGGAAATATCGCTGGTCAATTCGCCGCTGATCTCGATGTCGCGGCGGACCAACTTGGCCAGGCCGAAGTCGAGCACCTTCACCTGACCCTTGGGCGTCACCATGACATTGCCCGGCTTGAGGTCGCGGTGCACCACGCCCTGCTCGTGCGCTTCGCCCAGCGCCAGAGCCACCTGCGTCAACAGCTTGACAGTTTCTTTTTCCGGCAGCGCGCCCTGCGCCAGCCGGTCGGCCAGCGAGACGCCGGGCACGAATTCCATCACCAGAAAATCCACCCCGCCCTGCGTGTCGAAATCGTGGACGGTGGCTACATGCGGATGGTTCAGCCGGGAAAGGGTCAGCGCTTCCTGGCGGAAACGCTGGCGAAGCTCGGGCGTATTGAGCGTGCCGGGAGGCAACACCTTCAGCGCGACATCGCGTTGCAAGCGCTCATCGCG
>CAZIWR010000363.1:0-2191 GCA_964542805.1 uncultured Acidobacteriaceae bacterium
CATTCGCGCGACTGCCGCATCGAAGCCATCGTCACGAAAAACGGACTGGTGAAGGAAATCCCGGCTGGCGCGGAAGCCGAAATCGTGCTCGACCGCACGGTGATTTACTCGGAGTCCGGCGGGCAGATGGCGGACACCGGCGCGTTTTACGACAACGACCAAACGATGGAAGTGGCCACGGTGCGCGGCGCGTACTATCCGGTGTCCGGCCTGATTGCGCACCGCATCGTAGCCAAGGAAAAACTTTGCGTTGGCGACCGCGTGGCGGTGGCGGCTGACGCCGCGCGTCGCGAGCACATCAAGCGCAATCACACCGGCACGCACCTGATGCACGCGGCGCTGCGCAACATTCTGGGCACGCACGTCAAGCAAGCCGGCTCGCTGGTCGCGCCGAACCATCTGCGCTTCGACTTCACGCACTTTGCCGGCGTGGACGCCGACGAGCTGCGCGAGATCGAGCAACAGGTAAACGAGCAACTGCTCAGCAATCACGAAGTGGACACCGACATCATGAACATCGATGCCGCGCTGGCTTCGGGCGCGCTGGCCTTCTTCGGCGACCGCTACCCCGAACAAAACGTGCGCGTGGTGACCATCGCGGACCCTGCGGCGGCCCGCGGCTTTTACAGCAAGGAATTGTGCGGCGGCACGCACGTGCGCCGCGCGGGAGATATCGGCGTGTTCAAGATTGTCGGCGAACAATCGGTTGCGGCGGGCGTGCGTCGAGTGGAGGCCATCACCGGCGCGCGCGCGCTCGAGGCGTACCAGAAATCCGCAACAATGCTGCAGAAGCTTTCACAGGCGCTCAACGCGGGCGAAGACGAATTGCTCAGCGCAGTCGAGCGCATGACGCAAACGGCGCGGCAAATGGAAAAGCAAATTGACGGCCTGAAGAAAAAGGCCGCGCATTCCATGGTGGACGAACTCCTGGAACAGGCGCGCACCATGAAAGACGTGCGCGTGCTGGCCGCGAAGCTCGACGAAATTGACCGCGGCAGCTTGCGCCAGCTGGTAGACACGCTTCGGCAGAGGATGGGCTCCGGGGTGGTGGTGCTGGGAACCGTCGAGAACGGCAAGGTGGCGCTGATTGCCGGCGTCACGAAGGACCTGACGGCGCGCATCCAGGCGGGCAAAATCATTCAGGAAACCGCAAAGCTCGTGGGCGGCTCGGGCGGCGGCCGGCCGGACCTGGCCGAGGCTGGCGGAAAAGACACATCCGCCCTCGACGGGGCCATCGCGCAGGTATAC
This sequence comes from uncultured Acidobacteriaceae bacterium, assembly GCA_964542805.1. Taxonomy (GTDB): domain Bacteria; phylum Acidobacteriota; class Terriglobia; order Acidiferrales; family UBA7541; genus JACQDE01. The sequence goes on from CAZIWR010000363.1 coordinate 1,249, forward strand.
TTGATTGTGGAACGGATGCTATAATCCGTTTGCGCCAGAAACCCTGAACGGAGAAGAATGCACCTTTTCCGCGGCAGGTTTGATGTGTCTCGAAATCCGAGAGTAGGTCAGTTCTGCCTTCCCCCAAAACTGATGGTAACCCGTCTCTTCCAATGCGTTGCCGTGTGCTGTGGCCTTCTGGCTGTGATGGCGAAGCCTGCCAGCGCGCAGATTGCCATCTACGTCACGGAAAACGGCAAGCGCGTGTACGTGAATGCGGAACCCCCTGTCACGCGTCGCACCGCACCGGCCAGGCCGGCTGCGAAAACGGCAACGTCTTCGCAGACTGCGCCCTCTTCTGCGCCTCGCGTCCAGCAAATGCCCCAAGCCGAGCTGGAGCGTATCGTCCAGGAAACGGCTGTGCGGCATCGCGTGGACCCGGCGCTGGTGCGGGCGGTCATTGCGGCCGAATCCGCCTGGAAGCCGGATGCAATTTCACGCAAGGGCGCGCAGGGGCTGATGCAATTGGTTCCGGGGACGGCAGCAGAACTGGGCGTAAGCGACACGTTTGATCCCGTGCAAAACGTGGACGGCGGGGTGCGGTACTTGCGCAAGCTTCTCGAACGGTATGGCGGCGACCTCGATCGGGCCCTGGCGGCATACAACGCCGGCCCGGGCGCTGTGGACCGCGCGCGAGGCGTGCCCAACTACCCCGAGACGCGCGCTTACGTTCAAAAAGTAACCAACACCTACTTTCAGCCGGGCTCCGCGCGTGCCTCGCAAGCTCTGGGGACGTCGCGTGCGATCTACAAGATCGTGGACGAACGGGGCCGGGTCATCTACGTCAACGAATGAGGAACTTAGAGAAGCGCACTGCAAATCCGAACTGGCCCACTTGCCGCCGAATTTTGGCGTCCCTCCTTTTCCTTTCTCTTTTTTCCGTTGGAGCATTCGCGCAGAAGCG
>CAZIWR010000364.1:0-2170 GCA_964542805.1 uncultured Acidobacteriaceae bacterium
TGCGCCGGGCGCATCGAAGTGAATTCCATCAGCGGAAACCTGCGGCTGATCCAGCCATTAAGCCCGAACGTGCGCGCGCAAACATATTCCGGAAGTATCTTCTTCGACGGGGATTTCCTGCCCGGTGGTGTCTACGTGCTGAAAAACCACCGCGGCCCCATCGAAGTTAAATACACCGAGAGCGATTCCTTTGACCTGCGCGCGACGTCCATTTATGGAAAGGTGGACCAGGATGCTTCGCTGAGGCTGAAGCCGCCTTCGCACGAGCGCCGCGTGGCACCGGGGATTTCCAACAGCCTGATCGGGACCTACAACTCTGGAGCGGCGCGCGTCGAATTGACGTCTTTCAGTGGTACAATCTCCATCCGCAAGCGCTGAATCAACAAATCCAAAGTCGACCGAGCGAAATGCCGCCTGCCGGCGAAATACACAACCGAAAACTGATTTGCCTGGCCGGATTCATGGGCAGCGGGAAAACCACTGTAGGCCAGTTACTGGCCCGGCAGATGGGGTGGCATTTCGTGGACCTGGATACGGCGATTGAAGAGCGAGCAAACCTCAACATCCCGGCGATCTTCGAACGACTGGGCGAACCCGGATTTCGAGAGTTGGAGCACGAAGCACTTTTGCGAGCATTGGGAGAAGCGGCCGTGCGCCAGAGGCCGACGGTGGTGGCGCTAGGCGGAGGAACGTTTGCGCAGCCGCAGAGCTTTGCAGCGCTGCGCAGTACGGAGTGCGCGGTCATCTGGCTACATTGCCCCGTCGAAGAACTCCTCGCGCGGTGCGCCGTCATTACCAACCGCCCCCTGTTTCGAGACGAAGCCAGCTTCCGAAAACTCTACGAGCAGCGGCTGCCATTCTACGAGCAGGCGGACTACCGCGTGGACGGGACGGCAGAGCCACGGCACGTGGTGGAACAAATCCTGACCATGGGACACTTCGAGAAGGTGAACGCATGAAACGATGGAATGCTGTGGCTGCCGCCGTTTGCGTGATGCTGCTGGTTTTGTCGTGGAGCGCGGCGGGACAGAACGAGCGGGAGAACAAGAAGAAGGCTGTCCCGGCGACTACAGGGGTGGTGTCCGCAGACCGCGGAAAATTCCGCATCTTCAGCGACGGGCAGCAGGTTGGCACCGAGGAGTTTTCCGTCACGCCTAGCGGGGCGGATTGGATTTCGCGGGGCAGCTTGGAAATCAAAACGCCCGGCGCGGGCACCGCGCAGGTGAGCGGGGAGTTGCGCCTGGCCGCCGATGGCCGGCCGCTCGGTTACAAATGGACCAGCGAGGGAGAGAAAAAGATTCTGGGATCCATCGTATTCGAGGGCACCAAGGCAGAGATGGAAATCCGCGAAAACAACGGAGAGCCCTTTACGCAGCTGTTTGACTTCGACTCTCCGCAAGTGGTGGTCCTCGACAACAACTTTTACCACCACTATGGACTGTTCGCCCGGCTCTACAATTGGAACGCGAAAGGTGTGCAGACTTTTTCGGTGGTGATTCCGCAGGATCTCGCGGCGGGCAAAGTGACCGTAGAATGGGCCGGGCCTCGAGATCTCGACGGGATCAAAGCGGAACTGTTGCGCGTGCGGAGTTCCGATCTAGAAATCGAATTGTATGTGACCGAGGGGAAGCTCGTGCGAATGGTTGTGCCGGAATCCAAAGCCGAAATCCGCAGAGAATAGACGCGCGTGCGAACATTTCGAGAGAAAAGCAAAGGCCCGGGAAGCAACCCGGGCCATTGCTTTTTTTTGCCGAGAGTCTTAGAGCGAAGTGCGGCGCGCGATGCGCTTGCGCTCGGGCGGGCGGGGCTGCTCGATTTCAACATTGAGAGCAACTTCCACGCCCTTGCGGATTACACCGACGCTGACGGTTTTCTGGTCCCACTTGGCGCGCAGCTTTTCGCGCAGGTCGTCTAGTGACTTCACGCGCTCGCCATTGAATTTGGTGATGACGTCGCCGGCCTTCATGCCCGCTTTCTCCGCAGGGGAACCCGCATTCACTTCTCGGACCAGGATGCCCTCGCCTCCGGGAGCGCCGAAATACGCGCCGAGCTGGCCGCTGATGTCTTCCGCGCTGATGCCGAGGAGCGGGGCGCGCGAAGCAACAAAGAAATTGGGCATGTCGAACTTGAACATTTCGCTATCGAATTTGAATTCGCCGCGCGGGCCGGC
>CAZIWR010000365.1:0-2144 GCA_964542805.1 uncultured Acidobacteriaceae bacterium
CAATCGTGCTACAGGCTCAGTCCAGCAGATAACTCCGCCTGTGGCAAACTTGCCACGAAATTGTCGATAAAAGTTCTAAAATCGTCTCCTTGGGCGCGCCATTCCTTATTTCTTGCCTGCCGAAAGATCAAGTCGAACTTCTTTATGACGTGGGTCAAACACTCACCAAAACCACAGGTGGTTGTGAAAGAGGCGGCAAAATCACGGATCGACCTTGATGCTAACTAGGGAATCGTCGGGCTTCGCAGAAGCTTGGTGGAGCGATGTGAACGCGCGGTCCTGCTTATCGAGGGGCCATTCCGGCTGCTGCGTGGCCCCGACCGGCACCTGCAACTCCGGCAACTTCGGACCTTGAAACAATCGCAGACAAGGTTTCGCCAGCCATTGCGCCCATTTGACTGCGCGGTTCCCCCGCGCGCTGTCGGTGGCGATTCCCGTGTTGGCGTACATTTGCCGGTAGAGTTTCGAAATCAAGACAAACGCCAGCCGGCTGCGTAACGACTTCACACAGCCTGACCGCTTCCAAATCGATCCGAAGCTATAGAAACGATCCCAAACACCCTGGGTGCGCCGGCGGATCTCCTCATCGGACATGACCGGATGGGACATGTACACCTTGGGTCGGAGGGCCTGGGGAATCAGCCAGTAGCGGGTCAGCGGAAAACCTGCAATCCGGGTGGGGTCGGATTCCATCGACTTTTCCCAGCGCAGGAAGTCCACGGTACCGGGAAACGGCGTCAACATGACGAATTGCGCAAAGGTCAACTCCGCGTCCGCTGCCAGCGTGGCGGTCGCCTCGAAGGTGTCCGCGCGGTCGGTGTGAAGTCCAAAGATGAATGAGCCCAGGACGTGCACGCCGTGTTGGCGGAAAGTGCGCAGCCTCTCCACCAGGCTTTGGCCGGCGGAGTTAAACTCCTTGTGGATGGCCTTCAGCCCTTCCGGAGTGACTGATTCGACTCCGACCAGGGCTCCGCGAATCCTCGCCTTGCGCATGGCGTCCAAAAATTCTGGATCTTCAGCCGCTTCCATGGTGATTTGCGTGTAGAACACCGTGTCCGGCGGCAGATCGGCCAGGCGTGCCATCAGCTCAAATCTTTCCTGACGCATCGCTCGCAATGGTTCGAGCCGGGGTTGTCCGATTTGACGCTTGGCCAACTCCAAGTCTTCGAGCGTGACGGAATAAAAGTTGTCGTCGGCGAGCGCGATAAATCGGAAGCCCATGCGGCGCAGTTCGACAATTTCGCGCATGATCACATCGGAAGCTCGTTGACGGGGGCGCTGGCCGTCCGTGCGCCACACGGAGCAAAACGAACAGTGCTTGGGACATCCCCGCACCGTCTGAACCGAAGCCCACATGTAACTATCGGGCGGCATCAACTCCCACCGCGCGGGCAGGAACTGGTCAGGCTCGATGCGCCCGCCTTCATAGACCTGTTGGGGGGATCCGTTGTCGCAATCGGCTAAAGCCTGCGCCCATACGATATCTCCATCGCCCTTCACCACCGCATGTGCACCCCCCAACTGGAACGCTTCCTGGGGGTAGAGGCTCGTGTGAATACCTCCGAAGATCACGTACGCTCCACGCTCACGGGCTACGCGCCCTATTTCGTAGCCACGCAGCGCATTGCCGCTGTGGATCCCGATGCCGACCACATCACCCGGTTGAATCTGTGCGCTGGCGAGTGGGGCAAGCGTTTCGTCCACAAGTACGGGGTCTCCGAAGGAACGCGGAGTGGCAGCGGCAAGTACGTAAAGCCATCGCGGCGTAATTACCCCTACGCCAAATGAGACGTGACTCGGATTAACCAGATGCACGCGCATAGGGACTCTCTCTTTTCCTGATCGAGGATGCAGCAATGGCTGGGCGTGTAGCCAATCACTCGAAGCTCGATAAACGAATGTCGGCGGGGATTCTATGTCGCTCCCGGACCCAAGTCAACGCATTACGCTCGGCGCGCCTTATGCGCTCCGGATGGGTTTGCGGAGCGCGTGGATCCGCGGAAACGACTGGGCCGATGGAAGGCAATCTATGTGTGGGAGATAAGCACAATCGAGCCCAGCAGTAGTGTTCTGCACTCCTCCCTCAGGCTGTGCCACTTCAGATTCTGTCCGCACATTTGACAAACAAACTCACCTCCCTTCAA
>CAZIWR010000366.1:0-2133 GCA_964542805.1 uncultured Acidobacteriaceae bacterium
TGACTGCGCCTGCGGCGCGCCCCAATTGGACGCCACGCGCCCTTCCAGCTTTGTGTCCGTTTCATAGGTTCGGTAGAAAATGGTGGAACCGAGGATGGCCCATGCGACCGCCGTGCAGACAAAAATGAAAATAATCGCAACGATTCGTTTGGTCATGGTTCATTTTCCTTTTCTCCGCCGCAGGAAAAAAGCTAATGGTTGACAGGTTGTGGGCCCTTGTTGCCCGCTTACTTTGTTGGACACCGCGTTTGGTACCCTTGTGCCCATTTTTGCGGTTTCAGATTCCGACCACCGTCCACTGCCGCCAGCGCTATCCGTGGTGCTCCAGGTAGTACAGGCCTGCAAACGCGAGAACCACAGCGGCGGCTGAAAACGCCAGTGGCCGCATGCTTCGCAAAGGCCGCGTCCAATCCGCCGTGGCGAGGAAGAGTAAGATCATGGGCGCCAGCGCCACGATGGAGAGCTGAAAGATATGTGCTTGCGTGCCTTCGTCCGGTTGCAGCGGCTGCGTGTAAATCGCAAAGGGTGTGAAGGAAACGCGGTACGCGCTCAGCACCGTAAGCAGTGCTGTAAGAGACAGGACGATTAGGACTATGCCGCTAACGCGGTTGATTCGCTCCCCAGTCATGGCGTCACTTTCTTCTGACTTGTTGTTCACCGAACTCACCCCTCCGACGGCAGCGGCCTTCGCGAAAACAACGCCTCGCGCGTGTTCGACCGCGCCGCATGGCGAAACTGCTCGAGCGGCGGCAGCATCTCCGAAAGCGTTTTGAGATAATCTTCGAGCGCGGCGCGGCCCTTGGCGGTGAGCTTGTAAGTGGTCTTGGGCTTGCGCGCCTCAAAGCGCTTCTGGCAGGTGACGTAGCCAGCCTCCTCCAGCTTGCGCGCCTGCACGCTGAGGTTGCCGTCGGTGGTTTGCAGCAGGTCGCGCAGCTCGGTGAAGGTGAGCGACTCGTGCACCGCGAGCGCGCACACAATTCCCAGACGCAGTCGCTCGTGGATGAGCTGGTCAATGTCACCCGGTGCGGGCCGGGCCGCCCCGGCGGACGGAACATTTTTTTTCTGCTTAGCCATCGTGCCTCCAGGCAATGTACGCGCCGAATAAAATGTGCAAGCCGCCAAAGCCGGCCACCAGCAACAGCAGGCCGCGCGACGCTGCCAGCGCCGCTCCTGCCGCCGCGAGCGCGAGAAACGAAATCCCCATCCAGCGTACCGGAGCGACGCTCATGACGCCGCCGGCGATCAGCGCCGAGCCGTAGCAGCCCAGCCAGATTTCCGGCAACAGGTCGAAGCGCCCGGAGCGAATCACCGCTCCGCTCAAGATTCCTCCCAGCAGCATCGCCGCGCAGTAACCCCACAGCGCTTTGCGCAGCACCGGCGACCATACCGGCTGGCCCGTGCGCCGCGCTTTTTGCATCATGGTCCACAGGCCGATGAGCACCGAAAGCGCGAGCAGCACGGCCCACACCGCGAGCGATTCCACGGGCTGCGCGCCTTCGTCCCACGGCGCGCCGGTGACGCGCTGGTTCACCACCGCTGCCGCGAGCGCCAGCAATCCGATCACCACCAGCCCGCGTCCGGGGATGGAGGAAAAACTTCCCGCGGCATCCAGCGTGCGGCGGATGTACTCGAGCTCAGCATGCGCGGCGCGCGAGCGCAGCGCGGGTGCGGAATCGGGATGTTGGTCCATGCGCGTCCAGTCTGAGCGCTTGGGGCGATGAATGTCAAGTACTTTTCAATATAAAGTCAACCAGCCACAGAGGCACGGAGAAAACCGAAAATCGCTTTCCCATCTGTAGCCCCTTAATCTTAAATCCTGATTCCTGTTTTCCTCTGTGCCTCTGTGCCTCTGTGTCTCGGTGGCTAATCCTCTTGCTTTTCACAGATAATAGCCGCGCCATTTAACGCGGAGGACAGCATGGCCGACACACTTGCAGACTGGAACAAATTTCGCGCCTCGATGAACGAAGAAATCCTCGGCAGCGGGCATCTGGGCATGAAGCGTTTTTTCGCGCTGGACCATCAGTGCTATGCCGAGGGCGCGCTCGACTCGAAGACCAAGGAGCTGTTGGGGCTGGTGGCTTCCTGCGTGCTGCGCTGCGACGACTGCATCACCTACCACATCGTGCGCTG
>CAZIWR010000367.1:0-2131 GCA_964542805.1 uncultured Acidobacteriaceae bacterium
AAGGTGGCCATGGAGCCGCGGCTGAATTGGGCCGTGGTAACCCCCGGGGGTGCGGGCACGATCTCGATTGTGGACCTCGGGCGTCGAACTGCGGCGGCCATCACTTCCTCCAGTCGTGCTAGCAACTCCACCACGATCACCACGGCTGCGAGTCATTCGTTCCAGCTTGGCCAGGTTGTTCTGATATCGGGTATGGCGGACACCAGCTTTAACGGCGTTTTCACCATTTCCTCCGTGCCCTCCAGCACGACATTTACTTTCGTGCAGACCGCGCCCAACGCATCCAGCAGCGGCGGGACGGCTGTGGCCACGCCCTTCCTGGCTACCGCGTCGATCGGCCCCAATGTTCGCGGCATCGGCATCAACACGTTTACCCATCAAGCCATCCTCGCGGACACCAGCGCGAACGGCCCTGTGTTCTTCAATTTGTTCGACCAGGCGGTCACCAACCTCGCCTTGAACGAACCCGGACCGACTGCCGCCGCCTTCAACCCCTACACAAACATTGCCGTCATCACCAACGCCACCACCAACGAAGCCTCTGTGATTGACCCGGAGATCCCCTCTCGACTGAACAAATTGACCGTGGGTTCGGGGCCGAAGGCTGTGGCCATTGACCCGGGGACGAACAGGGCCCTGGTGGTGAACGAAACGGACGGCACCGTAACAGCGATCGACCTCGGCGCCATCCGGCCTCTGCACATCTCCGCGATGAGCATGCCGCTTTCCCGGCAACTGGCTCCGGGCGTCACTCTCTCCTCTTCCGTGGATTTGACGCTGACGATTCTTGGAAAAGGCTTGCTCGCCGGATCTCAGGTGCGTCTGGACGGAGTGCCGCTGGCCCTGCCTTCCAGCGCCTCGGACCGGCAGCTCGCGGTCATCGTGCCGGCGGCGCTTCTCTCCGGGCCGCACAACTACGTCCTCGACGTGCTGAATCCGGGCGGGGCACTCTCCAACGTGCTGGAGCTCAAAGTCGTGCAGGCTGTCAACATGGTCGGCGCCGGCGGGGCCACGTGCACGGCTCCGGCGCCCGGCGGGGTGGCCATAGACGCCGACCGCAACCTGGCGGTAGTAACCAACCCGGGGTGCGACAATGTCTCCTTCATCGACCTGGCCACCGGAACGATTTCCTCTTCCGTGACCGTGCAGTCCAAACCGCAGGGTGTGGCAGTTAGTTCTCGACTGAGCAAGGCCGTGGTCACCAACAGCGGCTCCAGCTCTGCTTCGATCTTGGATTTAACCGTGTCGCCTCCTGTGGTGAGCACGACGGCGCAAATCGGCAGTGAACCGCTTGGCGTGGCCATTGATGAGAGGACCGGAAAAGCCGTGGTGGCCAATGCCTCTTCGAATTCGATCAGCGTCTTTGATGCAGCTTCGGGCGGCGCGATCCAGGCAGTGTCAGTGGATGCGCGGCCCGTGGCGGTAGCCGTGGACCCGGACCGCCAGTTTGTTGCTGTGGCGAATGCGGCGTCCAACACTCTTTCGGTGGTAAACCTCACCAGCCTCGCGATCGTGGGTCGTGTACCGAACATTTCGCTTCCGACGGCGGTGGCCTTTGATCCGGTGACGGAGACGTTCATGTGCAACGCGAGTTTGGGGAATGCCCTCGTTCTTGTGAACCCGGACACGCTGCAGGCAATTGGCGTGCGCGTGGGGATCAATCCCACGTCCATCGCTTACAACTTCAACAGCAGCACACTCGTCACCGTCAATTCCGCCAGCAAGTCCATCTCGGTAATGGACTTTATTCAGCGCCGTGTTCGCGATGTGCTCGGTATTTCGGGGTCGTCGCAGCTGGCCGTGGCAATTCATCCGCGCACGAACCTGGCGGTGGTTTCCGACGCGGCCAACAACCGCGTCTTGCTGGTGCCCCTGCCGCGATGAGCGAGCATTTTTTGGCCCGGCAGCGGCATTTCTGGCGGTGCGATTACGCCCGTCCAACCGCCGCGCACTCCGCGGCATCCGAAGGGATAGCCACGGGATGCGGGAACGCACGCGTGGGCAGGATTCGCATTGACCGCGCGCTGCTGCCCGCGTATAATCGGCGTTTTGTGGACAGCGCAATTTTCCTCAAGGAGTGAGCATGAACGTGAAACGTGCAATGTTCGCCGCGGCCGCACTTTTGTTGGTG
>CAZIWR010000368.1:0-2124 GCA_964542805.1 uncultured Acidobacteriaceae bacterium
CAGAAACACCAGATCATCGGCGACAGCATCCCCATGAAAGCCCTGCGGCAACAGATCGCACTGACCGCGCCCACCAACGGCCGCGTCCTGATTTATGGCGAAAGCGGCACCGGGAAGGAACTCGTGGCCCGCGCGCTGCACGCGCAAAGCACTCGCGCCGGAATGCCGTTTGTGGAAGTGAACTGCGCGGCCATTCCCGAGGAACTTATCGAATCAGAGTTGTTTGGCCACCTGAAGGGCAGCTTCACCGGGGCCAGCGAAGACAAGGTGGGAAAATTCCAGAAGGCCGACGGAGGCACGCTGTTTCTCGACGAAGTCGGCGACATGAGCCTCAAGACACAATCCAAAGTGCTGCGCGTGCTCGAGGAGCAGCGCTTCGAGCCGGTCGGATCGAACCATCCGGTGACTGTGGACGTGCGCGTGCTCGCCGCCACCAATAAGAAACTCGACGAGGAGATCGCCCGCGGCGCCTTTCGCGAGGATCTCTTCTATCGCCTGAATGTGATTCCCTTCTACGTGCCCTCGCTCCGCGAGCGCACCGAGGACATTCCCATCATCGCGCGCCATTTCCTGCGCGAGTACAGCGACGCATACGGCCGCAAGCTCAAAGAGTTGTCACCACAGGCGCTGGACGTGATGCTGCGCTACTCCTGGCCGGGCAACGTCCGCGAACTGAAAAACCTGATCGAGCGGCTGGTGATCATGGCGCCCGGCCTGCGTATCGAGCCGCAGCATCTTCCGCCCACTCTTTTCCGCGGCGCCTCCGCCAGCCCGCAGCAGCCCTACGCTACTCTGCACGAGGCGCGCGAGGCCTACGAGCGCGAGTTCATCCTGCGCAAGCTCGAGGAAAACCAGTGGAACATGACGAAGACGGCGGCTGCCGTTGGCCTCGAGCGCAGCCACCTCTACCGAAAGATGAAAGTGCTGGGGATTTCGGCGGAAACTGAGGATAGGGTGTAGCGTCGGGAAAAATCGCGACAGTCAGTTCAGGACTTGCCGTCTGCAGAGTCAGTTTCCTGGGAGGCACTTATTTGCTCGAGTTGCCGGTGCCAATCGAGCTGACGCACCAGCGCCGGGCGGTCACGCCAATCTTCCAACACTTTGACATAAAGTCCTAGAAAAATCTTTGTGCCCAGCAATTCTTCTAGCTCCAAACGGGCTTCCGTTCCGATCTTTTTCAGCATCGAGCCACCCTTGCCGATGAGGATGCCCTTCTGGCCGTCGCGCTCGACGTAAATCGTGGCACGGATGCGGATGAGTTTTGCACCTTCCTCGAAGCTGTCCACCAGCACGGCAATCGCGTAGGGCACTTCCTGGCGGCTGGCCACAATCGCTTTCTCGCGCACGATTTCCGCCGCCAGAAAGCGTTCCGGCTGGTCGGTGTATTGCTCCGGCGGAAAGTACGGGGGATTCTCCGGCAGTCGCTTGACAATTTCGTTCAACACAATTTCCAGCCCATCGCCGGTGAGCGCGGAAATCGGGATGATCTCCACAAACTCATGCTCCTTGCTGTAGTGCTTGATGAGCGGCAGCAGGCGCTCCTTGGCAATGGCATCCACCTTGTTGAGAAGCAGGATGGCAGGCGCCTTCGCGTTCTTGACCATCTCCAGCGCGAAGCGGTCGCCGCCGCCGAAGTCCGCCTTCGCATCCACAATCAGCAGCAGGATGTCCAGCGCCTGCAGCGCCTGGCGCACTTCCTCCATCATCTGCCGCCCTAACTCGTTTTCCGGTTTGTGGATTCCTGGCGTGTCGATGAGAACAATCTGCGCGCCTTCGCGATTTACAATTCCCTGAATGCGATTGCGCGTGGTCTGCGGCTTCGGCGAAACAATGGCCACCTTCTGCCCCACCAAGCGGTTCACGAGCGTGGACTTGCCCGCGTTGGGCCGCCCGAGAATCGCCGCAAAACCTGCTTTGAATGTCATGTGTGACTCACAATGCGGTGGATCAAGCCTTCGTCGCCTGGGCGACCGATTCCGCGCGGCGGCGCGCGCGAAGGCGGAGGACTTTGCGCTGATTGGCCTCCACGACCTCGAAGCGCAATCCGTCGTAGTCGATGGCCTCGCCGGCTCTGGGCACGTGTCCCGCAACACTGTTCAGCAGCCCCGCAATCGTGGTCGCCCC
>CAZIWR010000369.1:0-2083 GCA_964542805.1 uncultured Acidobacteriaceae bacterium
GGAATCGCGCCGCCGAGGTGGCTCAGCACCCAGCGAATGCGCGGAAATTTTTCCGGAACGCCGCTAAAGACGAGTTTCGCTGCGGCCAGCGTGGTATCCATCAGGAATCCGACCAGCGGCATCAGCCAATAATCCGTCATGGCCTCGACGCCGACGGGACTGGTGGGATGGATATGCAGCACGGCATCGAGCGAATTCGCGGCCTCGTACAGCGGCCAGTAGCGCGCGTCGGCAAGCGCCACGCCGTTCACATTGCTGAAGAGCATGGCGCCGCGCATGCCGAGTTGCGTGCACGCGCGTTCCAGTTCGCGCACCGACGCGGCCGGGTCGTTCAGCGGCAGCGTAGCCAGCGCGGCGAAGCGGCCTTTGTGATCGCGCACCGCCGCGGCAAACGCGTCGTTCACCAGGCTGGCCTGCCGCGGGGCAGTTGCGGCGGATTCCACGTGCGTGCCCGGCGTGGTCAGGGAGATGACCTGCGTATCCACGCCCAACTCGGCGAGCACGCCCGCGCGATATTCGATGTCGCGGTGGCCGCGGACGGCGATGTTGTAATCGCCCGGATAGTGCAGCCAGGGATTTCCCTCGGCATCTTCCGTGATGCGCACGTTGCTCGTGCCGCTGCGCAGTGCGTCGATATACGCCGGCGGATAATAGTGATTGTGAACATCAATGATGGTCATTTTTCGATTCTACTTGCTTGGGGCCTTTCCGCGCCCAGAAATAATAGACCGGCCAGCCCGCGGCGACGAGCAGAAGTCCAAAGGCGCTCTCTTTCGGGTCTTCCGCAATCTGGTTGATGACGATTGCCGCGCAGGCCACAATGAACAGCAGCGGCGCCACCGGATAGCCCCACACGCGCGCCGCGGGCGCGTAACCGGGGCGGCGACGCAGGCGGAACAGTCCGAGCGCCATCAACCCGAAAAATAGCCACTCCGTGTAGATCACTCGCGTGAACAGCACGCGGTAGGTGCCCGTGGCAACCAACGCGCTTGACCACAACGCTTGCAGAAGAATCGCCGTGTGCGGCGTTTGGTATCGCGGATGCACCGCGCCCAGCCAGCGAAACGCCAGGCCGTCTTGCGCCATCGCAAAGTAAACGCGCGGGCCCGCCAGAATAATTCCGTTGAGCGAACCCAGCGCGGAAACAATTACCAGCGCAGAAACCGCCGCGGCGCCCCACGCGCCCACCAGAGCGCTCGCCGCGTCCGCGGCCACGCGCTCCGATGCGATTAACTTCGATAGCGGCAGCACGCGCAGATACGCCGCGTTGAGTCCGAGATAGCAAGCCGTCACCACCAGCGTGCCAATCAACAGCGCGCGCGGAATGGTTTTTTCCGCGTCGCGTGTTTCTCCGGCGGCGTAGGTGACCATGTGCCATCCGCCAAACGAAAACAGCCCCGCAATCAGCGCCAGCAGGAATGCACGTAGCGGCGGCAACTCCATCGCCGGGGGCATTTGCTCCGCTGCCTGCCCCGGCGCGGCAAGCGCAAAAACAAAAATCAGAATCAGCGCGATGGCCAGCACCTTGGCGGACGTGAGAATGGTTTGCACGCTGCTGCCCAGCCGCACGCCGAGGTAGTTGACGCCGGATAGCAGCAGGATGGCGCCGATGGCCACAACGCGGATGCCGGTGTCTCCCAGCGGCGTGAAGTGGCCCACGTAGCGCGCAAAGACCACCGCGATGGCCGCGATGATCCCTGAATGCACGCTCCAGAACATCGCCCAGCCCCACAGAAAACCGGCCGCCGGCGAAATTCCTTCTTTCAGGAAAATGTATACGCCGCCGGTCTGCGGAAATGCCGACGCAAGTTCCGCGCACACCAGCGCGCCGCACAGCGTCAGCGCGCCCGCCGCCAGCCACACTCCAAACATGGCGGGAATGCTGGACACGTGCCGGCCGATCTCCGAAGGCTGCACGAAAATCGACGCGCCCAGGATGATGCCGGCAACCATCGCCGCCGCGGGAAAGAGTCCCATCGTGCGGTTGAGTGACGTCTCGGGATGTGTGCGCTCTGCTTGCACGTCCGGCAAAGCTCCAGCAAGGACAGTGTGAAATTCGACCGATGAAAACGCGCACTCTATC
>CAZIWR010000370.1:0-2078 GCA_964542805.1 uncultured Acidobacteriaceae bacterium
GACACGAAGCAGGGTGTGGTGATCGGGCGGTGGCATTTCCCGGGGCTGATTGTGCGGCTGGAAGTGGCGGGGAAAGAGCTTCAGGTCGAGACACAACAGCAGTACGGGCCCGAAAACCTGATCCGCACAGTTTTTCCATTCGATCCCGCAGCGCCGCGGATTCCGAATTGGCCGCCAAACGATATATCGCTGGAGAGGTTGTCGCAAACGGAATCAGACGCGAACTTCACATTTAACCCGGGCAACGCCTCTGCGCAAGATGCGAAGCAGCGCGAAGCGCAAATGAAGGACATGGTGCGCCGCGATCCACTTTCGCCCTGGCTGCGCGTCGCGCTCGGCAAGTTCCTGTTGGAAACGTCGCAACCCGGCGCCACGGACGTGTTTCGGGAGGCTGTCGAACTCGCCAGCACGGATTTCACGGAACTCCTCCGCATATCGGCCTTCCTCGACACCTTTGGCCAGCGCGAAGTGGCCCGGAAGGCGTTTGAGCGAGGCTACCGGGATTTCCTCGAGCGAGGATATGATCCGAGATTGGTCCATTCACTTCTGCCGAAGTTTATCCTGTATTCGTACGGTCCCGCGAAAGGCGATTGGAAGCGCGAAGATCCTGTTTTTCGCCGCGAGATCATCGAGCGTTTCTATCGCTTCGCTCCGTACGCGGAAGCCGCCGAATATGCGTGGCAGCTCTATGCCCAGCGCCTGGAGACAGACGGCCCGGTCGAACTCGTTTCCACGTGGCAATTCCGCGCGAAGGACGCGCGCGGAAAGAGCGGCGCAATCTGGAATCGCGGCGTGCTGCTGGCCATTGATACCGCCGCCCTGTTGGTTGCGTCTGCATTCCTGGCTGGGTTTCTTTTTGTCCTGGTGATCTATCGGCGTTACGTTCCCCAACGCCGGTTGTTGGCGGCGGCGCAGGGACGCCAGGGAAAACTTGCCCGCGGCTTCTTTCTCTTCGGGCTGGAATTCTGGAGCCGCCGCGACCGCATTGCATTTTTGTCCATCGCGCTGTTGGGATGGCTGGCTGCCGGAGCGGTCGGCTCATACATGAGCGGAATCCTGCGCGTTGCGGCGGCGCCGCTCAGTCTCGCGGGAGGCAGTCTGGCCGGCCCGGTGAACCGCGAGTACCTTGAAAAACACCTGCCGCCGACCCCGGAGCGCGATCTGCTGCTGGCCTATTCCTGGCAACTGGATGGCGATTTGAAAAAGGCCGAAGAACTCTATCGCGCGCTTCCGCAATTTGCGGAAAGCTGGAACAACCTCGGTGTCATCCTGAATGCGACCGGCCGCGAGTCGCAGGCGAAACAGGCTTTCGAACACGCCCTGCAAATGGACCCCGCGCGGGACGAAGCTGCGGTTAACTCGGGCCGGCCGGCCCAATCCTTCTGGACAAAATTGTTTCAGGAAAATCTACCCGGAAAGCCCATGCTGGCGTTGCCGGCGAGCGATCGTTTTCAGCGCGCGTATCTCAACGGCTCCACCAGCGCTGTCATGATGCGCGCGGTGGCCGGTCCGCTGACCTACATCGACAACGACCCCAGCAAAATTTTCGGCTCGGCGGGAGCGGCGCGCGGAACGATCCTTTTTGTGGGGCTATTGGTGGCGGTGACGCTGCTGGCGATCGCCATGGTCACGCTGATTCCGGCGCGCGACGTGACGCAACCGCCCGGCCGCCGTCATATTGTGTTGCAGATTCTTTTCCCCGGCACGGTGCCGGCCTGGTCATGGTTTGGAGGGCTGGTTCTGACGGCCTGGAGTTTTTTCTTCATCCAAGATTTGCTGCTGTTCTGGCAGGGAAGTTCCCGTATCCTCACCTACATCAGCATGCCGAACATTCTGTGGGCCTACGGCGTGCCTGCCGAACCCAAAGCAGTGCAAATGACAGGGGTCGGCGGGCTGATTAATCCTGGCTGGGGCTTGGTGGCCGTGGCGCCGGCGGTCCTGTTTGCTGTGAACCTGGCGCTGGTGCTCTGGCAAAGGCGGCGGGAGAGTTCAGTTTCCGTCGGATAGGCCGAGGCGCTGCATCTTCGTGCGCAGGCCTTCGCGGCTGATGCCCAGCACTTCCGCGGCGCGCGTGCGGT
>CAZIWR010000371.1:0-2076 GCA_964542805.1 uncultured Acidobacteriaceae bacterium
GAAATTAGAAAAGAGTCCGCAAACGGAGTGGTGTGCTTTTCCTCTTTTCTCTTTTCTATTTTCTCTTTTCTATCTTCTCAGGGTTAATCCGCCATCCACGACGAGCACTTGCCCCGTGGCGTAGCCGTCCGGTTCGAGGAAGAAGCGCACCGCGCGGGCAATGTCTTCCGGGCGGCCGAAACGCGGAATGATGCCCTTCTCCACAAACGAATCGTATTTCCCGGAGCTAACACTCGCTTCGGCCATGCCCGAATGCGTCGCGCCCGGTGCTACTACGTTCACGCGCACGTGCTTCCATTGTGCCGCAAGAATCCGCGCCGCATGCACCAGCGCCGCTTTTGGCGCGGCGTAATTCAGGCTCGAGGGAAACGTCGCCACCGCCTGCATCGTCGCCAGCAGCACGATACTTCCACCGCCGGCCGCTGCGAGGGGCGATTTGGTCTCCTCCGCGGACGCTTCCATCGTCGTACCCAAGTCTTTCGCCAATAGGATCGGCGCGAGGTAATTCGCTTCCAGCGATGCTTCCATTGACTTCTGGTTCATCGCTTCGAAGCTGACGCGCGCGGGATCGCCCGGAAAAATCGCCGCGGCGTGCAGCACGCCGCTTCGTTTGCTGCGCCCGCTGACATTCGCTACGGCGTCCAGATACGCCCCGCGCACCTCGGCGCGCGCGATGTCGCCTTCTACCAGCGTGATTTTCTGCGCGTAGCGGTCTTCGATGGCGGCGCGTAATTCTTCAGCGCGGGCGCGGTTCGCGCGGTAACCGACGATGAGCCGCGCACCTTCCTTGGCCAGTAGCGCGACGGTCGCCGCGCCCAACCCGCCGGTTCCGCCGGCCACCACCACGGTGCAGCCCGCCAGTGGCCGCTTGGCGAACTCAAAACGGAAACTCTTGCCCCGCTTAGCAGCTTTTTCGTCAAAGTAGGTGGATGGCATGATGTCCTCTTGGCAAGAAATCAGGCGGTGGCGCTGGCCGCCCCCACAAAACTACGCCAAAAAGACAAAACCCCCAAGGCGTCCCGCGGTTTGGCCGCGGGCTAGCCTGGGGGTCTCGTCAAAATCCCGGGGTAAAATGGCTACTTCAGCACGGCGTCCTTGAACGCCTTGGCTGCGCGCAGCCGCACCACGGTCTTGGCCTTGATCTTGATGGCCTCTCCGGTCTGCGGATTGCGTCCCATGCGCGCCTTGCGGTGCGCCTTCACAGCGCGGCCGATGTTGGGGATTACGAATTTTCCCGCGCCGCCTTTGCATTCCTTTACGGCCAGCTTGAACAGCTCGTCGAGGAATTGTGCTGCGCCCTTCTTCGACATGCCGTTCTTCTCGGCCAGGGTCGCCACGATCTTGGACTTCGTCATTGGCTTTGCCATCTAGTTTCTTTTCCTCCTCAGAAATGGAGTTCCGTGGGGCGGAATCTCCGCGCGCGACGGAATTTGGCTCGCGCTTTCCACCGCGTCGGCAGGCACTATAGACGCACTTTCTCGGCAACGCAAGCGAAAACATCAAAATAGGCTGAAAAAATGAGCCTTCTGGAAGGCGGCCCTCGCGAAACCCGCTCCAGATGCGGCAAGGAGCAGGTGGAGGAAGCTACCGAGGCAGCCAGACGGCGGCCTTCGAAGTCCAGATGCTGCGGGGATACTTTTCGCGCAGCGCCTGGCCGCCCTTTTCCAGGAATTCGGCGTCACCGGAAACCTTGAAGGCGCTGGCCGTGGCCCAGTAGACCGCTTCCGGCGCGGCGTCGGCGTTCGGGAATTGGGCGGCGAGCTTTTCAAACGAGTGCAGCGCTTCCTCAAAGTTGCGGCGGCCGAAAGCAGCCTTCGCTACGCCGAGCGCCAGTTGCGCCTGGAATTCGTCCAGCGGGTAAAAGCCGACGAAGCGGTGCCGCTCCGTGCCGTCCGCCTCGCAGAAGCTCTGCGTCGGAGTCCACACGGCATTGAAGCGCGCGAAATCCGGCAAGCGCTCCTTGACGTGGATGCGCACCGCAACAAAATTCTTCGCGATGAATTCCGCAACCCTTGCCTGCGGATAGATCTCGGCTTCCAGCCGAGCGCAACCCGTTCAATCCGGCGCCGCGCTGAA
>CAZIWR010000372.1:0-2076 GCA_964542805.1 uncultured Acidobacteriaceae bacterium
GCCGCGTGGCGCGAGACGCAGAAAAAAAGCTTGCAGAAAGCAACGATCACCGACACGGAGCTTGTGAACACAAAAATCGGCAGCGGCTCCGACCACACCGTCTTCCTCAACCACGTCGGCCTGGCCAGTGTGCTGCTTCAGTTCGACGGGCCCTACGGCGTGTATCATTCCATGTACGACAATCATTTCTGGATGAACAAATTCGGCGACTCGGGCTTCAAGTATCACGCGCTAATGTCGCAGCTCTGGGGCGTGCTGGCGCTGCGGCTGGCCAACGCCGAAATCCTGCCGTTTGATTTTGCGGCGTATGCGGCGAACCTGCGCACATTTGTGCAGGAACTCGAGAAGGACTCCGGCACGACCCGCGGCGTGGACCTCCAGCCGCTGCTCGTGCGCGTCGCCGAGTTGGAATCCGTGGGACGCGAGCTGAACAGTGCCGTGCAGAGCTCCCTCAAGCGCTTGCCGCGGCCCGACCCCGCCACGCTGGCGCGACTGAACGCGCAACTTTTACAAGTCGAGCGCAATTGGCTCTACGACCCGGGCATCCCTGGCCGGCCGTGGTTCAAGCACCTGCTCTACTGCGCGCGCTACACCTACGCGCACCTCGAGCTGCCCGGACTCACCGAAGCCGTGGAAGCAGGGAAGTGGGACGCCGCGAAAGAACAGGCGCGCATCCTCGAAGCGGCCGTGGCAAAAAACACCGCGCTGCTGCGCGATGCTCGCACGAGCCTCGCGCCGCCGCCCGCGCCGGCCCGTTAGCGCCGCTTATTTTTCCAGGTGGTAGGGCACGCTGGTGACCACGATGTTTTTGCGGAACAGCAGCGCGCCTTTCAGGAACAGGCTGGTCTGGTTGTGGAACAGGTTGTGCCACCACTTCGCCGGCACGATTTCCGGCAGCAGCACAGTGAGCTTGTCGTCCGAGCGCAGGTCTTCCACCTCGTCAATGAAGTGCAGCAGCGGTTTCATCACCGAACGGTAGGGGGTGTCCAGAATGATCAAGTCCACATCGTCGATGTGCTTCTTCCAGTTTTTGCGAATTTCCTCGTGGTCATGGCTGTCGGCGTTCACGGTCACCGCCAGCACATCCTTGGAAATTGACTTGGCGTATTCCACGGCAAAAAGCACCACGCGGTTGGGGGCCGGAGAGACCGGCACCACCACGGTGTGCCGCGCCATCCCGGGTTTGTCGAAATCCGATAGCGACACCTGCAAGCTGAGCTTGAAATAATGGTCCCGCGTTTTGCGGAACACCCAAACCAGGCCGGGGATGGCCAGCAACACGATCCACGCCCCATGAGTAAACTTGATGGACGCCACCACGCACAGCACCACCGCCGTGGTCGCCGCTCCCACGCCGTTCACCGCGATGCGCCACTGGTAGCCGGGCTCCCGCGTGCGCAGCCAGTGCACCACCATCCCCGCCTGAGAGAGAGTGAAGGAAACAAAAACGCCGACCATGTACAGCGGAATCAGTCCGTGCACATCGCCCCGGAACAATATGATCAGCACGCTCGCCCCCAGCGCCAGCAGGATCACGCCGTTGGAGAAGACCAGACGGTCGCCCAGGTTGGCGAGCTGCCGCGGCGCAAAGCGATCCTTGGCCATGATGGAAGCCAGCTGCGGGAAACCTGCAAAGGCCGTA
Organism: uncultured Acidobacteriaceae bacterium; assembly: GCA_964542805.1. GTDB lineage: Bacteria > Acidobacteriota > Terriglobia > Acidiferrales > UBA7541 > JACQDE01. The sequence continues at coordinate 1,643 of CAZIWR010000372.1, forward strand.
TTGGCGGCCAGGATCAAGATGATCATTGTGGCCGCTTGAATGAGGTAATACACGGGGCCGCGTCCGAATACCGTTTGGTTGATTTGCGAAAGAACCGTCTCATGGGCGAGCGGCGCGATGCCGAACTTGTGGGCCAGCGCGGTGATGCCCAGGAACATCGTCCCGAGGATCCCGGCCATGATGAACAGGGTGATGGATGCATTCCGCGAGGCCGGCTTTTTGAACGCTTGCACACCGTTAGAGATTGCTTCCACGCCGGTCAGTGCCGTGCACCCCGCGGCAAATGCCCGCAGGAAAAGCCATGTGGCTCCGACCTTCACCAGAGCGCTGGGTTCCGCCGCCAGAGCCGCCGTTGGCTGCGCGCCGGACATAAAGAGCTTCACGAACCCGCCGATGATCAGCAGGTACGCCGAAAAAATGAACAGGTACACCGG
>CAZIWR010000373.1:0-2073 GCA_964542805.1 uncultured Acidobacteriaceae bacterium
AAAAACTCTCCCTTGTTCACGCCCTTGGGGTCCGTCGTATAGGTTTCGATGTTGTGGTCCAGGTACCACGTCTGGTTTTCGTCGAACACCATGAATAGCGTGACGAACTCCCGGTCCACATCCTTGGGGCGGCCGTCCGGCCGCGCCTTGCCTCGCGCGGTGACCACGATTCCACCCACCAGCCCGGAGTTCACATCCTTGGGCTCATTGCGGTGCGAGTGATACAGCCACACCAGCGAGCTGGGGTCGCCCGGCGCGGGACCCGCGCGCTCGGGAACATTCCAAACATACGTGTGCGTTTCGCCGGGTAGGACGTCGTCATCGGACTTGTCAGCGCCGCCGGTTCCGTCCGCGTACGGCGCGCCTTCCGAATTTTTCAGGTAGAAAACTCCGTGCGGATGCATGGTGTACGGCTTGGAGGCGTTGTTCTTGAACACCACCTTGATCGTGTCGCCCACTTCGGCGCGCAGCAATGGGCCCATCAGACCCATGTGCTCCCATTCCGGCGCGCGCGCCTTTAACTTGCCAAAGCTAGCGTCGGTGTACTCCCGGTAGATTGCTTTACGGTACGTGCTCCCAATGCGGTGCGGCCCGCGTTCGATAAAAATGCTCGCGTACTTGTCGAACGGCTGGCCGGTCATGTGGTCCACGCCGCCCGGCGCGTAATCCCATTCCACCTCATCGGCGGCCACGTAGTACGTGCGGACTTTCCCCTCCGAGGCGGCTTGCTTGGCTTTCGGTGCAGGGGTTTGAGCCAAGGCCGTCGCAGCCACAACGCAGAACAATCCTGCCCAGAAAAGTACGCGGCGCATGCTTCCTCCGTGCGATTCAGTTTTTTACGGATGAGACGGGGCAGAGCGTACGGCCTGCGGGAGAATCTGTCAACTTGATTGCGGCGGTTACGCGTCGGAAAGCGACTCGTTGAATCCGGACGGCTCCGGCAGCTCTCCCGCTTCCAGGATGGCGCCGCAGTCCAGGCATTCCACGTACTCGGCGTCCTGATCCTTGGCGATCAGTCGCGTTTTCGTATGTTTGCAATCCGCCTTTTCGCCCATTCTCTTTTCCCTGAATCCTAAATCCTGATTCCAATTCCCTACACCCTACACCCAAAACCCTAAACCCTTTCTTCCTCCCCTGCAACTTCTCTCCTAGTCCCCCTGCGGGAATCATTGTGCTAGAGTAGCGCCCTCAAGGATGGTCCGATGAAGACCAAACCCGCAAAGAAGCAGCCCGGGCTCCCCGTGGAAAAACTCCGCTGGCAGTGCGATCCCGCACGCATCCCCTGGGACACCACCGCGCAGGCCGAGCCGCAGGAAGGCGTCATCGGGCAGGACCGCGCCATCCGCGCGCTGAAGATGGGTGTAGAGCTTGCCGCGCCCGGCTACAACGTGTTCGTCTGCGGGCTGGCGGGCACCAGCCGCGGCGGCATGATCGTCCGCATGATTGAGGAGCTGCAGCCGGATACGCCGCCCTCTCCGGACCGTTGCTACGTGAACAACTTCAAGAACACCGACCGCCCGCGCCTGCTCACCCTGACCCGCGGCCAGGCCAACGCCTTCAAGAAGGATTTGCAGTCCGGCATCGAGTTTCTCCGCCGGCGCATCCCGCAGGTGTTCGAGGGCGAGCCCTTCCAGCGGCAGAAGGGGCGCATTGTCGAGCGCTTCACCGCGCGTGAAAAAGAGTTGATGGACGATTTCACCCGCCGCATTGCCAAAGAGCAGTTTGCACTGGGCCGCATGCAGGTCGGCGCGGTGGCCCTGCCGGAGATTTTTCCCGTCCTCGAAGGCCAGATGGTGCCCATCGAGGAAGTGCCCAAGCTGGTGCAGGAAGGCAAGCTGGATACCGGGCTGGCCGAGGACCTCGAGCGCAAATACGACCAGTTCCGACAGGAATTCACTGTCGTGTACCGCAAGACGCTCACGCTTTCCCGCGAACTGGCCAGCGAGATGAGCTACCTCGAGCAGGAAGCCGCGTCGGTGCTGGTGGACGGCGTCATCGAGGAGCTCAAGGAAAAATATCCCGGCGTGCACATGGCCGAATACCTCGAGGAAGTCCGTCACCACATTTTGGACA
>CAZIWR010000374.1:0-2072 GCA_964542805.1 uncultured Acidobacteriaceae bacterium
CCGAGCTATCGCCCGCGTGGCGCGGTCGAAGCTGCGGATACGCGCGTTGGCATCCGCGCCCACGCCATGGAGATTTTCCGTCGCGGCGGGATTTTTGGCCGCATGCAGAAGGGCATTCGCGCCGCCGAGTACACTTTCCCCGGAGATCCGCTGCGCATTGATTTTGCCTGGCGCAGCAACGGCACGCGGGGATTTGTGCACACCGTCGCACTGGCGCGCGATCCGCGGCAGGCAAAAGAATTTGCATTTACCGCCGAACGCATCCGCGCGCGAGTGGCTGATTGCCGATTTACTGCCATCACTGAAACGGAACCTAAACGCGACAATGACCGGCACCAGTTTGTCGCGCAGGTGTTCGCCGAGCAGAAAATCGAAATCGTTCCTGTGCCCCGGCTCGACGATTTCACCAATCGCCTGCGTCCATTGCTGCAATAGAAATGCGAAAAACGTCGCCAGGAAAAATGGGCCTTTTTTCTTGTCAAGAGGGGGCAAGGCGGAAATTCACGTTAACTTATTGAAAAGACTGGAAAAGAAAGTTTCACTGAAGCGAATAATAACCCTCTCCAGTATGATATACTGAAAGTATAAAGGGTTGAAAAAGAAGAACCCGGAGGAATCCCCTCCGGGTTTTCTGTTGTTGCAGCCTCTACGGGGCGTGCCAATGCACGCCCCTTTCTGTTTTCTGACGCGATGAAAACTACACAAATCCGCACGGCCCTGCGCCGCGCTTGGGATTTCCTTGCCGGAAGCGAAAAGCGCAGGACGCTCGTGCTGCCGGCCGCCGTCCATAGCATTACGCGACAGGCGCTTCCCAAGCCAACGCCGGCGAATCTGCGACGCTTTGCAGAGACACCGGTGGCGCGCAAAGCCATCAACACCATCAAAGACCGCATTGCCGGGATGCGCTGGCGGATTCAGCGTAAGGGTGGCGGTCCCGCCGCGGGCGCAGACGACCCGCGCATCGCTATCCTCACGGCCAACTTCGATGCGCCAAACCCGGACGACAGCTTTCGCTCCTTCACCGAGCAGGTGATTGAAGACGTGCTGGTGGGCGGCTGGGGCGCCGCAGAAGTGCAGCTCACCTCGGACTCGGGCAGGCCGCTGCTGCTCTGGCCCGTGGACGGCGCGACAATTCGCATTTATGCCGGGTGGTCCGGCAGCGCGGAGGAGCCGCGTTATGCGCAGGTGACTCCCGGAGGCCAGCGCGTGGACCTGCGCAACGACGAACTGCTGTATATTCGGCTGAATCCGCGCACGCATACGCCATTTGGCCTCGGCCGGCTGGAAGTTGCGTTTGAGACGCTCAGCTGGTTGTTCGGCGCGCAAGACTACGCCGCGCGCCTGGCTTCCAACACCGTCGTGCAGTACGCGCTCTGGCTCGCGGAAATGCCGCCGTCGAGCTACGACAAGGTGATTTCCTGGTGGCAAAACGAAATTGAAGGCACCGGCAAGGTGCCCATCATTGCCAATCTGCCGTCAAAGCCCGAGGTGCTGCGCTTCGGCGAGGGATCCGACCGCGACTTGCGCTTGGAATGGCAGCGCTTTCTCATCCGAATCATCGCCGACGCGTTCGATCTGCCGCCGCTGCTACTGGGACTTGAACAGGATGTCAATCGTTCCACTGCGGCGCCGCTGCTCGAAGAGGCTTTCCGGACGGCTGTCGTTCCTACGGCCAGGCTCTTTGCCGAACACATCACGCGGGAAGTTCTAAGCCGCCGGCTGGGTTGGAGCGACCTGGAATTCATCTTCGACGATCTGGAAGTCTACGACGAGCGCGCCCAAGCCGAGATTGACGAGATCCTCCTGCGCAGCGACGTGCTGCTGCCGGACGAAGTGCGCCTGCGCCGCAGCCTGCCTGCACTCCCGGGCGGCTGGGGCGCCCTAACCTACACACAGCGGCAAGCGCTGGTCCGCGGCAGCGATGCAGGGCCGGAGAACGGCAACCAATGAGGGTGCAATGAAAAAGAAGAGCACCGCAAACGGCATGCGGCTCGAGGCCATGGCACTTGAAATTCCTGATTTCCCCGAGCACCCAAACCGCGTGCCGTTCAGCGGCGTGCTGACGCGCCTCG
>CAZIWR010000375.1:0-2070 GCA_964542805.1 uncultured Acidobacteriaceae bacterium
GATAGCGCTTCAATGTGTCCGGCGAATTGGAAATGTCTCTGCTCACGTCTTGGTCGGTCGCCATCAGCCCCGCGGTCACTCCTGCAAGCGGCACCAGCCAGGTGGCGTCCCGAAAGCGAAGCCGGCTGGGGCTGGTCCAGATCGCCCGCTGGTCCCGTGCAATGTTTTTCAGCAGCGGCAAACCCACTGAGTTTTCTTTCGGCTCTTCTTCTATTCGAAGCGTATTCTTTGCTTTGCTGCCTGGCTTCGATTTCGCAGTGCCTTCTTTCTTCGGAGTGACCGATTGCGACGCATTCGTCTGGCCGCTCGCCGACTGCTTTGAGCGCAACGCCTGCGATTGGTCATCCGCCCCAAACCCAGGGCGAACCTGGAAGACCAACACGACACAGGCTGCGAAAACACCCACTCTCATTCTGTCGTCCTCCTACGGTCGCCGAAGGACGCTCGTCGTGATCGCGATCGAGGATCCCAATTGCGCTACTTGCAGCAGATTCTTCCAAATTGGGGTGCCGCCAATGGCCTTCTCAGGGACAACAACCGTATCCCCCGGTAGCAACTCGACTCCCAGAGGACTCCCTCCCCAAAAACTCATGGAGCCAGTCGATCCGACGACCGAGCCGTCCGCACGTATGACGAAGACTGAATTCTTTTTGGCAAGCTGGGTGGGACCGCCGGCCTGGCTCAGATACCAGTGCGCGTTTTTGCCGGGCCTGAAAGTTATGGCCGTTGGGTTGTAAACCTGCCCTCTGACCATGACGAAATTAGGATGCTTGGGAACAAACAGCACATCGCCGGCGCGGGCTTCAATATCTGCCGGGGTATTTTCCCAGCGACGCATGTCTCTCGAAATCCGAATGACCAGGCGTCCTACCGGGGGATTGCTGATCACGTTCTCCAACGTGACCTGCAGTTGCCTGAGAGCTGCATCTTGGGCTTCTTTTTGATCAGCATCGGCCGCCACCTTGAGCTTCAGAGTGTCCTGTTCGGCTTGGATACGCCGGATCAAGTCTTGGTGATTTCGTTCTTCCAACTCGCGCACTTGAAGGCGCTCGAGCACGGCGCCCTGCGGGTAACCCGTTGGCAGGAATCCTCCCGCTCGTTTCAACACGGAACTGAGTCGCTCGCCTGGCTGGATTCCGTAAATGCCGGCGTGCTGGACCTCGCCACCGACCTTGATGGAAGCACCAATGTCATTCCATCCCGGAAGCTGCCGGATTGTGAGCGTGTCTCCATCGCGCAAGGCTAGATCGCTATCAGGGACGCCGGCTAGAGCGGCGGCGATGTTGATTTCCCGGCTTTCACTGTTCAGATGCTTGGGGTCTTCGCCGGGAAAGCGCGTGAGATCTGCCATCTCAACGTAAGCGCTGCGCTTGAGTCCTCCGGCCAGACGAATCAAATCACTGGCGCGAAGATTTGTGGTCAGTGGGTAACGCCCCGGCTTGCCCACTTCGCCCTTGATGTAGACACTCGGTGGGTCCGCCTTGGCGAGGTTCTTGTGAACCACGATGCGGTCGCGCGGCTGAAGCAAAACGTTATCCAGCGGATTTCCGGCCAGGGCCTCAGCGAGGTTGACGCTGAAAATCTTCAGCTTGCTGTCTGCCCCATAACGGAATACTTGGGCGTTATCCACCAGCGCATCCGGTGTAACTCCCCCCGCGAGGTGAACCGCGTCGCGCAGGTGCGCAACTCCGGATGTGCGGTACGTACCGGGAGCGCGAACCTCTCCCAGCACGGAAACGATGGGCGGATTCTCGAAATCGTACCGGCTGAAGATGCGCACCGTGTCGAGCGGCTTCAGTTTCGGCGCCATCTCTGGTTTTTCGATGGCCGCGCTCAGGTCAAATCCCTCGACGCTCGGGTGGTTATCCGGCGGATTCAGGCGAACGATTTCAGCGTATTTCCCAGCGGGTTCGGGCAGCAGGTCCTTGTAGGAAGAGACCAGGTCGCTGACTTTCAGTCCTTCCCGAAAGGTGTATCGCCCCGGACGCAACACGTGTCCCTGCAGATAAACCGCGTCTTGATTGTAGGGAGTGATGGGGAACACCCTGATTTCGTCGCCATCCCGGACTT
>CAZIWR010000376.1:0-2056 GCA_964542805.1 uncultured Acidobacteriaceae bacterium
CTATCGCATGGCCGTGTTCGGCATGACTGTTCTCGGCTGTCGTCAGATCGCAATATAGCAAATCCTGCTCGCAGCCGGTATGCAGTGTCGGACGGTGCTTGAGGTTGCTACTTGCCCCACTCAAAAGCCGCTTCTGTTTCTTTATGGAGGACCCAGGCAGTCAGCCCGGCTGACGAGACACGAACAACTTTGCCCATACGTTTTGCGACGGTATCAAATTCCGGATGCCGCAGCAGACGACGGACAAAGACGGCAACTTCGTGTTTTCTCACATCCAGATGAATCACCCCGTATTTTGCGTGGCACAAAGTGCGCTGATAGAAATCGGAGTCAAGCGTGAGGAATGTGACCCGCCGTAATTGAAGCACAAAGGTGATGACTTCTTTGTCTTTCAGCCCTTTGCGCCCAACGTCGTGCCCAATTTGACGAACGGGAATTCGCCAGTCCAGAAGCAGTTGGCGCTGGCTTTCAAGGATGTTTTCATCCAGAACATTCACGCAGCCACCCGCTTCAACACGTATTCAGGCGCAGTGTATTCTTGTGAATGTTCAAGAAAGGCTTGACTTGCTAATCGGACGGCTTCGGCGATGGCTTCTTGGGTGATGCTACCACGCCACTCGTGGATAATGGTTTCCCAGGCAGTTCCTTCTGCCACTTGCTCCAGCACGTGCGAAACCATAATGCGTGTGCCACGAAAGGTGGGCTTCCCGTGGCAGATTTCCGGGTCAGTGACGATATATCGCCCAATAAACCTGGGAGATACCCGCCTCGTTTTCTTGTTTACAGCTTTAGTGGCCATAGTTCATCTCCTTGAGTCTGATTATACACCTGTGACCAGCGACTCATGGCTCTTCGCAACAACGTTCAGGAGGCTGCCTGCTCTTCGTGGCCGTGATTATTGACGGCCACCATATCGCAATACAGCAAATCCGGCTCGCACCCGGCGCACTCCAGTTGCAGGGCCGCGTGCGCGATGCCGTATTTGCGGCTCAGCAGCTCGTTGATCTCGCGCTGAACCGCCGTGCCTGTGCTGAGCAGAACGTCGTCCGTCAAGATGTGCGCGGAGAGGGCGCGCATGTTCTGGGTGATGCTCCACACGTGCAGGTCGTGCACGCCGCGCACGCCGGGCACGCGCATCAAATCGCCGACCATGACTTGCACGTCCACGTCACGCGGCGTGCTTTCGAGCAATATCTCCACGCTCTCGCGCAGGATGCCCCACGCGTTCCACAGGATCAGCGCGCCGATGAGGAGGCTGGCGAGCGGATCGAGAACGGCCATGCCGGTGAGCGCAATCCCGATGCCCGCCAGAATCGCGCCGAGAGTTGACACGGCGTCGCCCGCGAGGTGGACGAACGCGCTCCGCAGATTCAGGTCATTTTCGCTGCCGCGCCTGACCAGCAGCGCCGTGCCGAGGTTGACGACGAACGCGATGGCCGCGACGACGATGAGGACGCCCGCTTCGACCTGCGGCGGCGCGATGAGCCGCCGGTAGGCTTCGTAGGAAATCCCCAGCGCGATCAGCACGAGCGTCGTCGAGTTCAGCAGCGCAATCAGGATTCCAGCGCGGTGGTAGCCGAAGGTCTTGCCTGCGTTTGCGGGGCGGGTCGTCAGCCTCAGCGCGTACCAGCTCAAGCCGAGCGCGATCACGTCCGTGAAGTTGTGCGCCGCGTCGGTGAGCAGCGCGAGGCTGTTGGCGTACCAGCCCGCCAGCGCCTCGACGACCACGAAGGCGAGCGTGATGCCGAGGGCGAGCGTGAGCCGGTGGAGGGTCAGGTGGAACCGCTGGCACGCCTTCAGGGGGCTGGCGGCCAGAGGGGCAGGGGAGTGAGCGTGTGAATGTGGATCGGCCATGCCCCTCAATGTATCAGACGCGGAAAAAAGCGTCCAGTGCGCTTCATGTACTCCCGATACTCGTCGCCGAACGTCTCGATCAGCCGCGCTTCTTCTTTGGACGTGCGCAGGAGGAGAACGACGAGCGGCGTGATCATCCCGACGCCGAGCCACCACAGGCTGGTGATCAGGGTGAGGCAGACGGCCATGACGAAGCCGGTGC
>CAZIWR010000377.1:0-2043 GCA_964542805.1 uncultured Acidobacteriaceae bacterium
TCTGCCCATGCTGGAATTGACTGAGCAGCAGATCGCCATTCTCGGGCGGCTCCGCGAGCGCGGCTTCGCGCTGGTGGCGTTCCCTTTGTATGCCAGCCACGTCGGCGTGCGCCGCGGCGAATGTGCCGCGCTACTGGCGCCGGTGACGGGAGGCGGGCTGCGCGTCTTCGGCGATGCGTTTGTTCTGATCGCAGGAAACCCGGCCGTGCGCGTCCTGCGCGGGGGCCACGAAGTTTTTGTATGGAAGGGAAGCGAGGTCCCGGCGACGCCGGAACGCAATGCGGAGCTGGCTGCATTTGCCGATGCCTTGGCGGAATCTTTGCTGGCGAGTGTATAGGGGATACCCGATTGTGCGAGTCGAATTCAACAACGATGAGTTGATACTGACGCTGGTGAGCCTGATCCGCGCCGTGGACCCCAAACTGCTGCGGCACGGGCAGGACGGCTTCACGCTGGATTTTGGTTCGCTGGAGCGCAAAGAAGACCACACCGCCGACGAGCGCCTGCTGCTGCGCCTGCGCGGTGCGTTGGATTCTGCCAGCGAGCAAAACACCTATGGCCTTGAACTCAGCGGCGTGGAGCGCCAGCGCCTTGCCGAAACACTCGAGCGGCTGGACAGGCTGCAAACGTGGCCTGATGACGTCCTGGCCATGAGCACCGGCCTGCAAACCCGCTTGCTCGCGGGAGATTGACACGACGTCCGCTGAACAGGATTTGTCGAGCCATGCCGACTGATTCCGTGAACCCCATCTACGACGTAATTTGCATTGGCGCGGGCCCCACCGGCCTGGCCTGCACTATCGAAGCCAAGCGCGCCGGACGGCGCGCTCTCGTGGTGGATAAAGGCTGCCTGTGCAATTCTCTGTTCCATTACCCGGTGAACATGGTTTTCTTCACCACGCCGGAGCTGATGGAAATCGGCGACCTGCCGATGACTACGACCGGCGAGAAGCCGACGCGCGGCGAGGCGCTCAAGTATTACCGCAAGGCCGCGGAGCACTACGCGCTGGAGTTGCGGCTGTTTGAAGCGGTCGAACGCGTGGCGGGCGGTGACGGAAACTTTACCCTGCATACGCGGACGGCACTCGGCGAGGGAAAACAGTATGCTTCGCGGAAGATTGTAGTGGCCACCGGCTACTACGATCTGCCTAACCGACTCGGCGTCCCCGGCGAAGACTTGCCGCACGTGAGCCACTACTACACGGAGGCGCATGCCTACTGGGGACAGGACGTGGTTGTCGTAGGCGGCAAAAACTCCGCGGCCGAGACTGCGCTGGACTTGTGGCGCGGCGGCGCGCGCGTCACGCTGGTGCATCGTTACGCCGAGCTCGGCGCGAGCATCAAGTACTGGGTGCGCCCAGATATCGAGAACCGCATCAAGGCCGGTCAGATTGCCGCGCTGCTGGAAACGGAAATCACGCGTATCGAGCCGGGCGCCGTGTTGGTGAAAAATGCGCGGGGCAGCAGCCGGGTGCTCGCCACGGCCGTATTCCTGCTCACCGGGTATCACCCCGATTTCAATTTTCTCCGGGGGCAGGGAATTGCCCTTGATCCCGCCACGATGAAACCGGAATGCGACCCGGAGACGCTGGAGAGCAACGTCCCCGGCATTTATCTGGCCGGAGTCATTCTCGGCGGGCGACACACCGGGGAGATTTTTATCGAGAACGGGCGCTTCCACGGCAAGCAGATCATTGCTGCGCTAACACGAAGACAGCGCACATGAGTTGGTTGCGGCACAGCAGGCGGGCGACCTGCCGGTCGCCCCTACGAGCGTATTTTGCGAGAGTGAAAGCGGTCTGTTAGACTGAAGACCTCAAGGACGGGCTGGCCCTGATGTCTCGGAACCAGCCTCCGCGAAATGGCGTCCATACTCCGCGAAGTCACCGAAACGATTGTCACGCTGGCCAAGGGCTTCAGCGTCACCTTCCGCAACATGCTGGGCAAGACCGTCACGGAAAACTATCCCGAAACGCCGGTCAGCTTCATGCCCCGCTACCGCGGCATCCACGTGCTGCAGCGCGACGAACAGGGCCTGGAAAA
>CAZIWR010000378.1:0-2038 GCA_964542805.1 uncultured Acidobacteriaceae bacterium
TCCGAAGACGAAAAAAGCGAAGCGCCCGCTCAGACGCTGAAATCCGAAGACGAAAAAAGCGAAGAGCCCGCTCAGACCTCTCGATAAAACAGCAGCACCAAGCCGGCCATCACCAGGGAAAAGATCCAAATCCACCTCGGCAGACGGTTGGTGGGCGGGGGAAGACGCAATTCCAGCCAGCGTCCCGCCCCTACCATCACCGCGAAAAAGCCGAGCAGCGAATGCGAAACCTCGATGAGGAACTGGTGTTTGTTGGCAAGCAGGGTGTGGGAATGGGTGAGCAACAACGCGCCACCCGCCATACACAACAGAGGGAAGGCATAACGCCAGCGCGTCTCGGCAAGCCCGCCGATACGCACCCGCCACTCGAACAGCGCAAGACCAATCACCACTACGGTGGCCAGTCGGTGTTGGAGGACTGAAGGTATCACCAGGGTTTCCCAGAATCCTTCGTAACCGAGCGGCCAGCCTTGTGGCTCGCCGACCAGCACTAGAAACACCCCGACCAGCATGAATAACAGCGGCCAATGCCGCGCCCAAGGTAATTTACCGGTGTGGTCCAGTACCGCAGCCAACCCCACGATCAGCACCAGCAGGCCTGAAACGTTGTGGTTGAACTCGCTTTGTCTCTTTTCTAAGTCGTTGCGGAGAGTAAACACGTCGAACGAAGAAGTGGAGCTCGCCAGATATTCCTGGCGCGGCGGAGGGGCGAGACGTGGTTTCCCCGGTTTGAGCACTTCCCAGACTTCAGCAGGCGTCGCCTTTTCCGCTGCGACGTCTATTGATGGCGGCAGAGAAGTAAGAACGGCAGCGGTAAGTAAAATGATGATGACGATGTTGAATTCGGTTTCAATGAAATACGGGACGCGCGCTCCTACGCCCCGCGTGTCGCCCAGCCGCAGCCAGCGCCGCGTGAGATAAAAATTCATCGCGCCGAGCGCGAGCGCCGCGAGGAGCAGTGCCACTTTGGTCAGCACCATCACGCCGTAGTCGGTGCCGATGAGCCCTTCTGCATCGCCGATATAACCCCACCACAGATAAATGCCTGTGCCGATCAGAGGCAAAACGGCAAGCACGGCTAGAGGTGAAAAACGCGCCAGCACGCGCGGCCAGAGCGGCGCGCCGGCGCCATTGCGCGTTTGCCGCCACAGCGAGACAAGATGAATGATGCCGCCCACCCACACGGCAGCGCCCAGTTGGTGCAGCACTGTCATTACCATAAGCGGCACAGTGCCCTCGAGACGACCTACTGCATGCACCAGCCATGCCCCGCTTGCCATGAGTAGAATCGCAGCCGTGATGGCAGCGCTCCATGCAGCGCGTGATGCCGGTTGTTTGATTAGCCACGCGCCGCTTAAAGCCAAAGCAAGGGCAAATGCGATATGCAGCAGTCCCGCGTGGGCGAACCCCGTAGAAAAAAACGCGGCGACGGGCCACCCGCCCGACTCATCCGCGAGCGCCCAGATCTCCATCAGCAATTCCAGGACTTGCCCGAGCGCAAGCAGGGCGGCGCCCCAGACCAGAACGATGAGCGAACGCCTTATCGCAAGCCGTGCCGCGCTGCCGGTGTTGGCAAGCGGCAGCAGCACGGCGAGCAGAAAAATCAGCCCGCCCACCGCCGCCGACATGCCGATCAGCACCAGGGCATGAAACACGACCGAGAGAAAACCGGCGAGCAGGCTCATGGACTATTCTCGATGCTGAAGCGCAGCACGCCCTGCGTGGCGTGGCCGTCAGCAGCCAGCACCGAATAGCGCAGCAAGTAATCCCCCGGTTCCAGAGGCGGCAAAAGCACTTCCAGTCTTTCCGGCGCGCTTTGGCTGAAATCGGAGGGCGGCAGTTTAATCCTTTGCTTGCCGCCTTTGGTAAGACTCACACGGGCGAGCGCTTTTTCAATTTTGACGTTAAAACGCAGTTGGATGCGGTCCGGCGCCTGCTTGAGCACCGCGCCTTCACGCGGGGTGGAGTCGACGACGATGGCATGCGCCCAGCAAAGGTTATAACTGGTTAAGAACAGCAACACCGATGCAGCGGCCAA
>CAZIWR010000379.1:0-2023 GCA_964542805.1 uncultured Acidobacteriaceae bacterium
ACCAGCAGCAGAAAAATCTCCGCATCCTTCAGGCTGGGAAATCCGCTGCGTTCCGCTTCCTGTTTTTTCACGTCTTCCAAAAACGCCGCCAGCGCCGCGTAAAGCCCGTGCGCCATGGGCCCCTGCGGCGGTTTTTCGTAATAGATTCCGGAGCCCAGCGTGCGGTAGGCCTCCGCCAGCGAAGTCACCGCGGCGAGTACGTCGCCGTCGGCCAGCGCCGCGTTGTCCCGCGCGAATTTCAGCACCGTGAACCCCAGGCCGCTCACCACCGGCTGCCGCTCGCGGATCATTGGCGGCGGAATTTCCACGTCGGCAAACAAAATTTCTTCCCGCGCGAATTCCTTGGGATGTTGCTCTTCGTATCGCCGCGCCTGCATCAGGTGCGGGCAGTCCGCCGGGCAGTCAATGGTCACCTCGCGCTCCGTGCCGCAGCACACCGCGCAGATGGACTCGCCCTTCGCCGGGCAAAACCGCTTCGCCTTGCGCTTCTCGCAAATCGGACAGCTCACACGCTCTCCCGCTCTCCCGCAACACGCGGACCGCTGCGTGCTGTTCTGTTCCAGCCAATTCACTTGTGCTTAGAATCGGAACGCCCGGGTCACCAGCGTGACGTCACCCGACTGCACGGGCATCAACCAGTCCGGCCGCGGCTTCACGTCGATCCCAGCATTCGCTGGCAACCCCAGGGACCCATCCACCACGCGCAATTTCACGGGTTGCGTCCCGCGCACCTTGAGCATCACTTCGATCCCCTGTTCCGGCGGGTTCGAGTAGCGCAGCCGCCAGCCCTGCTGCGGCAGCCGCCGCGCGTTCGGATCCTTGGAGATGGGCTTGCCGTTCACGCTGGCTTCCAGCACTTCCGCTTCGCCCACGTACAGCGTGATCCACGCCGCCTTGCGCGGGCTCATCACCAGCAGCGTCAGCGTGCGCCCTTCGCCTTCTTTTTTTTCTTCGCCGAGCAGCACGTCCACGCCGGGCAGCGGCACATCCTTCGCATTGTTCTTTAGATACGACGTGCCCGTGCCGCCCGGGAAAAACTCCTCGAGCGTTTCCCTCGTGGGCTGGTCGGACAGGAATTGCTTCGTCCACGCATCCGGCTTGTCGCTCCCGTTGAACCACACGGCCAGGCTGGTGTCCGCGTTGCGCCCGTACACCATCGCGTCCGTCTTGGGATGTTCCGCCGAGTAGCGCGTGGTGAACATTCCGCCGAAGAACAGCGCGATGCCCAGCCCGTACGCCGCCGCCGGCAGCAGCCAGCGCTGCAAACGCGTCATCAACTCGATCTGCGGGATCAGCGCCCAAAGTGCCAGCGTCAGAAACACGCACATCGCGTGCGTGCCCAGATGCGACAGCCCCAGCGTCACGAACAGTTGCTGCACGGTGGGCGCAAACAGCAGCACGCACGGCAGAGCACCCACAATGAGCGCCGCGATTTCCTTTCTCCCGGCGTTTTCTTCCTCGCCCGTGGAGCGGAACATCGCCACCGCCACCAGGCTCCCCAGTAGCGGCCACGTGAACAGGTAACTCGCTCCGGGCACCGCGAACGCGCTCCACAGCGCTAAAATCGTCCACACCGCGAGGCCGCCCATCGCCAGCCCCGCCGCGCCCAGCTTGTTGCGCCACAAGCTGTACATCCCTGCATTGATCCCCACCGCAAAGAGCACCAGGCTCAGCATGTACGCGACGCTGCGCAGCACATCGCCATCTGGCACGAGCCACCCGTGCAGGAGTCCCGCTTTCCATTGCACCGCCATTCCCAGCAGTCCGGTCAGCACCGCGCTCAGCACAAGAATTCCCGCGCCCCAAATGACGCCAAGCAAAATCGTGCGTCCTTGCCGCAGCTCACGGCGCAGCACAAATCCATACAGCCCCGCCGCCGCGACCGCCAGCAGCACTCCCGTGCCCGTCGAGTAATGCACCAGCGTGTTGCCGATCAAATTGAAATACACCGCGTCGCTGGTGGGATTCTCCGCAAACTCCGCGTCGCCCAACTGCCGCGCCAGCGACACCATGTACTCCCCGT
>CAZIWR010000380.1:0-2022 GCA_964542805.1 uncultured Acidobacteriaceae bacterium
TCATGCCCGGCACGGATGGCGCAGTGGCCGATGAGGATGCCGCCGTCCGCGCCGCTGGAGAGATTGGCTATCCGCTCATCATCAAGGCTGTGGCCGGCGGCGGAGGTCGCGGCATGCGCATCGTGCGCTCGCGGGCGGAATTGTCGTCTGCCTTTCAATCCGCGCGTCACGAAGCCCAGCAGGCCTTCGGCATCCCCGACGTCTACATGGAGCGCTTCATCGAGCGCCCCCGCCATATCGAGTTCCAGATCCTCGGCGACACCCACGGAAAGGTGATCCATCTGGGCGAGCGCGAATGCAGCATCCAGCGCCGCCACCAAAAACTACTGGAAGAGTCGCCCTCCCCCGCGGTGTCCGCCAGCACGCGCGAAGAGATGGGTGGGCGCATCGCTCACGCGCTCGAACAAATCGCCTATTCCAATGCCGGCACGGTCGAGTTGCTGATGGACGACTCAGGCGACTTCTACTTCATTGAGATGAATACCCGCATCCAGGTGGAGCATCCTGTCACCGAGATGATTACGGGTGTGGACTTGGTGAAGTCGCAGATCCGCGTGGCCGCCGGAGATCGTCTGGATGAAATCATTCCCCACTTGGAGTTCCGCGGGCACAGTATCGAATGCCGCGTGAATGCCGAAGACCCCGAGTTGTTCACTCCTTCTGCCGGCCGCGTCACCACGTTCCACACGCCCGGTTCCACCGGCGTCCGCGTGGACACCGCCATGCACAGCGACGCCGTCATCCCGCCCTACTACGACTCGTTGATTGCCAAGCTCGTGGTGCATGGCCGCGACCGCGAAGAGGCCCTCTCCCGCATGCGTCGCGCGCTGGAAATGTTCATCGTGGAAGGCGTCAAAACCACCATTCCGCTGCATCGCAAAATCCTGGCCGACCCTGATTTTGCCGCTGGGAATTTCGACACCCATTTCCTCGAACGCTATCTTCCTGTCCCGCTGAGCGGGACCGCCGCTAAATGAGCCTTGTCATCCCCCGCCTCTATGCCATAATGGACGCCTTGTTGCTCAGGACTGGCGCGTCCGCGGTGGCGGATGCGCTGGCGTCAGCCGGGGTCGGGGTTATCCAGTACCGCGATAAACAAATCTCCGCGCGCAACCTTCTTTCCCTTTCTCGTGAACTCGTCTCTATTTGTGCAAGACATGGTGCTCGCTTCGTGGTAAATGACCGCCCGGACGTGGCGGCCCTCGCTGGCGCTGGCGGCGTTCACGTCGGCCAGCAAGATTTGCCGGTGGAGGACGCGCGCGCCATTTGCGGCCGCGGTTCCTGGGTGGGCATTTCAACGCACAACGAATCGCAGGTGAAAGAAGCGGAGGCTACCTCCGCGGACTATATTGCTGTCGGCCCCATCTTCCCGACTTCGACGAAGCAGCAGGCCGATCCGGTGGTCGGCCTCGAGTTGATTCGTAAGGCGCGCTCCATCACGCGGAAACCCCTGGTGGCCATTGGCGGTATCACAGTGCAGAACGCGGAGCAGGTCTGGCGCGCCGGTGCGGATTCCGTGGCCGTAGCGCGCGATTTGATGGCGGCTGAGGATCCCGCCGCGCAGGCGCGCGAATACCTGCGCCGAGCCGCAAGGCTGGACGAAAGCAATAACTGAGGCACGACAAATATGTCGGATAGCGCTCGAGCGACGTCAGCCACATCGGTCCCCGCACAGCGCGAGTTTGTCCGCGAACTGGGGCTGCTCGACTCGACCATGATCGTCATTGGCTCGATGATCGGCTCCGGCATCTTCATCGTCTCCGCCGACATCACCCGCTTGGTCGGTTCGCCCGGCGGCCTGCTTGCAGTCTGGATTATCACCGGCGTCCTCACCGTCACCGCGGCGCTTTCCTACGGCGAACTGGCGGCCATGATGCCCAAGGCCGGCGGGCAGTACGTGTACCTGCGCGAAGCCTACTCGCCGATGTGGGGCTTCCTCTATGGCTGGACGCTCTTTCTCGTCATTCAGACCGGCACTATCGCTGCCGTGGGGGTGGCCTTCGCGCGCTTTCTCGGCCTGCT
>CAZIWR010000381.1:0-2021 GCA_964542805.1 uncultured Acidobacteriaceae bacterium
GCAAAGGCTTCGTTCACTTCGATCAAGTCCATCTCTTTCATGCGCAAAGAAGCGCGCTGCAAGGCAGCCTCCGAGGCAGGCACCGGGCCGATGCCCATGATGCGCGGCTCCACACCAACGGCCGCCCAAGAAACCAGCCGACCCATCGGCTTCCAGCCGCGCTCCTGAGCCACTTTGGCATGGGTCATGACTACGGCGGCGGCGCCGTCCACGATGCCGCTGGCGTTACCAGCGGTGATGATGCCGTTTTTTTTGAAAGCCGGAGGCAGGGCTTCCAGCGTGGCCATGGTGGTCTCTGGGCGGCGGTGATCGTCTTCGGTGATGAGCTGCGTCTTGCGGCCGCTTTTGACTTCAACAGGCACCGTCTCATCGCTGTAGCGGCCGGCGCGGAAGGCATCTTCGGCGAGTTGCTGACTGCGCAATGCGAATTCGTCGCACTCGCGGCGAGTGATGCCGTACTCAGCCACGAGATTTTCGGCCGTGTCCGCCATGTAGCAGCCGCAGTAGGTGTCGAGCAGGGCCACGGTGAGCGAGTCTTCGAGCTTGCCTTCGCCGAGGCGGAAGCCACCGCGGGCGCCGCGGATGACGTGCGGTGCCTGGGTCATGTTCTCCATGCCACCGGCGAGCACCACTTTCGCTTCGTTCATCAGGATGCGGTGCGCGCCCTGGACAATCGCTTCCATGCCGGAGCCGCACAGCCGGTTGACGGTAACAGCGGGCGTTTCCACTTTCAGACCGGCCTTCAGTCCCACATGGCGCGCGCCGTAAAGGGCGTCGCCGCTGGTCTGCATCACATTGCCGAACACGACGTGCTCGAATTCCGCCGGGTCCACGCCGGAGCGGCGAATGGCTTCGCGCGAGGCGCTGGCGCCAAGGTCGAGCGCGGAGACATCCTTGAATGCCCCTGTGTAGCGGGACATCGGCGTGCGGGCTCCGGCAAGAATGACAACATCGGTGGGAAGCATGATGACAACTCCTAATCCTATGAATACAAATCAGAGCGAAAGGACGGCGTCGCCTCCCTTCTTGCGCGCCTCTTCGAGGCCGAATTCGGCGCGATTAATCAAATCGGTGATGATGTCTTCGGCGTCGTAGTCCGGACGGCTCACGGCCTCGACCACAGAAGCGCTAAGCGATGGCTGCGACTGGTTCCAAGGCGGCTGCACATTGCCGGAAACCTTGCGAAGTTTTTCCGCCAGGACCAGCGCATCGGCAAGTTTGGTGTCCGGCAGGATGAAAGCCAGCGCCCAACTGGTGTACTTCACCGCCAGGTCGTTCTGGCGCACGGTGGCTTGGAGCGCACGGGCCAGTTGCTCCATGTGCCGGTCGAACTGCGGCTCGCCGTGCTGGCGGAGCAGCTCCATCCCTTTGTCCATGGACAGAATGACCAGCGAGAGCGGCGTGCTCTGCGACTTGCTGCGATTGGCTTCGGATAGGAGGCAATCCTGATAGGAGCCGCGGCCGAGCAGTCCGGTCTTTTCGTCGGCGACGGCGAGCGTACGCATCAGCGAACGCAGCTTGGTATGGTTCACGCCGATGAGCACCTGGTCGCCGACAGCCTGCAGGAAGTAACTTTCATTCGGCTTCCATCGGCGAGTCGCGGCGTCGCCAACCACGAGAAAGCCGGAGACCGCCTGCGTTTCGCGGTCGGTAAGCTGCACGCCGAGAGCGCAGGCCAGGCCCAGATCGCGCAACGCCGGCTCGTCCGCCACATCCAGCTCGAAGGCGCCCATGTCGTCCGGCTTGGCGTGCGCGAGCGGGCCCAGCAGCTTCACAATCTGCGCGCCGCCGGACGGGTCCACGCCTTGCGCGCAGTATTCGGAGGCCATTTGCGGGGGCTGGCCCGGCGGGCCTACCACGGTCAGGCAGCGCGCCACCTTCAGGTATTTACCGATTTCGTTGACGGCGGTGGAGAGCACAGCCTTGGGAGTGGACTGGCGGTGCACGGCGCGGGTGATTTCGGAAATCTTGCCGAGGTCGCGAAGCGTGTCGGCGCTGTAGGTGCCGCTGGCCGAGGCAAT
>CAZIWR010000382.1:0-2018 GCA_964542805.1 uncultured Acidobacteriaceae bacterium
GGCTGGGATTTTTCAAACCATTCAAGAAGCGAGCCGGAATAGTGCAAACCCATGCGGACGGAGGGGTGGCGCAACAGCGCTTCGAGGAACGGAACATAGGATTGCCGGCTGGCGCGCTCGAGGACGTCCTCAAAGTTGCCGGCCGGCTGGTGCGAATGAATCAGGAAACAAAGATTCAGCTTCGACAAACGCTCACCCCGCGACACTGCGAACGAAGAGAATAGCGCAGCCAAGATGAAAAATCGAATTTGGCGGGTCAGGAGAAAATCACTGCCAGGCGCGTGGTGCGCGCCGCAGCGTAAGACGCGAGACGCTGTGCGTAGCGCTCGAGGCCCCGTTGCAATTCTTCTTCCGAGACCGTGGCGGGAGCGAAAATCACGCTGAGCAACGAACGCGTCGCCTCGGTGATCATGGTGCGCGTGGAGTCACTGATGGGGCAGCCAAAAGGGCCTTGTGAATCCACCAGAATGGGGCGGCCGGCCAGATGCCAGGTTTGCTTGCCAATGCCCTCATAGGATTCGCCGTTCTGTCCCAGCCGCATGACGATGGGCGGGTCGAGATGATTGCGGTCGTAGAGACCAAAAGGCCAGCCGGTTTCAATGGAGCAGAGATTGCAGACGTCCACAACATTGCAGATGCGATAGAGGCCTTTGCCCTGCACCACGCGGCGAAGCAGCGCTTCGGAAGAAGGGCGGTAGCGAGAAGGGTCCACGCCCCAGGCACGGAACATCGCGCGAACTCCGCGGACGGAGTCAAGCAGGGCGACCTGATCGATCGTGTGCGTGCGGCGGATGCGGTCGCAGACGGCGTCCATCTCCGCGGCGAGGCTTGCATGGACGAGTTGTACCTGAACATCCGTTGCTTCGATGAGACCCAGCTTCACGCCCGGAATTTGAATGGCGATGGACATGACAGCCGACCATACTCCAAAAGAACGAAATCAAGGCTGGTATTATGCCGAGAGTCGGGCGGAGGGAGCAAATTGAAGGAGCGAAAAGACGGCGCGAAACGTGGGGAACAATTCCAGCAAGGGGTGGACCAGTTCAACGCGGAAAAGTTTTTCGACGCGCATGAGAGTTGGGAGGCCATCTGGCTCAAGGCAGCGGAGCCGGACAAGACATTTTTGCAGGGCATCACGCAAGTAACCGCGGCATTCCACCACCATGCGCAAGGAAACCGCGAGGGAGCAGAATCGTTGCTTCAAAAAGGACTGCAGAAGTTGGAACAGTTCCCTGCCGAGTACCGGGGAGTGCGACTGGAAAAGCTGCGCGAGGAACTGAGGAAGTGGGCAGCGGCGTTGCAAAAGGTAAAACACAGGCCAAGGATGAAGAAACCAAAAATTGGATGGGAGCGAAAAAGTTAGGGCTGAGAGGACAGCCTGCAACCTGCCCTACTCGACGATGATTTTGCCGCTCATGCCGCGGTGGCCCATGCCGCAAAAGACGGAGCAGCGGAAGAGGTAGGTGCCGGGGCGCTCGGCGACAAATTCGATGGTGATTTCCAGGTTTTTTTCGAGCTTGAAATTATTCTGGTTGTCCACCATGCGAAGGCCGGGCTCACCTTTTTCCGGGGCGCCTTCGGGATACAGCCGAATCTTGAAGCCGTGCGTGCGGTCGGTGGCGCGGATCTTCAGTTGAACGCGTGTTCCCTTCTTGGCGCGAATTTCGTCCGGCGAGTACTCGTACTTTTTCGCAGTCATTTCGACGACTTGAACGGATTCCTCCGTTTTTGTCTGTACGCCGGCGAGTACAGCAGCGCCGACAAAGAGCAATCCCGCAAGCGAAATCGCAGCGAAGCCGAAGAGTTTTCTCAAGGCCATATCCTCCCATCACCGAGACGATTCAAAACTGTACCGGCCGAAAGGCCGCAGCGAGGGCGGGCAAAAAGCTTGTCTCCTACCAACGCAAGAGAGCGGCTTCGGCAGCGAAGCCGGGACCCAGCGCCAAAAGCACGCCATAGTCACCGGGTTGCGGCTCCCCGGAGCGGCACACCTCGTCCAAAACGAAAAGGACCGTGGG
>CAZIWR010000383.1:0-2018 GCA_964542805.1 uncultured Acidobacteriaceae bacterium
CGCATGGCGCGACGCATCGCCCGCCAGCTCGGCGGCATTCCGATTCAGATTCCCGCCGCGGCCAAACCTGCGTATCATGCTGCGGGCGGATTTGCCGCCGCGCACGCGCTCGCGCTCATCGAGGGCGGCACGCAGTTGCTCGTCGCTCTTGGTTTTCCGCGCAAACAGGCGCAGCGCGGGCTGCTGCGCATGGCCCGGCAGGTGCTTGAGAACTTGGAAACGCTCGGCCCGCGTGCTTCATGGACCGGGCCTATCTCTCGCGGCGATTTTTCGACGATCGCGAAGCACATGGCTGCCCTGCGAAAATTTCCACCGGAATTTCGCGCCGCCCACGCCGCCATGCTCTTGCTCAGCGCGCGCGTTTTGTCCGCCGACCCCGGCGCCACTTTGCGCCGTTTACAAAGCGTGCTTAAGAAATAGTGTTTTGATTTGTTTTTCCAAATCTGTGTTTATCTGCGTTCATTTGCGGTTCCAAAGGTTCTAGGAGATCGATTTGACCAAATTGCAAATTCCGATTGAAAGCACCACGCTGGCCAACGGCCTTCGCGTGGTCATCTCGCCCGACCACGCCGCGCCCTTCGTCACCGTCGGGGTCTATTACAACATCGGTTTTCGTCTCGAGCCGCAGGGCCGCAGCGGCTTCGCGCATCTTTTCGAGCACATGATGTTCCAGGGCTCCGAGAACGCCGGCAAAATGATGCACATCAAGCTCATCAATTCTTCCGGGGGCGTGCTGAACGGCTCCACGCGCTACGACGTCACCAACTATTTCGAAGCCGTGCCCTCCAACGCCCTCGAGCGTTCTTTGTGGCTCGAGGCCGACCGCATGCGCGCCCTCAAAGTGGACGACGAAAACCTTCGCAACCAGCGCGACGTTGTGAAGGAAGAAGTCCGCGTCAACGTCTTCAACCAGCCTTATGGCGGCTTCCCGTGGCTCGATCTCCCGCCCGTCGCCAACCGCAACTGGGCCAACGCCCACAATTTTTACGGCGACTTCAGCGACCTGGACGCCGCCACTCTCGCCGACGTCCAGAGTTTTTTCCGCACCTACTACGCTCCCAACAACGCCGTGCTGCTGATCCTCGGCGATGTGCAGCCCGACGAAGGTTTCCGCCTCGCGAAAACATATTTCGAGTCTATTCCTGCCGGCAAGCTGCCGCCCGCTGTGGACGCGAGCGAGCCTCCGCAATCCGACGAGCGCCGCGGCCTGGTGGAAGAAAAATTCGGCACGTTGCCCGCTCTCGCCATCGGCTATCACGCGCCCAAGCGCCGCACCGCCGACTGGTACGCGCTCGCCATGGTGGACCAGGCCCTGCACGGCGGCCGCGCCGGGCGCATGTTCCGCTCGCTCGTCCACGACAAGCAGATCGCCGTGGAAACTTCCGGCGGCATTCACTATCCCATGGGCGACGTCTTCGACTACAACGGCCCCATGCTCATGGTCACCACCATCATGCACAAGCCCGAATGTTCGGTGGACGAAACCATCGCCGCCTACGATGCCGTCATCCACGAAGTGCAGGAGAAGGGAATTGCCGCCGACGAAATGGCCCCGCTGAAAGTGAAATTCCGCTCCGATTATTACTCCACGCTCGAAGCCGGCATGGGCGGTTACATGCCGCGCTTCGGCCTGATGCATTATCTGGCCTGCTTCACGCTTTTCGACAACGATCCCACGCTCGTCAACAGCATCCTCGACGGTTTTCTCGACGTGACTCCCGCGCAAGCCCAATCCGCCGCGCAGAAATATCTGGTGCGCAGCAACCGCGCCATCGTCGAGCGCCGTCCCGTCCCGCATGCGGGAAAAGGAGCTGCCTGATGGCCACCGCTCCGCTCGGCAATCTCGCCGCCGTTCCCGCGCTCGCTCCTCTGCGCCCCGTGGTCTGGCCGCGCCGCACCCAGCGCACACTCGCGAGCGGCATGCAGGTGGTGCTCGTCGAATCGCACACCATTCCTAAATTTGACGCCCAGCTCCTCATCCGCCGCGGCAACGCCTCCACTGCGCAGGAAACCGCCGG
>CAZIWR010000384.1:0-2013 GCA_964542805.1 uncultured Acidobacteriaceae bacterium
TAGCGGCCGTCGTGCGCCCATTCGTCGGCTTCGCCGTAGCCGATAAAGAGCACGCGTGGCCGCTCGAGCTGCACGTACTCTTTCATGGCGGCGTGCATCAAGGCATCATTTGCGTTGTCGCCCCAGAGGCGCGTCGTGGTGCGGTACAACTCGTCGAGCAGCGCCTGCCGCGGAGTGGCCGCGCGCGCGGCGTTCGGCTCCCATCCTGAAAAGACGTAGAGGCCGCTGCGCTCGCGATTGAAAATGGCGTCGAACACTCCCCAAGTCGCGAACGCGGCCACGCGCCCGCGAAATTCCGGCAAGCCGGCGAGCCATTCGAATACGGTCACGTTGGGATTGGGGCGCGGGTCGTTGCTATCCACGCGCGGGTCCGCGTGACCGGTGAGCATTTCGTTGTAGCCGGGATAAGAAAACTTCAGCCCGTTGGTGACGCGCGCGATGCTGCCTTTGGTCTGATTGCCGAAGAGTTGTCCTTGCTGCGCGATCACGCTCCAAAAAAATGGAAGCAGCGTCTCGCGTCCCTTCGCAGAATTCTCGCGCAAGAAATCCTTGCGTAGCGCGGCGATATCCAAGACGCCGCCGTACGGTTTGTTCATCAGCGCGGGCTCGGGCCCTAGAAAAACTTCCTGCCAGCGCACGCCGTCGGCGACGATAAGCACGACGTTGCGCGTCTTCAGGTCTGTTTGCGCGACGGCGTGCCCCGCAACTAACAGCCAAGCTGCAAAGACAGCAACCCACCGCACTCTCATGCGCATGATGTTCTCCGGGCGGTACGCGCTCGTGGTGCTCTTGCTACTTCTTCGTAGGAATATCTCCCGCAAATTTCCAATTCGGCGTGTAATCGCGCGCGGGAGGCTGCTTGGTAAGCATCGCGCGCACCATTTCCACGGGGATGCGCCCGCCTTTCAAGATGGCGTCGTGGAAATCGCGGTTGGTCATTTTGCCGGAGTCCACCAGCTCCGCATGCAGCGCGCGGAATTCGAGCGCTCCCATCATGTAAGCAATCTGGTAGAGCGGCGCGTAGTTGCCGCCGAACGAGCGGCGCACTTCGGCTGTGGCGTTGGCGCGCTCGTGGCCCACGCGGTCCACCAGAAAATCAACGCACTGCTGCGGCGTCATGGTTCCCAGGTGGAAGCCCAGCGAAAAAATAATCCGCGCGCAGCGATGCATGCGCCAGAAGAGCATGCCCACTTTGTTTTCCGGAGTGGCCGGAAAACCGCTGTCCCACAGCAGCATTTCCCACCACAGCGCCCAGCCTTCGCCCCAGAAGGGCGTGGCAAACGCGCGGCGGTGCGCATTGTAACGGTCGGTCATAAAGCCCTGCAGGTGATGGCCGGGGATGAGTTCGTGGTGCACGGTAGCGCGCGCGAAATGAATATTGTTGCCGCGCATGCTCATCAACTTATCTTCTTGCGACATCGTGTCCGTTGGATAGGAGACGAGGATTACTTCGCCGCCAAGGAAGAACGGGCTTTCTTTCTGCCGCTCCGGCGTCATCATCTCGATGCGCCAGATGTCGCGCGCCAGCGGCGGCACGGTAACCAGGTCGCGCTTTTCCACGTACTCGATGGCTTCCAGCGCGAGGTCGCGGATCAGGTCGGGCTGCTTGCCCGGCTCGACGTGCAGCGACTTCACTTTTTCCACTGCCGCTTTCCAGTCGTCGCCCAACCCCATGGCTTGCGAGGCCTTCTTCATTTCCGCTTCGCACCACGCGAACTCGCGCTCGGCGATGCCGACCAGCTCTTCGGGCGTGTAGGCGATCATTTCGCCGGCCAGGTCCTGCAGCAAAGCTTCGCGCCCAATCGGGTAGCCGACGATGGGCTCGTCCTCGCCCTCTTTTACTCCGACGACCTTTTCGCGCAGCACTTTCACGTAGGCCTTCAGAGATTCGTCGGTCTTCTTGTACGGCGCGCTCGTCCACCAGGTGAACACCGGGTCGTAGCCGGAGTAATACTTGAACCACTGCTCGAGCGTCAGGCGAAAGGTGTTGAGCATCAGCGCCGCGCGGTAGCC
>CAZIWR010000385.1:0-2010 GCA_964542805.1 uncultured Acidobacteriaceae bacterium
TGGATTCGGACGCCGGCACGATTGAATGGAATTGCCTGCAGCCGCGCGCCACCGCCAGGGTTCGCGTGGAAAAAGCCGCCGCGATATGTGGCCTCGGCTACGCCGAACACCTGCGCATGACCATCCCGCCGTGGCGCTTGCCGCTCAAAGAACTCCGCTGGGGCCGCTTCCTGAGCGCCACCGATTCGCTGGTGTGGATTGACTGGCGCGGCCCGTATTCCAAGCAAGTCGTCTTTCACAACGGCGCCGAAGTGCAGGCCGAAAGCATCACCGAGCAGCAGCTCGTGCTCAAGGATCGCGCCGTCGTTCTGAATTTCGAAGAAAGTTTCATTCTGCGCGAAGGAACTCTGGCGAAAACCGCCCTCTCGAAAATCCCCAACCTACAGAAGTTGTTTCCCCAGTCCGTCCTGGGCATCCGCGAATGCAAATGGAAAAGCCGTGCCGTGCTGCGTCGCGGTGGCATGCCGGACGCACGCGGCTGGGCCATTCACGAGGTTGTCCAATGGCCGTGAGCCCGCCATCCTCCGTCAGCAAAATTCTCTACGGAAGCTTTTTTGTTTTGGCACTACCGGCACTGCTTGTCCTATGGGCCAACGCGACCGAGCCGGCCGTGCAAGTGCCGCTGCGCGCTTCCCTTCCTTTCGGGATAGCGCTCGGCGCGGCGGGCGCACTTCTCGTCGTCCTTGGAATGGCCGCGCTGTTGACTCACGGCAAAGGCCTGCCCATGAATCTGGCTCCGCCTCCGCGTTTCGTGACCCAAGGAGTCTTCCGCCTGCTGCCGCATCCGATTTACACCGGCTTCTGCGTGCTCTGCGTGGGCGCATCCATCGCTGCCGGATCGGCAAGCGGCTTGTGGTTGGTCTCCCCGCTGGTGGCGCTGGGCTGCGCGGCGCTGGTACTCGGTTACGAACGCCACGACCTGCGACAGCGCTTTGGCGACGCCCTGGTGAATCCGCACGCCATTCTGCCGCCGGACGACGACCGCCCTCCCTCGAAACTCGAGCGATTCCGCTGCTATCTCTGCGTCCTTTTCCCCTGGGTCTTTTTGTACGAAGCCGTCGTATCCGCCGGCGTGCCCCACGATGCCGTTTCCGCGTTTCTGCCTTTCGAGATTCATCTTCCGGTCTGGGAATGGACCGAGTTTTTCTACGCAAGCTGTTACGTGGTGACCGCGCTCGCGCCTCTCGTAGCCGCCAGCGCGCGCAACTTGCGGCGATTTGCCGTGCGCGGGCTGCTGGCCATGGCCGTGGTGTTTCCGCTTTTTCTGGTGATTCCGCTGGTCGCAGTTCCCCGCGCGTTCACGCCACATAGCGCGCTTGGAGAACTCCTGGCCTGGGAGCGCATGCTAGACATTCCGGGTGCCGCGTTTCCGTCATTTCACGTCATTTGGGCGCTGCTGGCCGCCGAAGCGTTTGCCGGACGCATGCCCGCGCTGCGCTGGGTGTGGCGGGGGTGGGCATGGCTGGTGGCGGCAAGTTGCGTCACCACAGGGATGCACGCCATCGTGGACATGATTGGCGGTTTTCTGATTGTCGCACTCGTCGCGCATGCCGCCGGCGTGTGGTCCCGCATCCGCGACTGGTCCGAGCGCCTCTGCAATTCGTGGCGCGACTGGCGCCTCGGCCCGTTGCGCGTGATCAATCACGGTGTCTACGCCGGCCTGGCCGGATTTGTCGGCGTGCTCATCACGCAGACGCTGGCAGGCCCGGAAAGCGCGGCGGCCATTTTCTTGTCTGTGGTCGCGGGGCTGGTCGGTGCCGGTCTTTGGGCGCAGTCCATCGAGGGTTCGCCGGTGCTGCTCCGTCCCTTCGGCTATTACGGCGGGCTGTTGGGAACGATGTTGGGTGCGCTGGCCGCGCCGCTCACCGGCAGCAGCGCGTGGCTGTTGCTGACCGCGTTTGGCGTGAGCGGGCCATGGATTCAAGCGCTCGGCAGGTTGCGCTGTCTTGTGCAAGGCTGCTGCCACGGACGCCCCGCGCCCGAAACCGTCGGCATCCGCTACGTTCATCC
>CAZIWR010000386.1:0-2001 GCA_964542805.1 uncultured Acidobacteriaceae bacterium
CCGGAACTTGTGGGGATAGAGTGCTACAGGGGGTCTCCATGAGAGACCCCCTTTTATTTTGCCGCTCCTGAGTTCTTCCTTCCGCAGTTCTTCAACTTTCGAGTTTCCATTCCGGCGGAAAGCATTCCTCGCAGGCCATTTGGATCTGGCTCAGCAACTCCAGGATTTCGCCCGGTTGTGGCAGTGCGTCTTCGTGCGGACCGCTCCACTGCGCGCGCAGTTCGCCGTAGCGGTCGGTGACGAACACGCCCACGCGGGATTGTCCCGCAGGGCCGAAGGCGGCTTCGCCCAAAAACGAGCGCTGCGATTTTCCGCTGACGTCTGCCGCCACCACAATTTGCGCCGGAAAATTTCCGTGGGACGCTGGTATCTCCGAAAAAATCACCAGCGCGACGGCTTCGCGCTCCTTCAGCTCCGCCGCATTTTCGCGCAAGCGCTCCAGGTAATCCGCGCAGGGCCGGCAGCCCGCGTGCAAGAACACAATGGCCAGCGCACGCTTCTGCTTGTAGTCCCACGCCTGCACCACGCACCCGTCCACCGCGCGCGCGGTTAGTGGAGGAATGATCTGTCGAAGCTTGAGCATGATTCCTCTGCGCGTATTCTATCGTCATCGCGAGTGCCCGGTGCAATCTTGCGTTTCTTTCTGCGGCGGCGTATAAGCCGCAGGGACTGCAAAAAGGCACTCCACCACGACAGGCGGTGAGAAATGGGCAAGCAACGGCTGGGGCTCTTCTTACTTCTGGCACTTTTATTTCCATGTCGTTCCGCAATCGGACAGGGAGCGCCTGCGCCCGCGAGCGGCGCACAGGGCGCGCAAGCGGAATCGCCCGACGGGCTCAAGAGCCTGGTGCTCGAAATCTGCGCGGCGAAAAAAGCTGACAATGATGTGGCGATCAATAAATTGCTTGCCGGGTTGGTGCTGCCAAACCACGAGGCGTGGATGGTGGCCACGTTCGGCGAACCGCTGGGAAAACGCATCGCCGCCACTTACACGGAGCGGCACGACCGCCTGCCCGCGCTTCTTTCCGCGGCCATCAAGTCCTTGGTGGACGAGGGGCTGACGCAGGTAGAAGTCGTGACGAGCGATGAGCCGTTTGTCCGGCTGCCGGGGGATGGCAACGCGCCGGCCATCATCCTGAGCAAGCTGCGTCCCACGCGGCTTTACGATGTACGCTTCCTGAGCGCCGACCGCCAGAAAACGAAAAGCTTGTGGCACTTTGCTTTCGTGGACGGCGGCTTCCGCTACATCGGGACGCTGAAGCCGGCGCCAGCGGACGCTGGCGGGGGCACAGCGGTTCCGCAGCCTCCGTCAGACGTGCAGTCCGGCGGTGCGCCTGGCTCGAACGCTCCACCGTCGCCCAAGGCCACACCGCAGCGCATTCGCATGGGCGGAAACATGATGCAGGCCAACCTCGTCAAAATGGTTCGGCCGATCTATCCGGATCTAGTCAAACAAGGGCGTATCGCGGGCACGGTGCGTTTGCACGTAATCGTTGCGAA
Source organism: uncultured Acidobacteriaceae bacterium (assembly GCA_964542805.1). GTDB lineage: Bacteria > Acidobacteriota > Terriglobia > Acidiferrales > UBA7541 > JACQDE01. Next base: position 1,501 of record CAZIWR010000386.1, read on the forward strand.
GGATGGCACGATTCAGCGGATGGAAGTGATCTCGGGGCATGCGCTGCTGGTGCAAGCGGCTCTTGACGCGGTGCGGCAATGGAAGTATCAGCCCGTGCTGTTGAACGGCGAGGCGGTCGAGGTAGATACCGTTGTGGACGTCGTCTTCGAAATAAACACGAAACCTCCAAAGAAAAACTGACGCCGCCGCACAATCAAAAGGCCCCACCCTTTCGGATGGGGCCTTTTCGCTGCTCCCGAAGCTGCGGAAGCGGAGGTGGAGTCGTTTCTAGCTGCAGCCGGAGGTTTCGCCGCAATTGCCGCACTTGTAGCAAGAGCCGTTGCGGGTCATCAGGCTGCCGCAGGAAGCGCAGGTAGGCGCGTCGTCGATGGCCGCCAGTGGCCGCAGCATGTCCGCGGGCTGCGACGGGTTGACCGCCTTGATGGCCGGCCCAAGCTGCGGCGGTAGGACCAGCGGCGACGGCGCTTCTCCATTGGTGAGGTCTCTCGCCACCATGTACT
>CAZIWR010000387.1:0-1995 GCA_964542805.1 uncultured Acidobacteriaceae bacterium
TGCAGGGCAGCCTGTTCTTCGGCACCACCGACCAGCTTTACACCGCGCTGGAGCCGGAGCTGAAGAAACGCAAATACGTGGTGCTGGACATGCGTCGCGTGCTGTGGGTGGACGTCACCGCCGCGCACATGCTCGAGCAGGTGGAAGACACGCTCCACGAGCACAGGGGCTACCTCATCTTCAGCCACTTCGCGCACAAAGTCCCCAGCGGCCGCGACCTGGAAGGGTACATGGAGCAGGTCGGCATTGTCCGCCCCGAGAACCGCGTGCGCATTTTTGATTCCCGCGACGAAGCCCTGCAATGGATCGAAGACCGTACGTTGAAAGAAGTGCGCGTGGAGCGCGCCGAGGAAAAGCCCCTTGAGCTTCGCGACATGAGCCTCTTCACGGGCCGCAAAGAAGAGACGCTGGTGGCACTGGAGGCCTGCCTGGAGACGCGCGCGTACAAAGCCGGCGAGAAGATTTTCGCGCGCGGCGATACTGGCGACGAGCTGTTTCTCATCCGCCGCGGCGCGGTGCGCGTGGTGCTACCGGTGGCCGGCAAGCTGGCCTTCCACCTGGCCACGTTTGGCCGCGGCGACTTCCTGGGAGAAATGACCTTTCTGGACCGCGAGCCTCGCTCGGCCGATGCGATTGCCTTCTCCGACGTGGAACTTCTCGTGTTGTCGCGCGCGCGCTTTGACACCTTGGCCAGCGACCACAAAAAGCTCGCCATCCAGTTACTCGAAGGCATAGCGCGGACCGTGGCCATCCGCCTGCGCCGCGCGAATACGGAACTGCGCGCGCTGCAGGAAGGCTGAGGTCTCCGCCCGCCGCGCCTTGCTGTTCGATACTTCTCCGCTGCACTTCCGGTTACGCTTTGGCCGCTTCCGGTTTTTTCCTGAGCCAGCCGAACAACGACCCGGCGAGCACCAGCACAAACCCCGCCAGCGCGTACCACACGTAGGGCACAAAGGGATTGCCCAGGGGAATCTGCTGTCCCGGGATCATGTACGGCAGCGAGATGGTGTGCGAGAAGACCGACTCCAGGTCATGCATCTCGCCGGTGGCATTCATGTAGTAATGGAAATTGCGCGCGTACGGGAAGTAGCTGATGTACAGCCCCACGCAGAAGGCGAACAGCAGCACGGGCAGGTAGTTTTCCGCGATGGTCACCGTGTCGTACGTCTTGCCGTGTTGGCGCGTGCGGATCCAGCGCTTGAGATTCACGTAGAGCACGGCAATCACCGTCAGGGCGCTGAAGATCATCACCAGCGCAAGAAAAATGTTCACCATCAGCGCGTTCCACACGTAGTTGGTGCTCAAGGCCAGCACATCCTTGCCGCGCCGTACTCCTGCCCGGCGCGTGCTCTCCATGGCGGCGTAGTGCAAGGTGGCGGCAGCATCCGGCTGTCCGCTGCTGCGCAGCAGCGACTCCAGCGGCTGGGAGGCGATGTTCTGCACCGCCGTGGCGATAAGCTGTTCGATCAGCGGCCCCGCTCCCAAGTGCATGCGCTCGCCGAAGTGCAGCACCGTCCAGTAGTGCGCCAGCGCCTCTTGGGTCTTCCCGGCTTTCTCGGCGTCCTTGCCCACTTTGTTGACCAGCAGGACGGCATACTGCCGGATGTTCAGCAGGTTGGGGATGGGGTAGGAAGCCATGGAATAGAGCACGCGGACGGGCGTGGCAAGGCCGCGCTCGCGCATGAACGTGCGCTCCAGGTCGAAGCGCTGCAGGCTATAGCCGTCGTAGTGGGGCGCAGCGTAAGCTTTCTCCATCGCCGCGCGCCACTCCGTCAGCTTCAGCCACTCGTCCCAGTTGGGCATGCCCGGCGCTGATGACTTCGTCAGCATCGGATTATTCTCGCGAAGGTACTCGGCTTCCTGCAGGTATCCCAGTGCGTTTTCGGGATCGAATTGCTGGAGCTTTTTCGCCCAAGCCAGTGTCTCCGTACTCTTGCGGTTGCCCGCGATGGAGATCATCGAGATGTAAACCCAACCGAGCTTGGGGTCCATGGA
>CAZIWR010000388.1:0-1979 GCA_964542805.1 uncultured Acidobacteriaceae bacterium
GATTTCTCCAGCCACTGGAAGGCCTGCTCGTGCTTTCCGAGAATCGTGTACGCCAAGCCCAGATAGTAGCTGGTGCCCGCGTCAATTTTGGGCGCCGCCAAAATCTCCTGAATGATTTTCTCTGCCCGCTCTGTGTCGCCACCCGCGGCATAGCCAAATGCGCGGGTGCCCAGCGCGGCTTGTTTGTTTTGCGTGAGGGAGGCTGCTTTCTCTCCCGCGGAAATCGCCAGCTCGCGGCGGCCCGCCGTATTGCAGGCATAAATTAGGATGCGCAAGAGGTAGTAATCGTTGGGATGGATTTCCAACGCCGACTGCAAGACCTCCAAAGCTTCCTTATCCCGGCCGAGGCAATGGAGGATCCATCCGTGGTGCGCCTGGAACAGCGCGGTGAGCGGATCCAGATCAACGGCCTTGCGGATTTCCGCGAGCGCTTCCTCGAAGCGCCGCAGGATGTTGAGATGAATGGCATAACCGTGACGCGCGATGGCCAGGTCCGGCCTCAGCTCGATGGCCTTTTGAAATTCTTGGGCTGATTCGCTGGGATTGTGTTCGTGGTGCAACTTGACCCAGCCGAGAGCCACGTGCGGCTCGGCAAGCGTTGCATCCAGCGTGAGGGCCTTGTCGGCCGCGGCTTTCGATTGCGGGTACGCCTGTGTGCTCGGCAAAAACCCGTAAAAACCCATTAAGGCAAGCGCGTAGGCCAGCCCCGCATAGCTGGGGGCATGACCGGGATCCAGATGGATCGCTTTCTGGAAAAAATCAATAGCCAGGCGCAGGCTTTCTTCGCGCCACTGGTACGCCTGGTGAATTCCCTTCAGATAGAGGCGGTAGGCCTCCGGATTTACGGTGACGCGGCGGGGCGCCCGCCGCGGCGTGCTTTCACCACCAAGTTTCTGCTGCAGGTGGCGGGAGATTTCGCCGGCAATCTCCTCCTGCACTTCCAGCAAGTCGGCCAACTTGCGGTTGTACTGGTCGCCCCAGAGCTGGTCCTGCTTGACCACATCCACCAGCTCTGCCTTGACGATCAACGTGTCCTTATGTTGCAGGACGCGGCCGGTGACGACGGCGCGCACGTTCAATTCGCCCGCGGCAGTGGACGCATCCACGCTCTTGCCCTTGTAGCGGAAGACGATGCCGCGCGGCACGACGCGAATCTTCGGCAATTTGGAAAGGCTGTTGATGATGGTTTCGGTGATGCCTTCGCTCAAGTAGTCGTTGGCCGGATCGCCGCTCGCATTTTCAAACGGCAGCACGGCCAGCGAATCAATCGTCTTGCCGGCAATCCGGGTCGCGCCGCTGCGCGGGCCGGAGGATTTGGCCGCCGCGGGCTGCGCCGCGCGTCCCGAGTCGGTGTCGCGCTTCAGACGCTTGAGATCGGCGCGTACTTCCGCGGCGCTCTGATAGCGGAAGTCGCGGTCCTTCTCCAGCAGCTTGCCGATGATTTCCTCCAGCTTCGGCGGGAGACCACGGTTGACCTGAGCGGCAGAGGCCGGCGTGCGATTCAGTATTGCGTCGAAAATAATCGCGGAGGTATCTCCGGCGAACGGCTGGCGGCGCGTGGCCATTTCGTAAAGCACGGTGCCGAAGCTGAAGAGGTCGGTGCGCCCGTCGAGCTCTTCGCCGCGGGCCTGCTCGGGCGACATGTAGGCGACCGTCCCCAGGGCCACGCCCGGGCTGGTGAGGTGCTCCTCGCGAATGCCGCGGGTGGGAGATTCCGTGGCGCCAAAAGTTGCGGACGGCCGAGGCACCATCTTCGCCAAACCAAAATCGAGGATCTTAATCTGCCCGCGCGCGGTGAGAAACAAATTGGCTGGCTTGATGTCGCGGTGCACGATGCCCTTGGCGTGCGCGGCGTCCAGCGCATCCGCAATCTGAATGGCCAGCTCCAGCAACTCCTGCAATTCGATGGACGCGGCTGCAATGCGCTCGCGCAGCGTTTGCCCTTCCAGCAGTTCCAACACGAGATACGGCAGGCCGAG
>CAZIWR010000389.1:0-1974 GCA_964542805.1 uncultured Acidobacteriaceae bacterium
TTTTCGAATCGAACGGCGCCCGGCATCCGCTTTCTTTCTGCGGCGAGCTCGCGCCCCCCGTTTTCCGCGCTGTGGACGAGTGGCAAGACGTTTCGGCGCATTTCGACGCACCCGGCGCCGGGTGCTACTGGATCGCTCCCATCGAAACTGTCTCCGAATCCGAAGACGGTTTTGAGCGCGTCTACCAGGGCTCGCAGATCATGCCCGTCTGGTACCTGGAGCTTGCTCCGAACACCCCGTGGGCCGCGCGCTTTTCGCTCCGGCTCTCCACCGCGCATTAGCCCCGCTCGCGTCGAGGACGGCCGAGACGTTGCCCTCTGCGTATCCCTCTGCTAGAGTCTTGTTCTCGGAGGCCCACGATGGCAGTCAGCAAGGAACTTCTCGAAATTCTGGTCTGTCCTCTCTGCAAGACTCCCGTCAGCTTGACGCCGGATAATCATGGCCTGAAGTGTTCCACCTGCCGTCGCGTCTACCCTATTCGGGACGACATTCCTGTTATGCTGGTGGACGAAGCCCGCATTGAAGCCAATTAGCACTTCCCGCATCCTGGTCGACCTTCCGCAGGGCGCGGAAATCCTCATCATTCGTTTGCGATCTCTCGGCGACGTGGTGATGCTTACCCCGGCCCTCGCCGCTCTCCGCGCCTGGCGCCCCGACCTCCGTCTCTCGGTTCTCGTTGAGCCGCCTTTTGCCCCGGTGTTGGAAGGAAACCCAGCCGTCGACAATGTTCTGCTTCACCGCGATTTTGTCTCCACCGCAACCTCGCTTCGCCGCCGGCGGTTTCCCGTCACCTTCAACCAGCACGGTGGACCCACTAGCGCCTTTCTGACCGCCGCCGCCGGCTCTCCTTCGCGCATTTGCTGGTCGCACTGCCGGTTCGGCTTTTTGTACAACCAACGCATTCCTGATGTTGGTGCGCTCGATGCCCGCCAGCATTTTCACACCGTCGAGCACCGCCTGATGCAGTTCTATTGGGCCGGCCTGCCCCCGGCGACGATTCCTCCTGCGGAGGTTTTTCCCCAGCCGGACGCCGTCGCTTCTGTCGAACACCTGCTTGCCGCCAATGGCATCGGGCCGCACTCTCCCTTTGCTGTCCTCCACCCCGGCGCCGCGTATTTCACCAAGCGCTGGGCCCTTGAGCAATTTGCCGCCACGGCGCAATGGCTCCATGAGCAACACCGCCTCGCGCCGGTGATCGTCCTCGGCTCGGGCGAACGCGAACTCGTTTCCACGGTCCGCCGTCTCTTTCCTTCTCCTGCCGTAGTTTTCGATTCACTCTCTCTTCGCGAGTTGATCGCCCTCATCGCCCGCGCGCGTCTTTTCTTGGGCAACGACAGCGGCCCCGCGCATCTCGCCACAGCCGCTGGCCGCCCCGTTGCGGTTATCTTTGGGTCGAGCGATTCCGTAACGTGGAAACCTTGGCAAGTGCCGCATCGCGTCGTCCAGAACGATTTCCCGTGCAATCCTTGTCCGGGTGATCGCTGCTATGCTTTCCCCGAGCCCCGTTGTATTCTTTCCATCACGCTCGAGCAGGTGCGCGAAGCATGCGACGCTTTGCTGGCGGAAACGCAGCCGCCAGCGACTGTCGCACTGGCTCCGTACGAGTCAACCTGAAAAGGGATACGCAGCAACATCATGTCCAGATCCAGGCACGCTGAAAAGCCGTCCGTTCCGCGCCTTACCCGCATCGTCAAAGCCTTCGCCGGCCGCCGCCTCGGCGTCCTCGGCGACTGGATGATCGACCGCTATGTGTGGGGCAAGGCCTCCCGCCTCTCGCCGGAAGCCGCCGTGCCCGTGGTGGATTTTGAGAAGGAAGAACTTGTCCTGGGAGGAGCGGGCAACGTCGCCGCTAATCTAGTTGCCTTCGGCGCCGGCGTTGTGCCCTTCGGTGCTGCCGGCAAAGACGCCGCTGCCAATTCGCTTCGTTCATTGATTCGTCAGCAGAAGCTGCCGGAAAAGGGAATCATCGAGGAT
>CAZIWR010000390.1:0-1960 GCA_964542805.1 uncultured Acidobacteriaceae bacterium
TTGGAAGCCCCGAAAACGGTATCCACCCGAATCTTCGTCAATTCCTCGATGCTCAGCGTGGTCAAGTCCGGCGTTGACTGCTGAGCTCCGGCGGACATGGCCAAGGCAACGAGCAGCACGACACACGTGCCTGCTCGTGCCGGAACGGACTTCTGTGCTTTGCGATGGCTTCGAGCCGGTAGGCTTTTCATGGCCCTCTCCTCGGTCTAATTCGGTCAAGTGCGAAGAAAGGAGAGGGCTCTCTTCTGCGCCAAGCATACTCCTTCGCGTATTGCTTGGCCACTTAATCTTGTTCATCCGCGCACAGAAAGAAAACTTGGAAGATTGCGCGCCAGCTTTGCTCTCCCATTCTGCTGTTGCAACGAGCTGCGGGTACGTGGTGGTATTCTCTGTGCATGGCTTTCACGCGCGAACTCGCAGCGTTGCGTGCCCGCGAGGCGGTGCGCCTGCTTCTCGGCGCGCTGCACGACAGCCGCTTGGTCGCGCGCTTTGTGGACGCCTATGCCTCTGCGCATGATCGCCGCGGCCTCACCGCTCATGCCGCAGCGCACCGCGAACTGCTGCTCAACATTCGCCGCGAAGCCCTGCTGGCCTTGTGCGCGCAACTCATCGCCGGGCTGCCGCGCCGTATCACCGGCCGCGCCGGCAAGCCGATGAAGCCTGCCGACGTGATTGCGGCCGACGCGTTCCGCGCCGAGTTTTTCGTGCAGATGGCCGCCGCGCTGAAGTGGTCCCCCGCGGAACTTGAGGATTTCTGGAGCGACCTCGAAGTTTACGCGCAGATTGCCGCGCGACAAACTGCGCCCATGCGTTCCGGCGGCGCGTCCCGCGGCGCCGTCGGCCCCTTCGTGGACCGCTGCGCGCTCCTGCTCGACCCTTCCATGTTCGAGCAGGCGCGTCGCGCCGCTGGAAAATTTCTCGTTGAGCTCAATGCGCTCGCTGAAAAAACGATGAAGCAGACGTTTGCCGCCCGCCGCAAGAAAGGCGGCCTGTTTTGAATCTGTGGGGGCTGGTCTTCAGACTGGCCAGGAAGGACCGTCCGATGAAACTCACTCGAAGGTTTTTGACGGGCTTACTCTTCGCGTGCGCCGTGCTTCTCGCTACCGCCGCTTTTCGCGCGGCTGCGGCGCCGCAGGCCGCATCCGCCGAGCAACCCTTCGTCGTCGAGTACTACTACAAAGCCAGATGGGGCTACGCTGACGAATTTATCCGCCTCTTCAAGAAAAATCACTATCCGTTACTGAAGCGGGAAATCGAAGCGGGGAGAATTCTGCAGGTCACCGCCGTCGCGCCGCGCTATCACGGCACCGAAGACGCCCGCTGGGATTACCGCGTCACCATCGTTTTCAAAAACGCCGCGGCCGCGGCCGAAGCGCCGGACCGCAGCGCGTGGATCCGCGACCTCAATCCCGACCGCGCCGCCTACGACAGAGAAGAGCAGCGGCGATTTGAAATCCTCCTGGCTCACTGGGATCTGCCGCTGGTCCCCGTCAAACTCGAGTAACTGCGAACTACCAGCACAACGTCCCCGCGTCTGAAGACGCGGGCTACATTTACGGCGCGAGAAACGCGTAGTGGCTCGCCGCGGCCATGAAGAACAACATCGGGAACGACAGGTAGAAATTCGCGCGCGACGTGAGAAACGCCAGCCGCGCCAACTTGGGTGCTTCCGGAGGCATGGGCGTGCCTTGCTCGGCGTTGGCTCTTGTCCACCCAATCAGTTTTTTCTGCACGCGCCAGATGAGTCCCCACACGTTGAGCATCATCATCGTGCCGATCCCGCCGCCCACTCCGATGGCAAGCGAGCGGTTGCTGATCTCCGGATGCCCCATCAACTCCAACGTTCCCCAGGCGGCTCCCACGGTCACGATCGCTACCAGCACGCTGAGCAAGTAGCCATTATTTTTCAGCACCGTCTGCGCCATCATCAGCAATCCGTAGATCACCACGAATGCCACCA
>CAZIWR010000391.1:0-1956 GCA_964542805.1 uncultured Acidobacteriaceae bacterium
CGGTCACTACACCCCAGAGGATCAGCAGGATCATCAACGGACTGAAATTCATGGTGCCCTCCCGCCGGACAGATTCGCTGCACAGCGCGGAGCTGCGGCAGAGCCGGGCGGCTCCACCTCTGCGGCGAGTATACACCCGGAAGGCGGGGAGGAGTGACGCGTAGGGACAAGGAATGGTGTAGGGTGTCGAAAAAAGGAAGCGCCTAGGATTTGGCGGAAGTGGCGGCGGGAAAGGAGAGGCCCCAGAAATCGTCGCGAGGCGTGAGCATCTCGACGCCGAGGTCGTAACAGCCCTGGCGTGGCGCGTCACTGGCCCAGACCACGCGGAATTTGTCGGCTTGTTTGGAGAAGCTGTTGGTGACCTCGACCACGCCGCCGGTCTTGAACTGACTGCGGGAACGCACTAGCGCGCCGGTGCGGCTGATGGCCACGGTTTCGGCCTCCTCGCTGATGTGACGGTTGTCCTTGGTCAGGCCGTAGAGCATAACGGGAATGCGGATGATGACGCGCTCGCCGCGGCGGCGCTCGCGGATTGGCGATTCAGACATACTGTGGGCCCTCGGTTCGGTAATCAAGAGATTCCCAGCTCCAGTGCCGCGCCGGGCGGGCGGCCACTGCATTCCACAGGTGCGGGCGAGACCCCCGTGGAAGCCCAGGTGAATCCGTTGCTACAAAGAAGCATACGCCTGCGGCGGAAGAATGGGTGCAACTTCATGGCTCCCGATTGTCCAGTCACACAACAGAGCGGAAAAGCGCAAGTGCGGCGGCGCGTTGACAAAGCGGGATGCGCCGGGCACAATGAAAAAGCCTCGATTTACCGCAGCTTGTGCCCAAGTGGCGGAATTGGCAGACGCGCTAGCTTCAGGAGCTAGTTCCCTCACGGGAGTGGAGGTTCGAGTCCTCTCTTGGGCACCAAATTTTCCATTTGGCACCTTCCCCCGGCAGGGATGGGTGTGCATGGGCAGGCGAGGGAGGCGTTTACCAGTGGGAACGTAGACGGGTTCGTTACGCAAATAGCGGCCAGGTTTGTGCTAACCTAAACGCACCAGCTCTGAAAGAAGGTCATGTGAGCGAAATCGGAGTGAATACCATGCAAAGAAAATTTTGGATTTGTCTTGCGGCGGGACTCCTGCTGATTTGCGGTCTGGCCGGCACAGCGTCATCACAAACGCCCAACACGGCGTCCGTGCGACTGGTGGATGCGCTGAGCACGGAGCGCAGTCAGACTGGCGAGACGTTTACCGCCACGCTGGACCAGCCGCTGGTGATGAACGGGCGCGTGGTCGCGCCCCAGGGCTCGCGGGTGACGGGCCGCGTGCGCGAGGCCATCAGTTCCGGGCGTCTGAAGAAGCCCGCTTCGATCACGCTGCGGCTCGAGAGCGTGCAGTCGTCCGCGGGAAGGGTTCCTCTCGATACGCAGGACCTGACGATTAAGGCGGGGTCGCACACGACACGCAACGTGGTGATTATCGGCGGCTCCACGGGAGCCGGCGCGGTGCTTGGCGGAGTGCTAGGCGGCGGAAAAGGAGCGGCGATCGGCGCGGCCACTGGAGCGGGAGCAGGCACGCTGGCCGCCTACCTGACCGGCAAAAAAGAAATCGCGCTGCCGTCGGAAACGCAGCTCACGTTTAATCTGACTTCCGTTTCCGTCAATTCCCGAGAGCTTTCGAGACTTCCGCGCGTCGGGGAAGACCCGAGCCGCGCGCAGGCCGGGCGCGACGCAGGCGGAGACCGCGATGCGCGTTACGCTGAAGGTCGCAGGAAAGAGGGCCGTGAAAGAGACGAAGACGCGGAGTCGAGCCGTGGAGGCGTACCCATTTTCACACCGCAGCAGCGCACGCTGATTACAAGTTGGTTCCGGAATTCGCGGAGCAACCTGCCGCCCGGACTCGCCAAGCGCGACCGCCTGCCTCCGGGACTGGAAAAGCAACTCCGCGAGCGCGGCACGCTGCCGCC
>CAZIWR010000392.1:0-1949 GCA_964542805.1 uncultured Acidobacteriaceae bacterium
CGGCACCGCGCAGCGCCGCCTGGTGGCATTTGTGGAATTCGAGCGCGCGCTCTCGCTGAATCCCGGATTCCTCGAAGCACGCAAGAAAGTGGAATTCTACCGCCCGCGTCTGCCCGCGGAACAGCCGCCCCAGCAGCCTCATTCACTCCGGCGTCGCTTCTGATAAGAGACGGCAGCGCAAACCGCGAGGGTCTAGCGTTTCGGTTTTCCCCCGAACAAACGCCGGAAGAAATTGCGCAGCTTGCTCCCGAATCCCCCACCAGATTTTTTCGCGCCGGAAGCAGCGCTTTCCGCCTGTACTCCCTCCGTCAGCGTGGCGGCGGTTGCCGTTGGTTCCGTTGCGGCCACGGCTGCCTTCTGCTTCCTGGGAGCTTTGATCTTCGCGGGCTTCTCCACGCGGCCGGTGAAGACCACGGCCGGCTGCACGCGCACTTCGCGGACCAGCAGAATTGTTTCCGGGCGCGGCTCAAGTGCAGGCGGCGGCTTGGTGGCGTCGAACGTCAGCGGCGGCATCACCACCGTCCACTTCGGTTCTTCGCTGGCCGGCTTGGGCGGATCTTTTTTTGCGGCGTCAGACTTTGCAGCGTCTCCTTCGTTCGAAGCCAGTGCACCCACCTGTACAGGCGTCGGCGCCGGCGGAGCCTCTCGCGCAAAGACTGGTTCACACCGGCACTCGCCGCGTGCTTCTCGCAACGACTCCAATTGCCCGCCCGGCAGCACCACTTCGCTCGACTGCGGCACCACGATGCTTTGCCCGGTGAGCTGGTGCTCCAGCCGCACGGCACCGTGCGTCGCCACCGCGCGCAGCGATCCGTCTGCTTCGACGCCAATCGTCGCGTCCCGCGGCCGCTCGCCCACGCTGATGAGCGACGCCACCACCTGCGCCGTGTAAATCGTCACCACGGGTCCCGAAGATTCGGGACCGATGCGCACATGTACGCGCCCCTGATTCAGCGCCAGGGTCAGGCTGCCGCCGGACTTGAGCACCGTGAATTGCGCCGGGCCGCAGATGTCCACTTCACCGCCGTCGGCCAGCGTGATGCGCGCGAGACCTGTGCGCACGGTCACTTCCGCGCCGCTCACCAGTTCCGCCGCGCTGTGCCCGCCCTCGCGGAGCAGGCTCACTTGACCCTTGATCGCCAAATCGTCACCCTCGATGCGCCCCACCGTTTCCGGCGAGCCTTGGCCAAACGCGGGAGTCACCGCTGCAGAGAGAAAGAGGAGCAGAAAAAGTAGGATAGGAACCGCTCTGTAGCCCGCCTCGTCAGAGGCGGGGAATTTCCTCTGCCATCGCATTTGCAGTTGCTTCACGCTCATCGAAGATTCGTCCGCGGTTCGCCTATACTATACGCCTGTGACGGAACCCGCCAACATCGCCCCTCTGGACGAACGCGAGCCGGACGCCATCAATGTGCACTACGACACGCGCCTGCCCGAACTCTCGCGCTGGCGGCAGGTGCAGATTCCGGTGATCGCCGCGGCGGTGCTCGGCGTGATCCGCGCGCTCGGCCCGACTCTGCGCTTCGAAGCGCTGGGCGGGCAGCACGTGGAGCGCATTCACGCCGCCGGCGGCCGCGCCATTCTTGCCTTCTGGCACCGCTCGATCATTTCCGCCACGTGGTACTGGCGCCATCGCGGCATCGTGGTGCTGAACACCACCAACTTTGACGGACAATGGACGCGCCGCGTCATCGAGCGCCTCGGCTACGGCACGGCGCAGGGCAGCTCTTCGCGCGGCGGGCTGAAGGGCCTGGCGGTGATGGCCCGGCGCATGGACGAAGGCCGCGATACCGCGTTCACCATCGACGGCCCGCGCGGCCCGCGCTACGTGGCCAAGCCCGGCCCAGTGATGCTGGCGCGGCGCTCCGGCCAGCCGATCGTCGCTTTCCACGTGGGCCTGGAGCACGCGCACACCTTTGAAAAATCTTGGGATCTGTTACAACTGCCCG
>CAZIWR010000393.1:0-1940 GCA_964542805.1 uncultured Acidobacteriaceae bacterium
GGCCGAAACGGAAGCCGAGCACGGGCATGGCACCGTGCATGGCCGGAACGGGAATCACGCGCAGACCGAATAAATCGAAGGGCCCGTCGATGGGATGCAGGCTCACGCCGGGAATGGTGCTCTGCGTGGGGGCTTCGTCGAAGATGTAGGCGAAGGTGCGGGAGATGATGGCCAGCGTTTCGCGCGAGCCGTAGAGAGGGATTTCCGCGCGCTGGTGGAGGTTGAAGGGGCGAATATCGTCGAGGCCGAGGATGTGGTCGGCGTGGCCGTGGGTGAAGAGCACGGCGTCGAGGCGCTTGAGGCCGCAGCGCAAAGCTTGCTGACGGAAGTCGGGGCTGGTGTCGATGACGACGTTGTGCCCGTCGAACTGGAGGAGGACGGAGGGGCGCGTGCGATTGTCGTGCGGATCTGCGGAGCGGCAGACGCGGCACTCGCAGCCGATGGTGGGTACGCCCATCGAGGTGCCGGATCCCAAAACAGTCAGCCGAAGGCCGGGCATGGGGAGTTACGGCTTGGCGCCGGGCTCTTCGCGGCGGGCTTTGGCGACGGCTTGCGAACGGTCGAGAAAGGTGAGCTGCAACTGGCCGAGAACTTCGGCGAGCAGGCGGTCATCTTCCTGGGCGAGATTGCCGGCGGACTTTTCGCGCAGGGCTTCGAGCATGTCAATCAGCTCGCGGGCGGTTTCCAGATCGATAAACGCCTGGCCGGTGCGCGGGTCAGGGACGCCCAAGCAGACCACCGCGTTCTGGGCGAGGAAGTCGACGAGCTTCTGGAAGGACGCAGAGGCGTGCGGGGTTTCCGCAGGGGGCGCTGTGGCAGCAGCCGGAGACGTTGCGCTTTGCGGAGCCACCGCTGCCGGACTTGCCGCAAGGATGGGGACCGCGGCGGGCGAGATTTTTTCGGATTTATCCTGCTCGACGGTGCCGGGGCGCAAGTCGCCTTCCGAAGTGAACATGCGGCGGTCAATCACCTTGAAGGATTCGTCGTTCTTGTTCTGGCTCACAGGACTCCGCTCTAGGAATGAGAATTGCGCGACGATTGCAAAGAGGGAGTGTAACACTCTCCGCGAAGCGCCATCAACTAAGGCAGTGGTCAGTATTCAGTCGTCAGTTTTCAGTCAGCAGCGATTGCGAGCCGCGCTAAAGCGCGCCGCAACGGGTGCCGCGAGAGACTTCTTGTCAAAGGGCGCGGCGTTCCGTTAAATTACGTGGTGCTGCAGTTGACAGGAAAGCATCGAGTGGCCACCCGCAAATCTAAAAAAACCTCGACGCGTGCAGGGAAAGACTCTCGTGCGGCGGCGCCGCCAGACCTGCACAAGAAGGCGCACGCGCTGACGGCGGGCGAGTGCTTTGAAGCGCTGGTGAAACTCCAGGAGAGCTTGCTCGGGCTCGGGGGCTGCCCGTGGGACCGCGAACAGACGCACGAAACGCTGCGCACATACCTGATTGAGGAGACCTACGAAGTGCTGGAAGCGCTGGAGGCGCGGGACTTCAAGCGGCTGCCCGGAGAACTGGGCGATCTGCTGCTGCAAATCGTGTTTCACGCGCAACTGGCGCGGCAGGCCGGGCGATTCGACATTCGCGACGTCATCGAACGCATCCACACCAAAATGGTGCGGCGGCACCCGCACGTGTTCGGCGAGGTGAAGGCCGCCACGTCGAAAGCCGTGCTCAAGAACTGGGAGGAGATTAAGACGGAGGAGCGCGCGGCAAGCGGGGAAGGCGCTCCCGCGGCCAAGGGAAGGAATTCCATTCTGACAGGCGTGCCGCACACGCTCCCGGCGCTGCTGGAGGCCTACCAGCTCACACGGCGCGCGGCGAACATCGGGTTTGACTGGGCCGACGTGGAAGGCATCCTCGACAAGTTAAAAGAAGAGACCGCCGAACTGCGCGAGCATCTGGGCCCGCGGCGCAAAGCAGGCACACAGCGGCGCGTGGAAG
>CAZIWR010000394.1:0-1934 GCA_964542805.1 uncultured Acidobacteriaceae bacterium
AGTTGGCTGTCGGCCAGATGTTGGAAACGGTTTCCACTACTGGATTGGCGCTTTCCGCGAGAACTTTGAGGCGCAGACGCTCGCGCCGGGTCATGGAGACGAGGTGGTAGTTCAATTCAAAGCGGGGCTCGGCAGGGAAGCGGTCCACACCGGTGACGTCGCACAGGTAGGTGAAGGCCATTTCCGGCTCGCCGTGCAGGAATTCCGCGGCGCGCCGCAGGTGTGCGCGGGGAACGACGATGGTCAGCTCGCCGCGGAAAAGGATGGCTTGCGCAACGGCTTGCGCATCCCATTCCCTCAGCTTGCGCACAACAGCGTGATTTTCTGCGTCCTGCAATTCCGCCATGTGAAGTTTTCCGGGGCGGCGTGGAGCTTCAGTTGTTCCAGTCCAGCGCGCCTTTTTTCCACAGATAGAGGTAACCGACGAGCAAAATCGCAATATACAGCATCATTTCGACAAACCCGAACAGGCGCAGCTCCCGAAAGACGTAGGCCCAGGGATAGAAAAAAATGGCCTCGACGTCGAACAGGATAAACAGCATGGCCACCAGGTAGAACTTGACCGAGAAAGGCTCCCGCGCGTCGCCTGTGGGCAGAATCCCGCACTCGTAGGCCTGCTGCTTGGCGCGGCTGGGCCGCTGGTTGCCGACAAAAGTGGAGAGAAGAATAAGGACGGCTGACAGGCCCGCGGCCACAATCATGTGGACGAGAAGGGGAACGTAAGGAGTCAGGTAGCTTTCTGTCATCTCGGGCATGCCAGAATAACTTGCTATAATAGCGGCCCGACGGCGGGCGGTCAATCGAGCTTTGATTGTTTCGCGCCGGTTTTGTTGTTCGCGAAGGGAGACGCGGCCCAACCCCATGATCTTTGGATTCAATACGGACTTGCGCGTAGGAAATGCCGTGTACCATGTGCAGACGGAAGACCGCGGCGACGTCAATCCGGTGATCGACACGACCATTTACTCGAAAGGCCGGATCCTCCACCGCCGCGTGAATAGCTACAAAGAATTTCGCGCGTCGCCTGAGTTCAACCCCACTGCACTCCGTGAACGCCTCGAAGTGCAACACCGCGCCATTATTGACGAGCTGCGCAGCGGTGCGCTGTTGATCGAAGCGCCGCCGGTCGCTCCCTCGCCCGTCGCGGCTTCACCCCCCGCGCCCGCCGGAATTCAGGTTCAGCTCTTGAACCCGGGTTCGTGGCTCGCGGAGGGTACCGCCACGCTCAAATTGGAAGTTAAGTCAAAAGGGAAAGGCGAAGCTGTGCGCGAGGCCGCAATTCACGTCACTGTGACCGGCGCCAAGGGGCCGGTGGAGTTTGCCGGCAAAACCGACAGCGCAGGGCATGCGGAGCTTACCTTCCCTCTGCCGCACATGGGCCCGGGCGGGACGGATCTTGTGATTCGCGCCAAAAGCTCCGCGGAAGAAGACGAAATCCGCTACTCGCTCAAGCCCAAGGCCCGCCCCACGACGCCATGAACGTTTCCATCAACGGGGAGAACCGGGAAGTGCCCGAGGGGCTCAGTGTCACCGGCCTGCTCGGGCACCTGGGCATTCATCCCGGCCGCGTGGCCATCGAGCGCAACCTGGACATCCTGCCGCGCACGCAGTGGGAGCACACTCGCGTCGAGCCCGGCGACCGCTACGAAATCGTCAACTTCGTCGGCGGCGGGTGAGCCGCCCGCTGCGCGGCTACTTTGTTCGGGCCAGCTTGAACAGTTCCATCTTTTCTTCTTTGGTTTTTTCTCGCCACGTCCCTTGCTGGGTGAAGTGGTTCTGATCCACAAGGGTCACCACCAGATCGCGCATGTGGCCCGCCTGCGAATCGGACAGGTTCGTGGCGTCGAGGAATTTAAACGGTGAAGACCAATTTTTCCTCCTGTTCGAACGGCAGGTCCGCCGCGGCTTCACGATCGGCGCCGCGCGCCAGCTCC
>CAZIWR010000395.1:0-1934 GCA_964542805.1 uncultured Acidobacteriaceae bacterium
CGCCAATAGGAACAGGGTGAGTCCGGCGCAGAGCCATGCGCGCCTCATCGGCCGCTCTCCTTTGCCGGCCGCGGCGCGCTGGTGAATTGAAAGATTTGAATCCGCTGGTTCAGTGAATCGGCAACGTAAATTCTGTTGCGCGGATCAATGCACAATCCCGAGGGAAGCTGGAATTCACCCAGCCCGGCGCCGCTGCGGCCGAAGAAGTAGAGCAATTGGCCGTCCTGATTGAACACTTGCACAGTTTCCAGCAGCGCGTCAGCCACATAGATGTTGCCTTCACTGTCCAGCGCCAGGCCCTTGGGCCGGAAAAGCGAGCCGGTACGCTCTCCCAGCGAACCAAAGCTGCGCACGAACTCGCCGTCGCGGGAAAAAGTCTGCACGCGAAAATTCATCGCGTCCACCACCAGGAGTTCCTGGCCTCGCGCGACGATTTCCGTTGGGAAGTTGAATTGCCCGGGCCGCAACCCTCGTTCGCCGAAGCTGCTCAGCACGCGGCCAGTCAGGTCGAGCACGAAGACCTTGTGGCCGAGTGTGTCGGCGACATACAGCCGCTTGGCCGTGGAATCCACGGCGATCCCTGTGGGGCGCTGAAAATAGCCCGCGCGGCCCTGGTGCTGGCCGATGAAACTTTTGTGCCTGCCCTTGGAGTCGAAAACGAAAACGATGCCCAGCGCGGAATCGGTCACATAAATATTGTCCTGCGCATCCACGGCCACGCCCATCGGCGAACGGAAGGCCTGTCCCTTCCCTCCGCTGAGCTGTTCGTATTTTTGCTTCTCAAAGTCGAGGATGTGGACCGCGGGCACTCCCGGGTCGCTCACAATCACGCGGCCCAGAGAATCGAGGGCGATGCCGTAGGGTCGTACCAAGCGGTGGAATTCTGGCGGCCCGGCCACAAGGTCCACAATTCTCTTCCACACCGATCGCTTGGCCCTTACTTCTGTCTCCGCGGAAATCGCGCGCACAAACTCCAGCCGCCGCCCTCCGTCCAAGATCAGTGCGGGGACTTGGTTCGCTGAGTTGCTGGCCTTGCGCTCGGCCCCGCCGCCCAGAGCATTCACCTGGCTCAGCAGCAAAAATGCCACCAACAGCGACACTCCTGCGCGCGCCGCTCGTGGATACGTTTTCTGCTCAGAAGACATTGAAATGCCTGCTCACCTGGAAGTACACCGTGTTGGCGTTGTACAGCCCGCTGCCCGCGGACAATTTCTGGTGATAGCGCCGGTAGCCCGCGCGGCAGTCCAGCTGGCGGAACCAGTGCCGCACGTGAAAGTTCAACTGGTCGAGCTGGTTTTCTCGCTCGATCCCCGCCTGCACCGTGCTGTAATTCATCTTGGACCAGCTGCCGTTAAACGTCGTCCGTCTTCCGATCTGGTACGACCCGGAAAAAGAGAGCGAAAAGCTCTCGCTGGGAATCAGCAGCCGTTCAAATCCGCTCCCCGCCACCACCGCTGGCGGGCCCGTTGCCGGTTGCACTCCGGAGATGGACACGATGGAAAGGCCGCTCCCCGACTGAAAGCTCGCCCCGAATTGCAGCCGGCGCTTTGTGAGCGACACACGCACCATGCGCCGCTGGTTTTCCGCTTGCGTGTTGAAGATCGAGTCCGACTTTTCATAACGAAAGGTGCTGATCATCCGCCAGCCACGCAGCATTCCGCTCGTGCCGAATTCGGCGCTGAGCATGTCCAGGTGCCCGGGCAGCAGGCTCTCGATTTCCGACGTCGAATACTGAAACGTCCCGAAGTGTTCCCAGCCGCGCCCCGCCTTGGAAAAAACAATCGTTCCCGAATGTCCCTGCGAAGAAGTTTCCGCCCCGCCGTTTTCGAAGCGGTATACGCCCGTGGAATAGGACGTGGTCAGCCGTCCGCCCAGCAGACTCCGCCGGTAATCCACTGCACTATTCCACGCCGTGTCTTCGTTGTCGCTTCGTC
>CAZIWR010000396.1:0-1926 GCA_964542805.1 uncultured Acidobacteriaceae bacterium
TACCGCAAGAACAGAAAGAGCAATCCGGATCCGATTTCGCGGCGTGCGAATCATGAGCTCACCTCACGTGAATTTGGTTTCCTGCTACACAGGGAGAGACGCCGCGGGAGTGCAAGTGTTAACGCACCGCGAAACCGGACGGCTTGAGGAAACGCTATCCGCCAGCACTCTGCACAAAGCTGACCGGGCTGCGCTACACTCTCCGCCTCTGAGGAACGGACCTTGCCTGCTTGGGCTTCTACATGCCGTGCGCTCGCGATAGTCGTCTTGCTCTGCCTGGCGAGCTGCGCGCCGGCGCCGCCGCCCGTGCCACCGCAGGCTCCGCCACGGATTACAGTCGTCGCTGGGGGCGACATTCTCCTCGCGCGCGCGCTCGGCGAGCGCATGGAGCGCTCGGGCGACTACACGCTTCCTTTTGCCGCGATTGCACCGGCGCTTTCCGCCGCTGACATCGCTTTCGGAAATCTGGAAGGGCCGTTCTGCGAGCAGCCGCCCTACACGAAAGAAGGGATGATCTTCCGTGTTCTGCCGCGTGGGGTGGAAAGCCTGGTCTTCGCCGGCTTCGACGTGGTCGCCGTGGCCAACAACCATTTCAGCGACGGCGGCAACGCTTGCATGGAGTTCAGCCTCGCCCGCCTGCGCGAAGCGAAAATTGCGGCGGTAGGCGCCGCTCTGCGTTACGACGACGCGCATGCGGGCGCCATAGTGATTCGCTATGGCGTGCGCTTCGCATTTCTCGGCTATTCCTACGCACCGCGCAACGATGCGCCCGGCGCGAAGAACGCGGTGATTGCCGGGCGCGATCCCGCGCAGATGCGCCGCGACGTGTCCGCCGCGCGGGCCCGCGCGGACGTGGTGCTGGTCTCGCTGCACGACGGAGCCGAGTACTCGCGCAATGTGGCGCGCGAGACGCAGGAGTTTGCGCGCGCGGCCATCGACGCCGGCGCCACCGCGGTCTTCGGGCATCACCCGCACGTGCCGCAGCGCGTGGAGGCGTACGCCGGCGGCTGGATTTTTTATTCGTTGGGGAATTTTGTTTTCTGGCAGAACGATCCGCCGGCCACGCGCACCGCATTGCTGGCGCGGCTCACGTTTTCCGGCGCAAAACTCGAAAAGGCGGAGGCTCTGCCCGTGGTCATCGAATCGCCCGGCATTCCCCGACTGGCTAATGAAAAGGAAGCTGTGCCCATTCTCAAATCCGTCGGCCTCGTCTCCCCGCTTGTTTGGCAGCAATCGCCGTAGGCTTGCCGAACTTCAGGAAGTCTCGACCAACTCGATCAGCACTTTCTTGTTTTCCGGCGTAGAGGCGAGGAAAAAATTGACGCGTGTGCCGTCGGCGCCGGCGCGGGCCTGCGAATAGATGGGCTGCACGCCGAAGCGCTCGCGCAAAATTTGCATGGCGCGGTCCACGTCTTTCACGAAGTACTCCACTTGCTGAATCCCTTCTCCGAATTCATCCAGGAATTTTGCAATCGCGCCGCTCGCGCCCAGCAGACGCGTGGTGAGGATATCCAAGTGCGCTTCCCCCAAATGAAGTTCAAATTCCTGCGCGTCCTGGTCCGGCGGCACTTCCGCCAGCCGCGGCGTTCCGTTTGCTCTGCGGATATTCTCAAACGTGATGGGATGGACGGCGATGCCCACCGTAGTTGGCTTCAGGAGCAATGGCGCGAAGTCCGGGTCTTCGTACAACGCACGAGTTGCGGAGTCTGCCAGCATGCATCCTTCTATGTAAAGCCAGGATGCGGCGAGCCTTCGCTCCGCGGCATCCTCCGAGGCGAGTTGGGCGATCGCATGGTTCAATGCAGGCATCTTACTCCCCGGCAGGGCGCGATTTCCGGAGCGCGCGCTTTTCCGCACGGGTGGCCGCCAGCGATGCCACCATCGCCACCAGCAGCACCACGCCGACGATCCCCAGCGACCAGGCCG
>CAZIWR010000397.1:0-1897 GCA_964542805.1 uncultured Acidobacteriaceae bacterium
TGTGGACCGCGCCTCGAGTCGCGGCAACTTCCTCCGCATTGACATGGAGGGCTCGTCCTACACAGCGCGCACCATCGCGCTCGTCAAGCGCGCTCGCGCGAAGTACGACCGCGTCGGCACCGTCATTCAGGCTTATCTCTACCGCAGCGAGCAGGACATCCGGGATCTTCTTGCCATCGGCTGCCGCATCCGGCTTTGCAAAGGCGCCTATCGTGAGCCGGCATCCATCGCATTTCCAAAAAAAGAGGATGTGGACCAAAACTATGTCCGCTTGATGCAGCTTCTGCTGCCCAGCAGCATCTATCACGGTATTGCCACGCACGATCCGCGCATGATTGACGCTACAGTGGATTTTGCTGCGAAGCAGGGAATCGGGAAGGATGCGTTCGAATTTCAGATGTTGTACGGCATTCGCACGGATTTGCAGCAACAGCTTGTCCGTGACGGCTTCCGCATGCGCGTGTACATCCCCTACGGCACCGAGTGGTTTCCCTATTTTATGCGCCGCCTTGCGGAACGTCCCGCAAACGTTTTGTTTTTCGTCCGGAGTCTTTTCCGTGCGCGCTGAGGCAAGGAAGGAATTCGGCTCAGAGTTTTTGGCAGACGGTTACGCCATCGCGCAACGGAATCAGAACAGGGAAGAGCGCTTTCGAATGGTATGTACGGCGATTGAATTCTTGAATCCCGCGCGTCGCCGCATCTCTTGCCTTGCGAGTCACGCGCCCACTCCACAGCGTGTTGTCCGTCACCAGCAGCCCGTCTCGCCGCAGTCGCGGCAGTGCTTTGCGCAAAGCCGCCGGATACTGGTGCTTGTCCACGTCAATAAAAACTAAATCAAACTTTTTCGGCACGCGATCTAGCAACTTGAGCGAGTCGCCCACCAGCACTGTGATTCTGCGGCCGACCCCCGCGCGCCGGAAGTATCCTTTGGCTTTTTCTGCATTCGCAGGATTGCCGTCGGTGTAGAAAATCTCGGCGCTGCGCCCAGCCGCCCGCGCCAGCCAGATCGTCGAGTACCCGATCGCCGAACCCATCTCGAAAATGCGTTTCGCGCCGGATACCTTCACCAGCAGCGCCAGCAGCCGTCCCACCGCCGGCCCGACGATGGGAATGTTCTTTTTCTTCGCCAGCCGCTCCATTTCCCGCAGCACCGCATCGCGTGCGGGGAGGAGGCCGTAGAGATACTTTTCCACTGCAGCATCTATGATGGCGTTCTTCTTTTTTTTCATGGATCCCGCTTGAGCGCGCTAGTCTAACGTTTCCCCCGGTTTCAAGGCGTGGATTTCCAGTCCCAGAATATCCTGCGTAATGTTGCGCAGGGTGGCTGGCGTTCCTGTGAGCACGGGAAACGTCCCGTAATGCATCGGGATCACGTGCCGCACGTTGAGCAACCGAATGGCTTTCGCCGCCTCGCGCGGCCCCATGGTAAACAAGTCTCCAATGGGCAGGCACGCCAGTTCCGGCTCATAAAGTTCTCCGATTAATTTCATGTCGCCGAACACGGCCGTGTCGCCCGCGTGATACATCGTTAACCCGCCGGGCAACCGCACTACAAATCCCGCTGGCTCTCCCGCGTAAACGACCTTGCCGTCGTCTTCGATTCCGCTGGAGTGTTTTGCGTCTACCATGGTCACTTCGATTTCGCCCAGGCGTTGTGTCCCGCCCTTGTTCATCGGACTGATGTTCTCCAAGCCTTTCGATGCCAGCCACAGGTAAATTTCATAGTTGCATGCAATTTGCGGCTTGAATTTCTTTCCCAGCGTCACTGCGTCACCTAGGTGGTCGCCGTGTCCGTGCGAGATCAGCATCGTGTCCACCCGCGCCGGCGATTTTTGTGCTTCCGGACAGGCGGGATTTTCCGTCAGCCACGGGTCGAGCAGCACCACTTTTCCGCTCG
>CAZIWR010000398.1:0-1897 GCA_964542805.1 uncultured Acidobacteriaceae bacterium
CGCGTTTATGAGACCCGCTGGGAAGACCTGTACCATGCCACCGACAACCGCACCGGCCAGCGCGTCTCTCTGAAGTTGATCGCCACTACGCTGCCCTCGCGCGAGCAGGAGCGCCTCTTCACCAACGAGCGCGACGCCCTCAAGACTCTTCAGCATCCCAACATCGTGCGTTTTCTCGACGCCGGCGGCGAGGCCGGGCACTTTCACATCGCCGTCGAGCCGCTCGACGGCACCAATCTCCGCACCGTCATCGAGGAAAAGCGGGAGATGCCGCTCAAGCAGAAGCTCGAAATCATCGCGCAGGTGGCCGACGCGCTGGACTGCGCTCACAAGGCCGGCATGACCCATCGCACGCTCATGCCGCGAGAAATTGTCCTCACCGATGGCGGCCAGGTGAAGCTGCACGGCTTTCATCTCTGCCGCGTGCTCGATCCCGCGCCCGGCCAGCAATCCCCCACGCAGTATTTCATCGCCAAGCTGCGCTACCCGGCGCCCGAACAAGTCAAAGGGGAAAAAGCCGACCACCGCGCCGACGTGTTCAGCCTCGGCGCTGTGCTCTACGAATTCCTCTGCTACATGCCGCCCTTCGGCGAGCCCAACATCGCCACCGTGCTGGTGAAAATCGTCGCCGCCAAGCCCGAGCCGCTCGATCACTACGTGCCCAACCCGCCCGCGCAGCTCGTGGCCATCGTGGACAAAGCCCTCGCCAAATCCCGCGACGACCGCTACCAGTCCGCCGCGGACATGGCCCGCGACCTCCGCTCCCTCGCGCAATCCCTGTAACGCCGGCTTCCAGCCGGTGCTTTTGCTCGCTTTACATGTAACGCTTAACGTTATATCATGGACGTGTGATCAAGTCCTTCCGTTCGGAAGAGACCGCACAGCTCTACGCTCGGCAGAGCCTCAAGCGCTTTCGCGGCTTCGAGCGCGTGGCGCAACGCAAGTTGCGCCAATTGGACAGCGCCACCGCGTTGCGCGATTTGGCTTCCCCGCCCGGCAACCGGCTCGAGGCTTTGCGCGCGGACCGCAAGGGGCAGTACAGCGTTCGCATCAATGACCGCTGGCGTATTTGCTTCAGTTGGCGCAACGGCGACGCCTACGACGTCGAAATCGTGGATTATCACTAGGAGGGTTTATGCCCAAATCTGAAAAGTTGCTTCCGCCCATTCATCCCGGCGAGGTATTGCGCGAAGATTTCATGAAGCCGTTGCGGCTGAGCATGAATAAGCTGGCGCTTGAACTTCACGTCCCGGTGACGCGGGTTGCGGAAATCGTCCATGAACGCCGCGGAATTTCTCCGGACACCGCATTGCGCCTGGCACGCTATTTCAACACCACCCCGCGCTTTTGGCTGAATCTCCAGGCGGCCTTTGATTTGGAAGTCGCCCAGGACGAACTCTCGCGTACGATCGAGCGTGAAGTCCGCCCGGCATCGACCGCCGCGCGGCTTTAGGCCACGCAGCGCCCACTTTTGTGCGGAAATCTTGCGCCTCTTAAACTCTGCCACCCTGATACTCTGCCACTCTGCAACTTTCTATCCGCGTTCATCCGCGTTTGTCTTGGATTTCAAGAATCTGTGTAATCTGTGGATTCCTCTTCCTCTCTGCTACTCTTTTTTGTAAACCACCCCGTCTTTCATCACGAACTTCACCCGCTGCAATTCGCTGATGTCCGCCAATGGATCGCCGGAGACAGCCACGATGTCCGCGATTTTCCCTGCCTCGATTGTTCCCAGCCGGTCGCCCCACCCGAGAAGCGCCGCCGCCACCGACGTCGCCGACTGAATCGCCTGCATCGGCGTCATGCCGTAGTCCACGTAGTATTGGAATTCTCGCGCCTGGTGGAGTTTCGTCCAGTCAAACCCGCCCGCGTCGGTGCCGAAGGCAATCTTCACGCC
>CAZIWR010000399.1:0-1833 GCA_964542805.1 uncultured Acidobacteriaceae bacterium
ACCGAAAGCATCTTCCAGCCGCCGCCTTCGCGCACCATTCCAAATTCGGCGCTTTGTCCGCCCGTTGCCTCCACCGGCACAAACGCCACGTTCTCCTGGATGCGCTCCGCGCCAAACCGCAGCTCCGTGGTTTTTCCGGTGGTCTCGCAGCGCAACACCGTGCGGCCTTCCGCGCCGCCGGAAAGCAGCGGGCGTCCCGCATCAGCCGTCTGCACAATCCGCTTCATCAGATCGCTTTTCTGGCTCGGCGTCAGCTTCCGGAACGCAATAGAATTCTCCGACGTTTGGTACCGCAGGAAGATCGTTTCATTCTGCCGGCACGCCGCCGCCAGCGCGCTCGCCAGCGCCGCGGACGGCTTCTCCTCTGCCGTCTCTTTCGTTTGCGCCAGGACATCCACGCTAAAAAACAAAAGCGAAAGAGCAAGAACTACGCAAAAGTTTTTTTCGACCTTGTGATATTCCATTTCGACTTGTCCGTTTTTCTGCAGCAATCACTCATCTTTTCCGCGGGCGGTTTGCCCGCAAATCACCAATCATTTTGCTTTTGCTCTCGTCAAAATCTCCGCCAGCTCCCGCGTAAACTTCGACCGCGGCATCACCTGCTCGCATCCCGCCACCCGCGCCCGCTCTGCCAGCTCCGCCTGCACATGCGAAAAAAACGCGATCACCGGTAGCGTGTTTCCCGCCGCGTGGAGCATTTCAATGGCTTCGATGCTACCGCGTGCATTCAAGTCCACGATCAGCATGGAAGTCGCCTCCCCTTTCGCCGCTTCCGCTAGCGCTGTGGAGGTTCCCGCCGTTTCCAGCGCCACGCCCGCCTGCTTGGCCGTTTCCTTTATCTTTGCGAGGAAGAAGATGTCCTCCACCAGCGCCACCACACGACCCATCTCGCCTCCCCTCGTCAGACTCTTCGATGTCCGCCCTGTCCCGCGCCTCGGGATCGCCTGCATTGTCATTGTAGCGCAGGTCCCGACCGAAGCCGCGCTTGCGGCTTCGGTCTGACCTGAGGGCTTGGCTGATGTAACATAGCGAGTGCGCCTCGAATGCCACATGAAGACCTCGCCTGAAATCGAAGTCACGCTGTACACCCGCAAGGGCTGTCATCTCTGCGAAGAAGCCAAAGCGCAGATGGCACCGCTGCTGCGCGAATTCGGCGCCCGCTTGCGCGAGGTGGACATCGATGCCGACGAATCGCTTCGCGCGCTTTACGACGTGGACGTCCCCATCATTTTCCTCGGCGAGCGCAAGGTCGCCAAGCATCGCCTCGACCTGGCCCAGTTCCGCCGCCAGCTCGCGCGCGCCTGCCACGGCTAAGCCCGTTTGCTTGTGCTTGTCGCAGGCCGATCCTCGCGCCAATAAAAGATAAAATAGTCTTGTTTTGCGAATCGCCGCGACTTAGAATGATTCTTGCTTCGGCTCATGGCTAGAGCGTCGCTCGCCATCATCGGGATCTCGGAGAGCGGAAGTCGGATCGCTGACCGAGAGGAGGAATCCGTCGTGCCTCATACCACTCCACATTCAGCTTCCTTGCATCTCACCCCGCATCGCGCGGCCGTCCTGGATGCCTTGCGTGCGCGCCGTTATCATCCCACGGCCGCGGAAGTTTACCGCATGGTGCGCCGTCGTCGCCCCGGCGTCTCTTTCGCCACCATCTACAACGCGCTCAACTGGCTCACCAGCAAAGGCCTCATCGCCGAGTTGCAATTCGGCGACGATGCCAGCCGCTTCGATTCTGTCGCCGACCCCCACGAGCACCTCATCTGCACGCGATGCGGTGCGCTGGAGGACGTTGAGCTGGGCCTTCCCGCTGATTTCTGGTCCCGCTCGCGCAAC
>CAZIWR010000400.1:0-1799 GCA_964542805.1 uncultured Acidobacteriaceae bacterium
TGTGGTTCTGGGCCGGGCTGTACGTGGTGGCCGGGCTCGTGTTCGGCGCGCTCGCGGCGCACCGCGCACTGCAAACCGGAAATCGGGCGCTCGCCTGGTTCGGCGTGGGCTTCATCCTCACTTTGCCCGGCTATCTCTATCTGCTCACGCGACCGAAGCAGAAAATGGACGCGCCCGCGGGCGTGCCGCCCGGCTTGCGAAGAATCGCTGCGACCTCTTCGCCGGAAGCGTGTCCTGGATGCGGCGCGATGAATCACCCGGCCGCAGCGCAGTGCATCGGCTGCGGAGGAAAGCTGACGCCGCGCTTCGTGTCCGAGGCGCGGCGCGCAGGCGGAGCGCGATAAGCAAAAAATGCTGAACAAGATCAAACACCGCATCGACGGCATCCTGGGCAGCGGCGACATGCCCACGCGCCGCCCCGAACTGCGCGCGCATTTCGAAAGCAGCGTGCCCGGGCTCTACGTCATCGGCGATCTCGCCGGCGCGCCGGTGATCAAGATGGCCATGGCTCAGGGTGTCGAGGTGATAGAGCACATCGCGCAAAAGCCCGATGCGAAGTCCGGCGACGCCAATGTGTATGACCTGCTCATTGCCGGCGGCGGCGCGGCGGGGCTGAATGCCGCGCTGGCGGCGCAGGAGCGTGGCCTGCGCGCGCTGGTGCTCGAAAAAAACAAAATTGCCAACACCATCGAGGATTTTCCCGACGGCAAATGGGTCTACGCCGAGCCGGATTCCTCGCCGCCGAAAGGAAAGCTGTGGCTCGACGGCGCGCGCAAGGAAGACCTGATTGCGCGCTGGCACCAGATCGTCCGCGAGAACCGGCTGGAGATCCGCACCGAGGAAGGACTGGTCTCGCTCGAAAAGCAGCGCGACGGCCGCTTTGTCGTGCGCAGCGAAAAAGGCGAGTACCGCGCGCGGCGCGTGATTCTCGCCACCGGCCAGCGCGGCAACCCGCGCAAGCTTGGCGTTCCCGGCGAAGAGCGCGAGGGCGTCTATCACCGCCTCTACAGCCCACGGCATTATCACGACAAGGACATTCTCGTCGTCGGCGGCGGCAACAGCGCCGTGGAAGCCGCGCTGGTGCTCGCTGAGCAGAACCGCGTGCGCCTCTCCTACCGCGGCAGCGAACTCGCGCGCATCTTCAAGGACAACGAGCGCAAGCTGAACGAAGCCGTCGCGCAAAAACGCATCGAGCTGATTTTCAATTCACATGTAAAGGAATTTTCTGGGAAAACCGTTGCGCTGCAGATCGATCGCGGCGGCCACCGCGAGCCCCGCACGGTGCCGTGCGACTACGCTTTCGTGCTCATCGGCGCGGAGCTGCCCGTCAAATTTCTCAAGTCGCTGGGCATGCGCATGGAAAACGAGTGGAGCGGCAGCCTCCTGCGCGCCGCAGCGCTTTCCTTCGCCCTGCTTCTCGGGTTGTGGTTTTTCGGCGGCCACTCGAGGGATGTCGCCGGAATACCCTTCAGCGCGGTGCCTCCCGCTGCGGGCGCGCTGTTGACGGCGGTGTCGCTTACCGCGCTCATTGCGCTCGGCTGGCGCGGCGACCGTTACGCGTGGCTCGGTGTGTCGTTCCTGGCGTGGTACACGATTTACGGCGTCAAATCGCCTGGCGCCGGCGAGGAGTTCTGGCCCTTCCGTCACTGGGGCTTTCAGTTTTTTTCTTTTCTCGGCCGCCCGGCAACCTTTTGGTACACCGTGCTCTACACCGTGCTGATGACCGGCTTCGGCTTCCAGGCCATCAAGCGCTGGGGCATTGACCGCCGCGACCGCTTTCAAATCTGGCGCTACGTTTC
>CAZIWR010000401.1:0-284 GCA_964542805.1 uncultured Acidobacteriaceae bacterium
CGTCATCAGCTGATGGGCCGCGCGTGTTTCGGGGGGAGGGTTCATGTGCGCAGCTTGCCCGCTGCGTCCGGCGACGCAGCGCTTGCCGCGCGCTGCATCCATGCGGCCCGCCGTGCCGATTTTTTCCACTCGCGCAGCTCGCCGCCGAAGCGGTAGCGCGCAATGTTCAGCAGAAAATTCAAGATGGTGGCGTAACGGACGGTCGATTTTCCGCCCCGCCGCGAGAGCCCTTCCGCGTCGTGCTCGAATACCCGCACGCCCAGATATCTTGCTTTGATCATGAT
>CAZIWR010000401.1:294-1795 GCA_964542805.1 uncultured Acidobacteriaceae bacterium
CCGGATCCAGGAACCAGTCCTTGGATTTCAGGTCCATGGCCTCGTACACGTCTCGCGGCATCACTTTCGGGCTTCCGTTCAGGTCAATCGAGCCCAGCCAGCCAAACGAAATCTGCATCACCGAATTGTAAATCACCGAAACCAGTTTTCGCCGCCAGCTATCCTTGCGGAAACGCCGGCGGACTTTGGCCAGCGTGGGCTGTGACGAGGCTCGCGCCTGCTTGTACGTGGCCACTGCTTCTTCGGCAGACACCTGTCCATCCGCGCAGAGCATTCCCACCAGCGGCGCTTCGCACCGCCGCAAGCCTTCCAGCACGCCGTTCCCGTATCCCTGGTTCACCGGCACGAGGACTTTCGTTACCGGCTGCCCCTCGGCGATGAACTCGTCAATGATGGCGCCGGTGCCGTCCAGCGAGCCGTTTTCCACCAGCACCAATTGCATCGGGATCTGCGCTTGCGCGAACGCGCTGAGGAGTTCTCCCGCGGTCTGCCGCAGGCAATCCGCCTCGTTGTAACAGGGCATCACCAGCGATAGGGCAGGCACTTTAGTTTCCCGGGCCATCAAGCAATCACTCCACACCTTCGCGATTCGAAGGCGATGGTCTCGCGAATGCCGTCTCGCACGGCCAACGTAGGCTTCCATTCTGTGCATTGTTCCAGCAAGCGCGTTGTCACCGGCCCCTGCCGCAGCTCGTCGCCGCGATAGGGTAGCGCTCCAAACTGGAGTTGTCCCGGCGCCATGCGCAGCAGATCGCTCGCGCATTCCGCAAACGCGCGCACATTGGTCAGCATTCCCGTTGCGATATTGACCACTGCGGGCATCGGCCCTTCGACGCAGCCTAAGCGCAGCAGCCCTTCGGCCACTTCGCCGACGTAAACAAAATCACGCCGCTGCTCGCCGGCGGTCAGTGGCAGCACTTTTTTCGTGCGCGCCGCGTCGAGCAACGAAGGCAGCAGTCGGCCGGGGTGTTCTCCCGGGCCGTATACGGTGAATAGCCGCGCGCACACTGCGCGCAATCCGCTCGCTTTTATCGCGGCCGCCAATGCGTGCGTGCCGGCGAGTTTCGTTCGTCCGTACTCGCTGTGCGGATTTTCCGGCGAGCTTTCGCTCACCGTCCCGTCCACGTTTCCATATTCCGCGGCGGAGCCGACATGCACCAATCGCTGCCCGCACCAATCCGTTGCGGGCTGCGCGACAACCGCGCGCGCCACTTCGCCCACAAGATCTGTATTGAGGGCTTCGGCCAGCGCAGCATCCCGCTCGGCGGAATCCACCCCGTAGCCGGCGAGATTGAAAGTGATGTCCGGCCGCGCGTGGCTTAAGAGCTGTTCCATCGTGCCCGGCGCTGCGAGGTCCGCTGCGAGAAATTCGCCGCGAATCTCATAGGCGTTGCAGATTGCTTCCGCGCGCTTGGCGTCCCGATCCACCAGCACGAGCGTTGCTCCGGCCGCGGTGAGCGCGCGCGCCACCCAGCGCCCGATGAATCCGCTCGCGCCGAGC
>CAZIWR010000402.1:0-1772 GCA_964542805.1 uncultured Acidobacteriaceae bacterium
CCGTCACCATGACCGCCAGCTACCAGAAGATTTTCCATGCCAGCCCGCGCATCGGATTCCTGGCCGCCGCCGCGGAGCTCACCCAACAGCTTGCCGGCGGCACGATTGCGCCCGAGCGTATCGGCTTTACCCAGCGCCTCATTTTCAACAACAAGCTGGACGCCGCGGTCACCGCGGTGCTCGCCGTGATGGTGCTGGTGCTGCTCTTCGAAGCGCTCATCGAATGGTTCCGCATTCTCAGCGGCCGCAAGAAAGCTGTATTGCAGGAAACGCCCTACGTGGCCACGCGTTGGGCGGAAGGAGACTGATGAGTTTGAAATCGCAAATTTCAAATCTGAAATTTCTGTGGTGGTGGTTCCGCCAAGTTTCCGGCGACGCCGCCTACGAAAACTATCTCCGCTCCTGCCGCGGCGCCGCTTTGCCCGTGATGTCCCGCGAAGAATTTTTCCTCGACTCGCTCCGCCGCCGCTATTCCACCATCTCCCGCTGCTGCTGAAAACACGTCTCCGCGGCCTCCGCGTTTATCGGTGGTTTCATTGCTTTTGAATGGATTGAAACATCCCGCCGAAATTTGCATTGGACGCGCGGCGTTGCGCGGCCCTATAATTGACACTCCGTCGAAAGACCGCGGTGTTGAGAAGGAGCACATCCATGAGCAGCGCGCCTGCGAAGTCCCTGAAGATCATGCCCGAAGTGCGTCCCACGGCCGCGCTCCAGCTCGTCCTCGAAACGCTGATGTACACCACCCGCGAGCGCCTTGAGCTCATCAACATCACCCGCGACCTGAACGACTTGATCAAGAAGAACGGCCTCAAGGCCGGCTTCCTCATCGTGCAATCGCTGCACACCACCACCGCGCTGTTCATCAACGAATTTCAGCAGGCCCTGCTCGACGACATGAAGTCCTTCCTCGAAAAAATCGTCAGCCGCTTCGACTACTGGCGCCACAACGACCCAAAACTTTCCGAGTGCGAACGCAAGAACGCCGACTCGCATCTCCGCGCCATGCTGCTGGGCCACACGCTTTCGCTGCCCGTGCGCAACGGCCAGCTCGCGCTGGGCGGCTGGCAGTCGGTGATCCTCGCCGAGCTCGACGGCCCCCGCGAGCGCTCTATTCAGATCCAGGCCCTCGGCGTCCCCGAGCAGGACGAGCCAACCAAGTAGTTCCTCTCTTTTCTGACTACTGATTTCGCTTCGCCCAAAACCCCGCACCGGACACCGTCTGCTACAATGAACAGTTGCGCCTGTTGAGGTTTCGCACATGTCCAAGGTCCGCCGCATCGGCATTCTCACCGGGGGCGGCGACGTCCCCGGCCTCAATTCCGTTATCAAGTCCGTGGTGTACAAGTCCACCGAGCTCGGCTTCGAGGTCGTCGGCATCCGCCGCGGCTGGGAGGGCCTGACGCACATGAAGCCCGGCGCCGACCTCGACGCCTTTTATCTGCGCCCGCTCGATCGCCTCAACACGCGCGGCATTGACCGTTCCGGCGGCACCGTGTTGCACACTTCGCGCACCAATCCCATCCGCATCAAACAGGGAAAAACGCCCGCGCACGTGGCACCGGCACAACTGGAAAAACTGCGCGTGGACGCAAACTATTTCGACTTCACTCCCATCGTGCTCGACAATATCGCCCGCCTCGGTCTGGACTACCTGATCCCCATCGGCGGCGACGACACGCTCAGCTATGCGCAGGTTCTTTCCACCAAGGGCGTCCCGCTCATCGCCGTGCCCAAGACGATGGACAACGACGTCCACGGCACCGAATATT
>CAZIWR010000403.1:0-1764 GCA_964542805.1 uncultured Acidobacteriaceae bacterium
GCGCAGTCCTACTCTTACTGCCGCCGCATCACACGCGCCGCCGCGCGCAATTTTTATTTTGCCATTTTTCTTCTGCCGCGCCACAAGCGCGACGCCCTCTGCGCGCTGTACGCATTCATGCGCCACGCCGACGATATTTCCGACACGCCCGGCGAAGTCTCTGCCAAACTCGAGCGCATGACCGCATGGCGCGCCACATTGGACCGCGCGCTCGTCGGCGATTATTCAGGCAATCCTGCCATGCCTGCGTTCCACGACGCCGTCTCGCGCTATAACATTCCGGCCCGCTATCTGCACGACCTCATCTCCGGCACAGAGATGGACCTGAGCATCGCCTCCTACGCGACTTTTGAAATGTTGCGCGGGTATTGTTACCGCGTGGCCGGCACGGTGGGCTTGTGCTGTACGCACGTCTTCGGCTTCCGCGACCCGCGTGCGCTGGAGCTCGCCGAAAAACTTGGCATCGCCTTCCAGTTGACGAATATCCTGCGCGACGTCCGCGCCGACCTCGAAATGGACCGCGTCTATCTGCCCCAGGAAGATTTGCACCGCGTTGGCTGCCGCGCGGAGGATCTGCGCGGCCCGGTGACGCCGCCCCTGCGCGAGCTGCTCGCTTTTGAAGCGGAGCGCGCCTGGCAGTTCTACGAGGAGGGTGGAGAGCTGCTTCGGCTGATTGACGAAGACAGCCGGCCCGCGCTGTGGGCGCTGGCGCGAATTTACAGCGGCATCCTTGCAGAAATCGAAGCGCGCGGGTACGACGTCTTCGCCCCGGGCAAAGTGCGCCTCTCCACCGCGTACAAAGTCTGGGTGATGCTGCGCGCGCGGCTCGGCTGGTGGAGTTCCGAACATGGATTCCAGGAGCGTGATCATCATCGGCGGGGGTCTCGCGGGACTCTCCTCGGCCGTCGCGCTGGCTGAGGCCGGCTGCCGCGTCCGCCTGTTGGAGAGCCGCCCGCACCTCGGCGGCCGCGCCACATCCTATTGGCTGCCCGACGGCAGCCACGTGGACAACTGCCAGCACGTCACGCTGGGTTGCTGCACGAACCTCGATGATTTCTACCGCCGCGTGGGCGCCTCGGAGAAAATCCGCTATTACAACCGGCTTTTTTTCGTGGACACACGCGGCCGCCGCAGCGTGATCGAATCCTCGCCGCTCCCGCCGCCCCTGCATCTCGGCCCATCGTTTACGCTTTTTCCCTCGCTTACCTGGGCGGACAAATACGCCATCGGCCGCGCCATGCTGGCCATTGCGCGCAGCGGCGGGCGCCCCGCCGATGCGGCCGGCCTCTCCATGCTCGAGTGGTTGAAGAAACACGGCCAGACGGACGGCGCCATCACGCGTTTCTGGCAGGTGGTGCTGGTCAGCGCGCTCAATGAAGAACTGGTGCGAACGGACGCCCGATACGGCATCGAAGTGTTTTGGAAAGGATTTCTCTCCACGCGTCGCGGCTTCGAGGTGGGCATTCCATCGGTGCCGCTTGCCGAGCTGTATGACGGCTGCCGCGAGGCGATTATGCGCCGTGGCGGTGAAGTGCGCACCCGCGCCGCCATCCGCGAAATCCGCGTGGCGGGCGACGCCGTGGCGTCCCTGCGTCTAGACGACGGCACCGAACTCTCTGCTGATTTCTATATTTCTTCGGTCCCGCAGGACACTTTGCTGGAACTGCTGCCTCCGGAATTTGTGAACCGCGAGCCGATGTTTTCGAATCTTCGCAGCGTGAAGACTTCGCCCATCACCGGCGTGCATTTCTGGTACGACCGCCC
>CAZIWR010000404.1:0-1752 GCA_964542805.1 uncultured Acidobacteriaceae bacterium
TCGATGGTTTCCTTGGCCTCGCCGTACTCCGGGCTGGAGGAGGAAATTTCCACGCCGTCTTTGCTGAGCGCCATTTTCACAGCGTGCGAACGCTGGTCGGCGAGTTGCGAGACGCGGCGCACCGCGTCGTTCAATTCGTTGCGGTCGAGCGTAATTTTTTTGTCGTTCTCGCGCGGCAGCACAGCCTCGTAGTTGGGGAACTGCCCGGTGAGCAGGCGCGAAATCAGCAGGCGCCCGCCGAACTGGAAATACAAATTCGTGTCGTCGCGCGCGAAGTCCACCTGCGCGTCTTCGCCGGCCTCCGCGGCCAGCCGCTGGACTTCCATCATGGCCTTGCGCGGCACGAGTACGCGCACCTCGGCGTTGAGCCCGTCGAATTTGTGCGCGGTCTCGACCAGCGCCAGGCGGTGCCCGTCCGTGGCCACCATTACCGCGCTTTCCGGCTTGAGCACCAGCAGCGCGCCGTTCAGCGTGTAGCGCGACTCTTCGGTGGAGATGGCAAACGCGGTGCGCGCAATCATCGCCGAGAGAATTTTTGCAGGGATTTTCACCAGCGGGTGCGGGGCGGGCGCGAGCTGCGGAAAGTTTTCGCGGGACATGCCGACCATTTTGTATTTCTTGCGGTCGCTGATGATTTCCATCCAGTGGTTATCGAGCAGCCTGAACTTGATTTCGGAATCCGGCAGCAGGCGGACGAGCTCGAGCAATTTTTTTGCGGGGATGGTGCCCGCGCC
Source organism: uncultured Acidobacteriaceae bacterium (assembly GCA_964542805.1). GTDB lineage: Bacteria > Acidobacteriota > Terriglobia > Acidiferrales > UBA7541 > JACQDE01. The sequence continues at coordinate 735 of CAZIWR010000404.1, forward strand.
TTCTTTTTTGATTTTGGCGTCGCAGGCGGTGCAGATGCTGATCTCGAGGTCGGTGGCGGTGATGGTGAGGCGGCTGCCCTTGGCCTCGCACAGCAGGTTGGAGAGGATGGGAATGGTGGTCTTGCGCTCGACCACACCCTGCGTGAGGTTGAGTTCCGCCAGGAGATCAAATTTCTTGACGCTGAATTCCATCGTGTCGTGTCCTCGAATGCCGCGCTGCAATCCGTACTGTGGACAGGCTGGAAAGCCTGTCCTACGGCGGCTACTTTACTTCACTTCGCCGGGACAATAAAGGCCGGAGACGCAGCCGCGCTGTGGAAAGTGAGGAAAACCAGGGCCCGCGCGATCTATGTCCGAAAGTAAGATTTCCTCCGAACGGCTCCGAAGAAGCGTAATTCCTTTCTTAGATAGATATAAAGACCGTAGTAGCCGTAGGTGCTGTGCATATTGCGGATTTCTCCGGAAGGCGTGCGCAGCGCGGAAGTTACCCGCCAAGGATGCTCGTGCAAGGAAGTCACGCCCTGTGCATCGCCGCAGCACATCCGCCGCAGGCGGACTCATTTCGCACAGCCTGCACAGGCCAGCCACAGATTTCGCACAGGGTTTTGCTTGCCGCCGCGCGGCGAAGCGCAGGCGCGGTTGCCTACTTTTCTTAGACGGCGCAGCCAAGAGTGGCTGCGCTACCTAGCCGTGTCGTCTCACTTGGCGCCGCCATTGGCAGAGGACGGTTTTCCGAGCTCGTTCAGCAAGCCGACGAGGATGCGCTTCTTGCTGTGCTTGCTGTGCAAGCGAGCGTCGGGCGGCAACAGGGAAAGAGGATAGGGCGAGGACGGGCCGGTGGGGCCATCCTGCATCGCTTCGACGACAGGGGAATTGGGCAGGGGCGGAATGGGGTCCACCGGCGTGGCGGCGGCCGCGGCGAGGGAATCGGCGTCGTGGGCGAGGAACTCCGCCGGCAGCAGGGCTTGCAGGGCGGCTTCGCGGTCGTCGCAAGCGAGCTGGCGATAGACGCGGAGCC
>CAZIWR010000405.1:0-1750 GCA_964542805.1 uncultured Acidobacteriaceae bacterium
GGCTTGCCTCCTTCGCGCACAACGGTTACTATCTGTTATTGGGCCTCGAGCCTCACGCCTAGTTTTCTGTCACCAGAGTCCGGAACGGCAGGGCAGCGTGCGGCCAAACTGCGGGGTCGTGGCGCAGGATAACAGCGGATGAAATCCATTGTCGTGGTGGGCGCCCAGTGGGGCGATGAAGGCAAAGGCAAAGTGGTGGACTACCTGTCCGCCACGTTTGACTACATCGCGCGCTGCGCCGGCGGGCACAATGCCGGCCACACGGTGATCATCGACGGCACGAAGTTTGTACTTCAGCTCATCCCCTGCGGGATTCTCCGGCCAGGCAAGAAAGCCGTCATTGGCGCGGGCGTGGTGGTGGACCCCGCCGCGCTGGTCGCGGAGATTGACATGCTGGCCAAGGCCGGCGTGGACGTGAATGGCCGCCTGTTTGTGAGCAATCGCGCGCACGTGATTTTTCCGTGTCACCGCCAGGTGGAAAAAGCCGCGGAAGCGGCGCGTGGCGCGGGCAAAATCGGCACGACCTCCCGCGGCATCGGACCCACCTACGAAGACAAGATGGCGCGGCGCGGGCTGCGTATCTGCGACCTGGTGGCCCCCGAACTCCTGCGCAGCAAGATGCAGACCCTCCTGAAAGAAAAAAATGTTATTTATCGCGCGCTCGCCGGCGAGGACCTGGATTGCGCCGGAATTCTCGACGAGTCGCTGGCGCTGGCCGACCGCATTCGCGGCTACGTGGCAGACACTTCGGCGCTGCTCAACCGCGCGCTGGATGAAAATGCGTCGGTGCTGTTCGAAAGCGCGCAGGGCACCATGCTGGATATTGACCACGGCACGTACCCCTACGTCACGTCGTCGAGCGCGTCCGTGGGCGGCGCCTGCACCGGCCTGGGCGTGCCGCCGACGCGCATCGATGCCGTCGTCGGCGTGACCAAGGCGTACACCACACGCGTCGGCAGCGGGCCGTTTCCCACGGAGATGCCCGACCTCGATGCGAAGGAAGTTCGTGACCGCGGCAAAGAGTACGGCGCGGTGACCGGCCGCCCGCGGCGCTGCGGCTGGCTGGACCTGATGGTGCTGCGCTACGCGGCGATGATCAACGGGATTGAATCGCTGGTGGTGACCAAGCTCGATGTGTTCGACACGCAGCCGGAAATTCAGGTCTGCGTGGGCTACAAGTACAAAGGCACGCCCGTCACGGAAATGCCGGCGGAGGCCGAGAAGCTCGATCAGGTGACGCCGGTGTATCACGCGCTGCCCGGCTGGCGATCGTCCACCTACGGCGTGTGCGATCCGGCGAAACTGCCTGCCGCGGCGAATGAGTACCTGCGCTTCATCAGCGGTGAATTGGGCGTCGAGATCGGCATGATTTCCACCGGCCCCGAGCGCGACGCCACCATCGTTCCTGCGAACACCAAGCTTGCCTCTTGGATCTAACGGAGGCTTCCATTCTTCCGTACGCTGAAGCCCGACGAAAAGTGATCGAAGCCGTCGCCGCCGCCCGGCTCGCGCCGCGATGCGCGTACGTCGAGCTCGGCCAGGCGCTGGGCTGCGTTCTCGCGGAAGAAGTCTACGCGGACCGCGACTACCCGCCCTTCGACCGCTCCACCCGCGACGGCTTCGCTGTGCGCGCAGCGGACACCGCGCGCGCGCCGGTGACGCTCGACGTGGTTGCGGAGGTAAAGGCCGGAGGCATGTACACCGGTGCGTTGCGCGCGGGGCAGTGCGTGCAGATCATGACCGGCGCGGG
>CAZIWR010000406.1:0-1731 GCA_964542805.1 uncultured Acidobacteriaceae bacterium
TACAGGTCCGCTGGCGTCGCCAGAATGCGCTCCAGCGATTTCGTGTCCCCGTGGATGTCGCTGAAAATCAGGATGCGCATGAGCGAAAGTCTAAAGCAGATATGCGTCAAAGAAAACGTATGTAGGGGCGCTGCTTGCTGCGCCCTTTATGCCGGATTCCTTCATCGGCCCGCCTTCCTGCGCCGATGCCGAACACCGCTCACCAACATGGCTCGGCGCAGAAAGTAATTGATCCGCGTCTGATACCCGCGCCCTTGCGATTTCAGCCACGCCAGCACGTCCGCATCGAGGCGGATGGTGACCGGTTCCTTGATGGGGCGGTAGAACTTTCCAACGACTGCGCCGCTCCAGTCCCGCAGTTCCTGGATGTCCGAGGTGTCAATCTGGTCGTCCGCCAGCGCAATCATACTGGCAATCTCTCTAATCTGTTTTTTGGCCTTGGCTTTCATAAATCTCCCTCTCACGCGGTGTCGCTTTTCGCGCCGAGATGATTCGAATCACTTCTTCGCCCTCTTTTTCTTCCCCGGTGTGCGCGACGAGCACGACCACAGCGCCTGCAATAGCTCCCAGTGTTTGCCAGCGCTCCTCGCCGTCCACGACGCGATCCACGATACTGAGGGCGAACGGGTCCGCGAATACGAGCTGGGCGGTTTCGAAACCGATCTTGTGCTTCGCCCGATTGCGCAGGCTCTTCTTTTCATTCCAGACAAAGCGCATCACACTAGCCCACAATATTGTATGTACATTATAATATGTACTTCTGCGCCGCGCAAGCCTTTTTCACTCCGCCCAGCCGGAAGAAAGAACGTGGCCGGCGGAATCCAACGTGACGCGAAACGTGAACGGTTCCGGCCCGCGGCGCGTGCGGCCGAAGAATCGCAAGTCCGCAAATTCCACCACGTTGATGCCGCCGCGCTCCACAAAGCGCACCACCGGAAATCGCGCGAAGCGCAAATAGCTCTGCACGGCGGGGAGGCGCCGGGCGGCGGCAATGAAGGGGTTGTCTGCGGCGTCGCCGGAAAAACCGAATTTCGGCCCGCGCGGGGCGAACAGGCGGATGGTAGCGAAGTGCACACCGTCGGGAGTGCGCACGAGTCCCGACCAGTACAGCAGCGAGGGCGGCAGGGGAATCGCGGCGATGGCATCCACGCGTAGATTTTCCCGCGCAGCGTAATCTTCCACAAAGCGCAGCGCAGCGCGGTTAGCAATAAAACACGCACCAAGGTACGCAGCGAATACGACCACGCCAGCGCGGCACCACGCGCGCCGTGACACGCGGCAGCCCCAGCCCCGCACCATCGGCGCGAAAAACAGCGCGGCCAGCAGCAGCGCAACAACCGACACCATCCACGGCGAATGCGGCAGCCCCATGCGTCGCGCCAGCCACTGCACTCCGAACGCCGCCAGCGAACACAGTCCCCACGCAAACAGCGCGCGCAGCGGCAGGGCAATCCGCTCGCGATAAACCCACGCCGCCGCTTGCGGTAACAGCACGGTCGCGGTCAGCGCGCAATCAATGATGAACACGAGGTCCCAGGAAACGCGCGCGTAGCTTGCGGGTGCCCAAATCATCGTCCCGAACGAAGTGATGATGTCGAGAAAAATGTGCAGCGCGATGCCCGCGGCGTAGATGCCGGTGAGCGCAGCGAACGAAGGGCAAGCGATTTCGCGGCGGCAGAACCATCGTGTCAGCGCGGCCAGCGCCAGCGCCCACAGCGGCAGCAGAAGAAA
>CAZIWR010000407.1:0-1697 GCA_964542805.1 uncultured Acidobacteriaceae bacterium
GGACAGGCGGGATTTTCCGTCAGCCACGGGTCGAGCAGCACCACTTTTCCGCTCGGCAACGTAATCGCAAATGTGGAATGGCCCAGCCACGTGATCTTGTTTCCGCGTGTCAACAGCATGTAAGTTTCCCTTTCAGGGCGCGGACTTGCGGGCGGCTCCCGCAGCGGCGGGCGAGACACTTGGCAGCAATTGTTGTATCACTTTTTCGAATTCGGCACGCGCGTGCTCGCCGACGAGCGTGGCGGCCATGCGTCCTTCCCGATCGTAGAAAAATGTCGCCGGCAGTGCCCCGCTCCACTTCTCGTGCACGCCGTTGATGAAATCCTGGTCCTTGCCCGGTTTCTTCCTGAAGTTGGAGAAGATGGGATTCATGCGGGCCAGGAAGCGTCGCACCAGATTGATGTCCACGTCTTCATCCAGACTGACGCCCAGCACCTGAAGGCCCCGCGGCCCATACGCGCGCGTCAGCTCGTTCAACATCGGAAATTCATCCCGGCATGGCTCGCACCATGTTGCCCAAAAATTCACTAGCACAGGCTTTCCGCGATGTTTTTCCAGGAGCGTTTGGTAATCGCGGAGTTCAATTATTGCAGGGTCCGCAGTGGAGGGTTTGACCTGCGATTTCTTAGCCTGCGCGCGCCCGTTGCCGCTGAACACCAGAATGGCACCGAGCAGCAGAAGAATTGCCGGACGCGCGCTTCGTATCGTTGCCGTAAGGATGTACCCGCTCACGATCCCTTGGCCACTCGCTTGATCGTGCAGCCAAACGCTTTGGTTTCCGCTACGGGCACCGCCTTGCCCGTCTGCAGCGCGTCCATCGCTGTGCGCAAGTCCTGCGAGGTGATGTTGGCCGCGTTGCGGCTGTCGTCGATCCGCCCGTGATAGCGCAGCGTCCAGTCGCGGTCGAAGAGATAAGCTTCTGGTGTGAACGACGCCCCGAAGTAATCCGCCACCGCATTATCCGGGTCCTTCAGAATGCTAAACGCCAGTCCATTTTCGGCGGCATGCTTGCTCACTTCGTCAGCGGGTTCGGTTTTGTTTGAATTGATGCCAATCACGGCGAATCCGCGGCTCGTGTAGTCCTTCGCCAGCGCGGCCATGCGCTCGTTGTAGTCGTTGGAAACCGGGCATTTCGTTGCCACAAAGAGCAGAAGAGTGCCATTTTGCCCGTTCAGGCCGTGCAGTTGCGTCGCTGTGCCCGACAGCGCTTGCAACTTCAAGTTGGGCACTTTCCCTCCGATGGTGATCTGCGGGGCCGGCGGCTGCTGAGCCATGGCCAGCGCCACGCTCGCGGTCACCAGCGCAACACCAAGCATTCTTTTCACGGACGTCATGATTTCATCCTCGCTTTCCCCATGAGTGCGGTCGCTCTTGGGCCTTCCGGCGTTCGGGAATTGATCACCCTGTTAGACGCAAATTCCTGCCGGATTGTTACCCCTATTGCGGCCCCATTCTAGCCCCTGCCGCGGGTTGGGACAACCTTGCCCGGCCCTTCGGCCTTGCTTGTCCCCTTGCGATTTTGATGGTATAAAAAAGACGGAATGGCTAGCAACCCATTCTGGCCTGCGCCGCAGTTTCATTCGTAACTTATTTGCTTTTGCTCCAATTCGGATACATCTTGCTCAAGGAGAACTTGGAATGGCATACGTAATCGCTGAGCCTTGCATCGGTACCAAGGACACTGCTTGCGTGGACGT
>CAZIWR010000408.1:0-1694 GCA_964542805.1 uncultured Acidobacteriaceae bacterium
AACTGGATTGGACTCGGCATGATTGAACTGTTTCGCAGCCCGAACATCAACTGGATCGGCAAGAGCAAGTGGTTCATTGCCCTTTCGCTCGTGCTCCTGGCCGCTGGTTGGTCTTCCATCGCCCTCAAGGGCGGCATTCGCTACGGCATTGACTTCCGCGGCGGCACTCTCGTCTATGTCCGTTTCGCCCAGCAGCCTCCCCTCGCCAAGCTCCGCTCCGCCCTGAAAGCTCGCGGCCTCGGCGAAAGCACCATTCAGGAAGTGAAGGACCTCGCGCGCCCCAACGCCAACGAAGTCGTCATCGGCCTGGAACAAAAGGGTGAAGGCAACGTCGATATTGGTGCCGGCAGGACCGCGATCCTGGAAGTGCTGCGCGCCACCTTCGGCGCGGCGGATTCCACCAAGCAGGACTTCAACACCGTCAGCACTTCCGCACTCGCCGACTTCCTCGCGCGCCGCGACGTCCTCGGACTCGGCCCCGCCGCCTCTGCTGACCGCTATACCGAATTGGCTCGCTCCATCACCGATTTCCGCGACAAGGAGCGCAGCGGCCTCGTCACCAATCTCGCCGACCTCAAGTCCGCCGCCGGCGTGGACGACCGCGTGCTCGCCTCGCTGCGCGAGTCTTTTTTCACCGGACAGTTCGCCGTCCGCAACGTCGACGTCGTCGGCCCCAAGGTCGGCGCGCAGTTGCGCACGCAGGCCATTCTCGCCACCATGTATGCCCTGGCCGGCATGCTGGTTTATATTGCGTTTCGTTTCGAGTGGGTGTACGGTTCTGCCGCGGTCTTGGCCGTCTTTCATGACGTTCTCATCACCCTGGGTTTCTTTTCGATTTTCAATTTTGAGATTTCTTTGACGGTCATTGCCGCACTCTTGACCCTGGTGGGTTATTCGATGAACGACACCATCGTCATTTTCGACCGCATCCGCGAAAACGTGCGCCTCATGCGCCGCGACTCCTTTGACGATATCGTCAACCGCTCCATCAATCAGACCCTCACCCGGACCGTTCTTACCAGCGGTCTCACCTTTATCACCGTCTTGGTACTCTTCCTCATGGGCGGCGACGTTTTGCGCAGTTTCGCCTTTGCTCTCACGATAGGAATTGTGGTAGGTACTTACTCTAGCTTCGGGATTGCCGTCCCGGCAGTAGTCATCTGGTATCGCTGGCGCGGTCTGCATGTCGCGCCCGCTTCCATTTCTTCATCCGGCGGCCGCGCCACGCCGAATGATTCGAAAGGCCGTTTGGCTACGGCGGGAAAACGGTAATTTGGGGAGGGTACTTCGATGTTCGACAATCTGATTGAATGTTCACCCGCGGGAATGAAGACGAAAACCGGCCTCACGGTTTTCATCTCCACCATGGTTCAAATGATGCTCCTCGGCGTCATGGTTTTGGTTCCGCTGATTTACACCGAGGCGCTGCCCAAGGCCATGCTCACCACCTTCCTCGTCGCGCCGCCGCCTCCTCCTCCTCCGCCTCCCCCCGCGGCCGCTCCCGTACAGAAGGTTGTCCGGCCCATGGCCAAGCTGATGCAGTCCGGCAAGCTCCAGGCTCCCACCGCCATTCCCAAGCAAGTCACCATGCTCAAGGAAGAGGAAATGCCTCCTGATATGGGCGTGGGCGTCGTCGGCGGCGTGCCCGGGGGCATCCCCGGCGGGCAGTCCGGTGGCGTGCTCGGCGGCATCAT
>CAZIWR010000409.1:0-1686 GCA_964542805.1 uncultured Acidobacteriaceae bacterium
GGGACCATTCAACGTTGTAGCCGACGTTTGGAATATGGATGCAGGGACGCGGAATCACGAGGCGATCGTTCACCTGCACGGTCTTCAGTTCGATGATGCGGCCGCCGGCAAGCCAGGACAGGACGATGTTCTGTGCCAATTGCGTGTGCGGGCCTGCGGCTGGGCCGACCGGCGTCGAGGCGCGGTGCAAAGCGTGCCGTGCACTAAAGTCCAGTTCCTTCGCCGGGAAAAACCACTTGCGCGCGGGGAGATCAAAAATTGCCCGCCTGGTTTCGACTTCGCGGCGCATGCGGCGCAGCAGGTCAAGGAACGGGACTGGCGTAAGCCCGGCCATTAAACGCCGCACCGCGCCTTCCTGCGTGATTTCGGGAGTGACGGCGCGGCAGCGGCTGCGTCGTCCATCGGAAGATTGAAGCGGCGGATGCCATCGTACGCGTACAAAGCAGCCGCGACCGCGCCGGCCGTAGGGACGAGGCCGATTTCTCCAACGCCTTTCGCGCCGTAGCCGCCGACTTCGTCGGGAACTTCGATCAGAATGACGTCAATCGTGGGAGTGTCCTTGGCCTTGAGAATGCCAAGATCGCGCAGCAGCAAAGAATCCGGCCGCCCATCGGTGCACGGAAAATCTTCGGACAAGGCATAGCCCAGCCCCATGTGCACCGCGCCTTCGATCTGTCCCGCGCAGAGCAACGGGTTGATGGCGTGTCCCACGTCGTGCGCCGCCACCACGCGCTGGATGCGCCCGTCCTCGCCGAGAATCACCACTTGCGTCGCGTAGCTGAATGTCATGTGGGTGCGGGGATTTTCGATGTTCGCGCCGGGCTTGGTAGTGAAGTCGCAGATAAATTCGTCGCAGTACTCGCGGCCAGCCAATTCTTCGAGTGTGTGCTGCTTCAAGTCGGCGGCCAGTCGGCGAGCGGCCCGCTGCCCCGCGGCGGCGCTGAGGGCGGTGGCCCGCGACGCTGTGGTCATCCCGCAAAGCACGGCGAGATCGCTCCGCGTGCGGACCTGCATGCGTTCCGGATCGATGCCGGTTTCCTCACTTACGACTTGGCAGATGATGGTGAATAGCCCCTGGCCCATTTCGGTGTAGCCGGTGAGAATTTCCAGCCGGCCTCCGTCGAGAACGCGGATCAACATGCGGCCGGTGTCGTCCATTCCGTTTCCGATGCCGGTGTTCTTGATGCCACAGGCGATGCCGGCCACCTTCGCGTTCTTGTAGATTCCCTTAACAGCTTCCAGCGTCTGCCGGATGGCGCATCCGGAGGTCATGATCTGGCCGGTAGCAAAGCGGTCGCCGGGGGAGAGGATATTGCGTTCGCGAATGTCGTAGCCATCGATGCCGACTTTTTCAGCGAGCAATTCGAGCATGCCCTCGATGGCGAACGAAGCCTGGTTGGCGCCGAAGCCGCGCATGGCGCCGCTGGGCGGGTTGTTCGTGTAAACGGCCTTCGCTTCGATGTCCACGTTGGGCACGCGGTAGGGCCCGCACGAATGGCCGGCAGCTCGCTCGAGCACTTTGCCGCCGACAGATGCGTAGGCGCCGGTGTCCCCGACGATGCGCGCTCGCACAGCAAGCAGGCGGCCCTCGGCATCGGCGCCGACGGTGTAACGCAGGGTGATGGGGTGGCGCTTGGGATGGATGCGCAGAGACTCTTCGCGGCTGAGCACGATTTTCACCGGCCG
>CAZIWR010000410.1:0-1678 GCA_964542805.1 uncultured Acidobacteriaceae bacterium
CGGAGACCACTGGAATGCTGAAGCTCTTTCAGAAGCGGGATTTCCTGGTGCGTGTGATGCTCTGGGTTTTCCTGGGCATGATCAGCATCGGAATGCTGGTGTACCTGGTGCCGACCGGCCCGGGCGCCATCGACGACAGCGGCACCGCTGTTGCTTCGGTGGATGGCCAGGTGATTACCATCCTCGAGGTGAACACCAAGCTGCAGCGCCTCGCCGGCCAGCAGCAAATTCCCGCCGCGTTGCGCGGGCTCTATGCGCGGCAGTTGGTGGACCAGTTAGTTTTCGAGCGCATGCTCGAAATCGAAGCCCGGAGATTGGACATCCGCGTCACCGATCAGGAACACGCCGAACGCATCAAGCGTCTGCTTCCCGTGGTCTACAGCGGCGACACCTTCATCGGCAAGGATCGCTACACGGCCGAAGTGCAGCAGCGCTTCAACATGAGCGTGCAGGAGTTCGAGGACCTGATTCGGCTTTCGCTGCTCGAAGATAAGTTTCGTCACCTGGTGACCGACGGCATCACCGCTTCGCCGGAAGAAATCCAACAGGAATTCCGGCGCCGCAACGAAAAAGTAAAAATTGAGTACGTGCTGCTGAAACCCAATGACCTTGCAGCGAGCATCCAGGCTTCCGACGCGGAGCTATCCGCGTACTTCGAAAAGAATAAGGCGCGCTACCAGCTCGGCGAGCGCCGCACCCTGCGCTACGCCCTGGCAGACACTGCGCAGCTCAGCCTGCGCGCCGGGGTCACCGACCAGGAACTCCGCGCCTATTACGACGAGCACATCGCCCGCTATCGCATCCAGAATCGCGCTCGCGTGAGTCACATCTTGTTCAAGACGGTGGGCAAGACGGATGCCGAGGCGGAAGAAATCCGCATCAAGGCCGAGGCCGTACTCAAGAAGGCTAAAGCCGGCGCGAAATTTGAGGACCTTGCCAAACAGAATTCCGAGGACACCACCAAAGATGCCGGCGGCGACCTCGGCTGGATCGTGCAGGGTCAGACGGTGCCGGAGTTTGAAAAGGCTGCATTCACCGTGGCCAAGGGCGCCATCTCCGATCTGGTCAAGACGCAGTACGGCTTTCACATTATCAAGGTCATCGACCGCGAAAACGCGCGCACCCAGAGCTTCGAGGAAGTCCGCGCGCAAATCCTGCCTTTGCTGTCCAACGAAAAGGCGGACCGCACCGCGAGCAAAATCGCCGACGACATGGCCGCTGCCGTGCGCCAGGGCGGCAACCAACCGATCGAGGAGTTCGCAAAGAAGTTCGGCGTGGCGGTAGCCGAGGCCGGTCCGGTGGCAGCGGGAGCCCCCATCCTCGAACTGGGCGGCGCCAACCCGGAGCTCGATAGTGCCCTCTTCCGATTGAACAAGGGCCAGCTTAGCGCGCCCATCAAGGTGGCGCGCGGCTACCTGGTCTTCACCGTGAAAGAGATTCTGCCCGCGCGCCAGGCCACTCTGCCGGATGTGCGCGACAAAGTGCTGGATGATTACCGCAAGGAAAAATCCCTCCTTCTGGCCAAGACGCGCGCCGAAGACCTCGCCAAGCGCGTCAAGGGCGGTGAAGCGCTGGCCAAGGCGTCCAAGTCGCTGGGCCTGGAAGCGAAGACCAGTGACGCATTTGCCCGCATCGGATCGGTCACAGGTGTGGGCAGCGCGCGCCTGCTCGTCGATGC
>CAZIWR010000411.1:0-1674 GCA_964542805.1 uncultured Acidobacteriaceae bacterium
TCGAACGGCTGGGCCATCAGGGTGCTCTCTCGAACGAAGAGAATGTGCCCGGAGGAGTACTGCACATTGAAACTGACGGGCAGCAGCTTCTTGTTCACCTTGCCGTCGAGGGAGCCCACATAAAGGTCCTCGCCTAGCGCCTCGCTGCGGACGGATGCGCGCACGTTGTAGAGAAAATGCCGCCCGTCGGGCAGAAAGACCGGCCAGCGATGGTTAGCATCCTTGCGGGCCTCGTCGAGTTTCGTCGCTGGCGTGGCGGCGCCGCCCGCCGACGATACGCGCTGGATGCCATTGCGACCTACCATTCCGAACAGAATTACTCCATCGCGGTTCCATGTGCCGCCCCGCACGAAGGCAGGGGTATCACAAAGGGTGATGGGAGGCCCGCCGGAGGCTTCGATCTTTTTCAGCTTGCCGTCCGCACTGAAAAATCCGATCGAGCGACTGTCCGGCGACCAGAACGGTAAAGCATCGCCTTCCGTGCCGGACAGCGGCTGCGCGGAGAGCGCGTCGAGGGAGCGCACCCAGAGTTTTACAGTGCCATCGGTGGCGCGCGCAACGAATGCCAGGCGTTTTCCGTCGGGAGAGACCACAGCCGCTTGGAAATCGGTCTTCTCCGGCGGGAGAATGGTCGCGCGCAGCACAGGCGGCGGCTGCGGCGCGCGCAGCACGAATCCCACCGCAAACGCAATCGCCAGCACGGCAAACGCCGCTGCCGCGATCCATGCCAAAAGCTCGCGCTGCTTGCGTCCTGCGACAACGACGGCGGGCGCCCCGGCCTGCGAACCGGCTTCCGCGATCCACTTCAATTCGAGCTGCAGGTCGCGCGCAGTTTGCCAGCGGTCTTCGGGGTCTTTCGCCAGGCATTTGCGGATGGTGCGGTCGAGCGACGGCGGGGTCAGCGGCTGGATCACGCTGATCGGCTCCGGCTCTTTTTCCAGGATCGCCGAGGCCACGCTCAACTGGCTCTTGCCCTGGAACGCGCGCCGCCCGGTCATCATTTCGTAGAGCACCGCGCCGAAGGCGAAGAGGTCGCTGCGCGCGTCCACTTCTTTTCCTTCGACTTGTTCCGGCGACATGTACTGAAACGTGCCGACAATCATGCCCTTGGTGGTGATGGGGCTGGTGGCGTGCGCCGGGGCCGTCATGCTGGAAATACTGGCCGCGGCGATGGCGCTTTTCGCCAGGCCGAAGTCCATCAACTTGGCTCCGCCCTGCGGCGTGAGCATGATGTTGCCCGGCTTCAAGTCGCGGTGCACCACGCCCTGGCGGTGGGCCTTGTCCAACGCGTCGGCGATTTGCACGCCGTACTTCAGCAATTCGTTGAGCGGCAGCGATCCTTTCTCCAGACGCTGCGCCAGCGTTTCGCCTTCGAGGTATTCCATCACCAGGAAGCTGACGCCGTCTTGATGGCCCACGTCGTACAGGCTGCAAATGTGCGGATGATTGAGACTGGAAATGGCGCGCGCCTCGCGCTCGAAGCGCTGCCGCAGGTCCGAGGAATCCGCAAGATGCGCGGGGAGCACCTTGATGGCCACGGTGCGGTCCAGGCGCGTATCCCGCGCGCGATAGACTTCGCCCATGCCGCCCGCGCCAATCGCTTCGCCGAGCTCGTAGGGCCCTAGCTTCTGTCCCGCAGTGAGTGTCATCGGAAGAAGCGCATTATAGCAGCAC
>CAZIWR010000412.1:0-1661 GCA_964542805.1 uncultured Acidobacteriaceae bacterium
TCTTGCCGAGGTCGCGAAGCGTGTCGGCGCTGTAGGTGCCGCTGGCCGAGGCAATCGGCTCGGCAGAGACGGCTTCGACGCGCGGGGGCTCCGCGGCCTTGCGCGCGGCCGAACGCGGCGGCCGCCAATTGGCCAGCTCGTAGAGATTGTTCAGGCGCTGGTTGGAATCCTCCTCGCCGGGAAACATCTCCGCGATTTTCTGCAGGCGCTCCACGGCCTTGGCGTGCAACGAGTACTGCAGAAAGATTTCCGCTTGCACGATGAAGTCTTCGAGCGCCTGCTGGGCCTGCGCGCTATCCGATTGCGGGGCGGCGCTGGGCCCGGCCTGCTGTTGTCCGAAGCTCGTGGACTGCCCCGCGGCTGTGATAATTTTGCCCATGCGAGCGCCGATGCCTCGGAGGTACGAGGGGTCGGTCTTGCCTTCCAACGCCTTCATGCGCTCATGGTTGAACGGGTCGTAGGCATCGATGTCAATAATGCGGTCCAGCGCAGAGCATGCGCCTGGCACGTTGCCCGCCGAGAGATACAGATCGAAGAGCTTGGTGAGGACAACGAAGTACTTAGACTCGCGGTTGAGCTCGTCGTACATTGTGCCGCAGAATTCGGCCACCGGCAGCGAAGTGGGATTCGATTCCAGCAGCTTGTCCATGTACGCCGTAAACTCCGCGTGTCGCTTGCCGGCGAACATGCGGTCCTTGACGGCGGAAAAAACTTCCGCGGCGGGCTGGCCCTGGCTGGCCTTCAGATAAAAGTCGGCCAGCTCGAACATTTTTTCGAAGCTGTCCGAATTATCCCGGTAGACCCGCTCGATGATGGCGCGGGCCTGATCCAGCTGGCCGCTCTGCATGAGCGCCGTCCCGAACGTGGAGAGAAATGCGGTATCGCTTTCCGCGGGGGGGAATGGCTCCAGCAGGCGCACTGCTTCCTGCGGGACTCCCTTGCGCAGAAACGCTTCCGCATAGAAGAGCGCAACGCTGCGGTCGTTCGGCGCGAGGCGGTGCGCGCGCGAGAAGAGTTCGAGAGAAGGGTCGATCTGGCCGGCGGCCAGAGTCAGCTGCCCGGCACGCAGCCAGCCGCGGGAAGCCACGTCGGATTTCCCCACTTGCTCGCCGAGTTCGCCTACTTTTTTGTGCCGCTCGGGGTTTTCCGGATCCAGCGTGGCGATTTTCTCATAGCAGTTGAGCGCCGAAGATCCGTCCTTTAGTTTGAGGTACTCCTCGCCAGCGGCGGCGTAGGACTCGATCGCTTCATCGCGCTTGCCCTGACGCTGAAGGAGGACCGCGAAGCGAATCATGCGCTCGGGCGACTGCGGCACCGATTTCAAGAATCGGGCGTAGAGCGCGGCGGCACGAGTGATGTCGCCGGAGTCGGTGAGCCGGTCGAAAAGAATTCCGTGATACTCGGCAGCGCGAACCGCGTCGCCCAGGCGGGAATAAATGTCGCCGAGCGCCTGCACGGCTTCCTGGTTGTTGGGAAACTCCCGCAGGACGGCCTGATACTCCTCGGCGGCGTCCTGGAGTTTGTTTTTCTCCAGATACTTTTTAGCGCGTTCGAGGTGTTTGTTGGCGTCCGAGCTCATGCGCGTTTTGGGCGACCCGCAGGGCGGGAGGCAACGGACAATCTGGCCGCTCCCGCACGCTGAAACCAAAAGACTATATATC
>CAZIWR010000413.1:0-1659 GCA_964542805.1 uncultured Acidobacteriaceae bacterium
TTTCTCCACGTGCACCGCGTCGTCAAAATCCTTGGCCGTCTCGCCGTCGATGGTCACAATCGGCAGCGGCCGGAAATCCTCGCGGCCCTGCGAGCGCGCCGCGTCCGCGCTGACTTCCTGCGACACTCCCGCTGCTTCTCCCAGCACTTCCTCGGGAAACTCATGCGGCAGGTGATGCTTGCGGATGATGATCTCCGTATCCACGCCGATGTCGCCGACGCGCCCCAGAATTTCCATCACGCGGCCCGCCGCCGCGAGGCCTCCGCCCGGGAACCGCGTAATCTCCACATTCACCACTGCGCCATCCAACTCCGCCAGGCGGGCACTTTTGGCGCCAGTCCCCTGCGAAGGCGAAGGACCCAACTTTTCTTTTAACTCCGCCGTCAACTCCTCTCCCGGCGGAATCACAATTTCCTGCTTCAAGCGCGCGTCGAAGGGAATCACATAATTCCCGCGCTCGCGCCCGAACGGCCGCAGGTCATAGTGAAATTCGCCCACCAGCGTTTCGTGCGCGCGCTTCAGGATGCGCACTACGCGCCCTTCCGCGCGCCCCACGCGCTGGCCGCGATCCATTCTTGTGCCGCGCCGCTCGATGCGCGCTTGCACACGGTCGCCGTGCATCGCGTCGCCCAGTGCGTCCCGCCCGATAAACAGGTCGCCGTCCATCCCCGGCACCGGCTCATCCGGCAACACAAATCCGTAGCCGTCGCGGTGCGTCACAATCCGCCCGGTAATCACGTTTGCATCCCGCGCTCCTGTAGCGCCGGCCTTTAGGCCGGCATGACTCTCCCCGCGAAGCGCTGTGGAGTGCGGCGGCTGGACGCCGCTTTCCGCTCGCGCCTTGGCTTTTGCACTCTGTAACTCTGTCACTCTGCCACTCTGCAACTCCGCCGCTTTCTTTCCCGCCAGCACGTACCGACCGTTCTGCACCTCTTCGATTTCGTGCCGCCGCAAGAGCTTTGCGATGATTTTCTTCAGCGTGCGGCGTCCCGCATGACGCAGCCCGAGCGCATGCGCCATCTCCCGCAGGCTGGCCGCCCGCGTCACCGCGCCCAGATGCGCCGTCACGTCTTGTTCTGACAGTGTTTCGGTGTTTTTCATTTCGATACGGCTAACGGCCAAAGAGTTCTTCGATGAGCTGCGAGCGCTCTATCTCTAAGTAGTCTGCAACGTCGCTCATGATTTCCGCGAGCGTTCCAACACGGATCGCGCTGTAATCCGGAATGGTGATGTGGTGTTCGTGGCCTTTGAAACTGGAGGAGTACCGCATATGGCTGCCGACCTGCCGGACAAACTCATAGCCATAGCGGCGAAGAAGCTTCGCCAGATCCTTGCCGCTCAAATCGCGCGGCAGTTTCACACCGCGATGACCTCTTCTTTAACCTGACGCAGAACGATTACGCGCGGCATCTGGTCAGCTTCGAAATGACAGCGCACCGCTTCTTGCACATTGGCTCGCAACTGCGCAGACGTGTCGGCCTGCGTGAAGATGGAGTGTCCCAGCGCCCGGGCTTCGTAACCCCCTTCGGGCGACTCTCGAACTGTGAAAATAATCTCTGTCTCCGCCATTCCGTTCTCCGCATGTATTATAGCTGTTTTCGGCTCGCCTCATGGGCGCAACTTTATCCCGCGCCGCAACTAAATTTTGGCCTGGGGGTT
>CAZIWR010000414.1:0-1615 GCA_964542805.1 uncultured Acidobacteriaceae bacterium
GCAAAGTATTGCACCAGGCGCCCGCCCACCGCGCCGGCGGTGTAGAACCCGATAGCCACGGGCAGGAACGCGAAACCCATGTAGACGCCCTGCTGGCCCGGCGGCGCCAGTCGCGACACGTATTCATACAGGCGCGGCGAGAGAATGAGCTCTCCGGCTGCCAGCACCACCAGCGCTACGCTGACCAGAAGCGTCGTGCCCTTGATGGTGATGCCAACGGAGCCCAGTGCGCCCGCGAGGCCATTCATAATGGGCAGCAGCCCGCCAATCGTCAGCAGTACCCAGGACATGCTCGACACCAGCAGGCCAATGGTCATCGCGCGAAACGGCTTCCACTTGCGAACCAGGTAGTTCACCGGAATCGTGAACAAAATGACGACCGCCGGGTCCACCGCCAGCAGATACTCGATGTTCACGTCGGGGTCGACAAATTTGTGGAGGTACAGAGGCAGCGCGATGAACTCCTGCCAGAAGACAAAGTAGAAGCCGGAGAAAATCACCAGAAAGGACATGAATTTGAAGTTGCTGACGACCGTCCAGAAATTCCGGCCCACTTGCGCGAAACTTGTGTGGGTCGGCTCGCCTTGCTCCCTGGGGTCGCGGAAAAACAGGATGATGCCAAAAAACATCAGGAACACGCTCAGTGCGCAAACGCGAAAGACACTCTCCACGCCGATGTTGGCATGCACCCAGCCGGCAATCAGCGGGCCGAGCATGCCGCCCACGTTGACCAGCGTGTAGTAAAGCGAATAGCCCAGCGAACGGACGTTTTCCTTGGACGCGCGCGCGGTGGTACCCACCACGCAAGGTTTGACGATGGCCGGGCCCATGGCGGGGATGAACAGGATGATCAGCACAACGTAGTACATCGGCAGAGCGTCGCGCAGGGGCGCCATCCACGGCGCGGAAAGTGAGCCCAGCAGAAAATACCCCAGCGACATCACCATGTAGGCGCAAGCCAGCATGCGCCGGAAGCCGAACTTGTCGGCCAGCGGCCCACCCACCAGAGGCAGCAGCCACACCACGCCGCCGAAGAAACCGATCAGGTCGCCGGTCTGCGTCTCGGAAAACTTCAGCGTCTCGTGGAGATAGATCGCCAGCACGGCGTTGACGCCGTAATAGGAGAGGCGCTCAAACAGCTCGGTGATGTTGGCGACCCAGAAGGGGCGCTCGAATCCTTCGCGTACTTCCTGCCAGCGCTGCGCAACACCCAAGGAACCCTCCCGGCAACGGGCGCTGCTGGAGCGGCCCGCGAGCCGCGGAGATTCTAGTAGAGGAGGCTGCCGCCCGCCATGTTCTTTTTCAGCGCCAGCCTTTGCGGCCAGAGCTGCTGCTACAAAGTATCGCACCCTGCTAGAATGTGCGCCGCTACGTCCGCTGGAGGAGTCCGCATGAGAACAGCGAAAGCCATCCTCGTTCTTTTCGCGTTTGCCGCGATTGCGCATTCGTCAGGCGCGCAGAAACCGCCGCTTGCGGCCGAAGCACAGAAGCCTCCACTTCTGGCGGAGAAAGATGTCGCTGCTCTGGCTGGAGAACTTTCCGGCGAAACGGCCAAGCGCAACCTCGAAGGGATTTCGCGGTTGCACCGCACGCGCGGCTCGCGGCCCATGCGCGC
>CAZIWR010000415.1:0-1600 GCA_964542805.1 uncultured Acidobacteriaceae bacterium
CTGTTCATCGCCATACACGGAGCGCGTCACGATGGACACGCTTATGTGGCTGCGGCAATCGGCCGGGGCGCATTGGCGGCTGTGGTGGCACGTGCGCGCGTGGTGGATTACGCCGAGCCCGTACGGAAAAAACTCATCGCGGTGGACGACACGCTCGCGGCACTGCAACGGCTGGGCTGGTCGGCGCGCAATGAATGGCGCGCCGGGTCCCGAGGTATCGGGAGCGGGCGGAGGCTGGCCGGAGTTACGGGTTCCACGGGCAAGACCACAACCAAGGAGATTCTGGCGGCGCTGCTTGGCGCGAGGTGCCGCGTACTGAAAAACGAAGGAAACCTGAACAACGAATACGGCGTGCCGCTCACGCTGCTGCGGTTGGAGGAAGAGCACGACGCGGCGGTGATTGAACTGGGCATGTCGCATCGCGGGGAAATTGCGCAACTGGCGAAGATTTGCGAGCCGGAAGTGGGCGTGGTGACGTGCGTTGCGCCCGTGCATTTGGAATTTTTTGCGTCGCTGGAGGAGATTGCGGCGGCCAAACGAGAACTCATTGAAAATTTGGGATGCGCGGAAGTTGGAACTTCGAAATTGGAAATTCGAAAAACGAAAAACGAAAAACGAAAAGCGGACAGAGGCGCAGGCAGCGAGTTTCCTATTGCAGTGCTCAATGCGGACGATGCGCGGGTGATGAAATTTGCGGAAGGATTTCGCGGAAGAGTGTTGACGTTTGGGTTCAGCGAGAAGGCGGATTTTCGCGCGGACAATATTGAGGATCGAGGGGCGGAGGGGAGCGCGTTTGATTTGGTAGCGAGGAAAGAAATGGACAGGCTAGAAAGCCTGTCCTACGAGCGCCGGCAAGATGCCGGCGGTACACGAGCGCGGTTGGAATTGCCGCTGGTGGGGCGGCACAACGTGATGAACGCGCTGGCGGCGCTGGCCGCGGCCAGCGTGTGGGGCGTCGGCGCGGAAGAGGCGAAGCAAGTTTTTCCGACGCTGACGCCGGCGGCGATGCGCGGCGAGGTGCTGAAATTTCAGGACGGCTTCACGGTGATCAACGACTGCTACAACTCGAACCCCGTGGCGCTGGCGTCCATGATCGAGCTGCTGGCGAGCACGTCGGGCTACCGACGGCGGATTCTGGCCGCGGGAGAGATGCTCGAGCTGGGCGCGGAATCGGCGCGGCTGCATTGCGAGGCGGGCGCGCTGGCGGCGTCGAAGGGAATCGATTGGATTTTCGGCGTGCAGGGAATGGCGAAGGAAATTGTGCGCGGCGCGGAAGCGGCGGGACAGCCGAGTTCGCACACGCGATTTTTCAGCAATGCGGAAGAGGCCGCGGCGATTTTGCGCGATTTTGTCGAGCGCGGCGACGTGGTGCTGGTGAAAGGTTCGCGCGGAGTGAAGATGGAGCGCATCGTGGAGGCGATTTCCGCGAAGCACGCGCCGGCGAGGAGCCACTGAGATGCTGTACTACCTCCTCTATCAAGTGCTGCAGCCCTCGTTCAGTCCGCTGAATGTGTTTCGCTACATCACGGTGCGCACGGCGGTGGCCAGCTTGACGGCGATGTTTCTCTGCCTGGTGCTGGGGCCGTGGATGACGCGCAAA
>CAZIWR010000416.1:0-1599 GCA_964542805.1 uncultured Acidobacteriaceae bacterium
GCGGCGGGACAGAAATATTCGCAGGGATTGCCGTACTCTTTCGTGCAGCGGGAAATGCAAATGTCCGGCTCGAGAATGTTCAAGTGGCAGGGCTGGTCTTCTTCGTGACGCGTGCCGGAGTGATAGACGTCGGTGAGCCGGTCAAAAGTGAGCTTGCCGTCACCCTTGAACCGCTCGGCGCCCGCCGGCGGCGGAGCATCGAGTTTGTAATAGGCTTCGTGACCGGCATGAGCCCGCATGGGGTCCACCAGGCCGCGTCCGCCGCTAATCTGCTGGAAAGCAGCGTGAATCATGCCCATCCACACGCCGCTGTGGAAGCCCTGATGAAAGTTGCGCACAGCCCAGAGGTCCGGCTTGATCCAACTTGCGTCCACTTTTTTCTGGAATGCTGAAAGCGTTTTCGCCGATGTGTCGCCGGACTTTAGCGCCTCGAGGATAGTTTCCGCGGCCAGCATGCCGCTCTTGATGGCCAGGTTGATGCCCTTGAGCTTCTGCGAATTCAAGAAGCTTGCTGAATCGCCGATGATGAGCCCGCCGTCCACGTAGGTGCGCGGCATGGAATACCAGCCGCCCTCGGGCAGCGTCTTTGCGCCGTAGCGCACCAGCTTGCCGCCCTCCAGCATTTTTCTCAGAAACGGATGGGTTTTGAATTGCTGGAACGCCTCATGCGGGTCGAACAGCGGATCGTGATATTCGAGGCCGAGGACGAGGCCCAGCGAAACGCGATTCTCTTTCATTCCGTAGATGAACCCGCCGCCGTACATCTTCATGTCCACCGGCCAGCCCATGGTGTGCGCGACAAATCCTGGCTGCACGCGCCCCGCGGGCACTTCCCATAGCTCCTTGATGCCCAGCGCGTAGATTTGCGGGTTCACGCCGTCGAGTTTGTATTTGCTTACGAGTTGCTTGGTCAGCGAGCCGCGCGTGCCTTCCGCCAGCACGGTGACCTTTGCGCGCAGCTCGTAGCCCGGCGTGAAGTTGTCCTTGGGCTGGCCGTTCTTATCCACGCCCTTGTCTTCCGTGATGACGCCGGCAATGCCTTCGCCTTGGTAAATGAGGCTCGCGCCGGCGAACTGTGTGAAGAGATTCGCGCCGGTCTTTTCCACCAGCCCGCCGAGCCATTTGGTGAGCTTGCTGAGAGAAATAATGAAGTTGCCGCGGTTTTTGAACGGTGGCGGCGTGATGGGGAAGCGCAGCGCGGATTTTTCCGTGAAAAACATCACGCAGTCGTCCGTTACCGGCGTGTCCAGGGGCGCTGACAATTCGAAGTCGGGCACCAGTTCCTTCAGCCCGCGCGGGTCCATGACCGCGCCGGAAAGCTGGTGCGCGCCCACCTCGCGCCCTTTTTCCAGCACGTAAATGTTCTCGGTGGATAGCTCAGGTTTCGCGCCGGATTCGTTGTGCTGACGGATAAGCTTGGACAGGTGCAGCGCGCAGGCCAGACCTGCCGGCCCCGCTCCGACGATGAGTACGTCCGCTTCCAGCTTTTCGCGTTCGGCCATCACGCGGCCATTCTAATTGACCGCAGACCCCGCGGTCGAGAGGATTGACGGCAAACCCCGCCGTCGAGAAGATTGACGGCAAACCCCGCCGTCGAGA
>CAZIWR010000417.1:0-1597 GCA_964542805.1 uncultured Acidobacteriaceae bacterium
GTCGCTGGAAGAGGCCACGGAACCGGATGAGGAGAGCGGCGGCCCGCGGAAGGACATCGGGGCGCCGGACCAGTTGCTGACCGGATCGATCGACCGGGTCAACCTGGACCGAGCCATCGAGCAACTTCCTCCGGGGTACAAGACAGTGTTCGTGCTGCACGACGTGCAAGGCTACGAACACAACGAAATCGCGGAGATCATGAAATGCTCGATCGGGAATTCGAAGTCGCAATTGCACAAGGCGCGGATGAGATTGCGGGATTTGCTGCACGAAGCGGAACGCACGAAGGCGCGAGCAAAACGCGAGGCAGCCAAGCAAGAACAAGGTTTGACAGAACCAGGGTCGCCGCCCGGCGCGGAGAATTAGGGCAGCAGCTCGGTGCTATCCGAATGGATGAAGGATGGAGATCATGCAGTGCAATGAGTTTTTGAAGTATTCGGATGAATGGATGGAAGGCGGGCGGCAGCCGGCTGCGGCCGCGCATGTGAACGAGTGCGCGCGCTGCCGCGGGTTCATCGCGGAGATGCAAGCCATTGCCCAGTCCGCGGGAGAACTGGCCGCGGAGACGCCGGCACCGTCCGAGCGCGTTTGGACGGCGCTCCGAGTGCAACTGGAAGCCGAAGGGCTGATTCGAGAGAGAGGATTCGGTACATGGTTTGCGGATTTCTTTGCGGTCTTGCCACGGCCAGCCCTGGCGGGCGCCTACGTCACGGTTTTGCTTGCAGCGCTTGTGCTGGGCAGCATTTCGATGACGCCGATGCAGGAGGCCATGGATTTACAGAGGTCACCGTCCCCGGACCTGATGTTGCAGCCGCAGTTCGCGCAGGCGGAGCAGCGGGAAATGGTCAATCTGCACCGGCACGACCCGGCAGTGACCGCTACCTACCGGGACAGCCTGGAGATTGTTGACAAGTTCATCGTGCTATGTGAAAAGACAGTACGCGAAGAACCCAGAAATCAAATGGCACGTGAGTATCTCTATTCGGCCTACCAGCAGAAGGCAGAATTGCTGGCGTCAATGACGGACCGTGGAACGGGAGGCGATTAATGGACGCGGGAAATGGATTCAGGAACATGCTGACCCGAGCCGCCTTGTGGGTGATGGGCGGAATGCTGCTGCTGGCAACGGCTCCGGCAACGTATGCGCACCGGGTGGAGAAAACATTCAACGTGACGACGCGGCCGGTGGTGTCCGTGCGCAACGACAACGGCAAGATCACTGTAAAGTCGTGGCAGAAAAACGAAGTGCAGGTTCTGGCGAACCACGCCAGCGACAAGGTGGAAGTTGATGCTGACCAGCGCGGCAATCGCATCGACATCACCACGCACGTGCTCAATCAGAGCGTAACTCCCGATGAACTGAAAGCCGATTTCGAGCTCAGCGTGCCGGAAGAGACCGAGCTTCAGATTAAGAATGATGCGGGAAATGTGGTGGTGGTGCGCGTCTCCGGCGACATGACATTCGAAACGGTTCTTGCCAACATCAATCTGGAAGAAGTGGCGGGCTACCTGGTGGTGAAAACGGTCAGCGGCTCGCTGGAGTGCGTGCGCTGCGCCGGGCGCATCGAAGTGAATTCCATCAGCGGAAACCTGCGG
>CAZIWR010000418.1:0-1596 GCA_964542805.1 uncultured Acidobacteriaceae bacterium
ACGCTGGATAGCCCGGCCCGCCGGTCACGCGCGCGATGAACGGATATTTTTCACGCTCCTCGTTGGTGGGCTCTTCGCTCGTCACGTAAAAGCCCTGCTTGCGGACGTGCGCAATCAGCCGCTCGACTTGCTTTTGCGCGTCAATGTTTTTCACCAGGCGCAAATCAAGCGAAACCTCTGCCTTCGTGGGAATAATGTTCTGCGACTGCGCGCCCACGTAACCGCTTTGAATGCCGCGGACATTGAGCGACGGCTGATTGATCAGTTCAACGAGTTTTTTCCCGCCGCCTTCCGGTTTGCCAAAGTGCAGTTCGCGCATCAGGTCGGCGTCGTTCGCGGGCAGATCGGCAAGCGCCTGCTTTTCGCGCTCGGAGAGCGGTGCAACGTCATCGTAGAAGCCTTCAATCAGCACGCGGCCAGTGGCGTCCTTCATCGTGCCCAGCAGCCGCGCCAGATGAAACGCAGGGTTGGGCGCCCAGTTGCCGTAGTGGCCGCTGTGCAACGCGCGCGTGGGGCCATAGACGGTGATGTTCACGTCGGTCACACCGCGGTTGCCAAAGAAAAGCAGCGGGCGTCCTGACTGGTGCACCGGGCCGTCAATGGTGAGCAGCACGTCGCCATGAAAAAGTTCAGCGTGCTCGACTAGTACCTTCCCCAGATTCGGCGAGCCGGCCTCTTCTTCGCCGTCGAGGATGAGCTTCAGATTCACCGCCAGCGGAATCTTTTTTGCGCGCAGCGCGTCGAGCGCAGCGAGTAGCGCCACGATGGGCGACTTGTCGTCCGACGCCGAGCGCGCGTAAATGCGCCAGTCGTCCTGATACGCCATGCCCGCGGCGGGGAACGGAATCAGCGTCCCGCCGGCCTCCAGCGATTTCGTGCGCAGCGCCGGCGCGAAAGGCATGGTGCCGGTCCACGCCTTGGAGTCCACGGGCTGGCCATCGTAGTGCGCGTAGAAAATCACGGTGCGCGCGGCGCCGGGCGTGGTCAGTTCGGCGTAGATCGCGGGACCTCGCCCCGCAATGGGAAGAAATTGCACGCGCAGGCCGCGCGCCTCGAGCATCGTCTTCAATTTCTCCGCATTGCGCTGGATATTCGGCGCATCCGTGGCGATATTAGGAATGGACAACAGTTCAACCAGCTCACGTGCGATGCGCTGTTCGTTGGCCTGGCGATATTCACGTACCGCACCTGCCACGCGGTTTGCCGCGGGCGCGGTTGACACCTGCGCAGCCGCGGGATAAAGTGCTCCAAGCAAAAGAGAGCAGAGTAAGACGATGCGAATCAAAACGTCCCTCCTGTAATTGCCGCCGCGTTGCGCGGCACCCGAGCATCTCATAGAGCTGACATTATAGGTTTTTCTGAGCCGCTTCCGATTGCAATTTTCCGGATGCGCGAACCGCCCAAACGGGATAAGGTTTTTTCGAGATGAGTGAATTCGCATTGCAAGTCGAAAATCTGGTGAAGGTGTACCAGCCGCGCGGCTTCCGCTTGGGCCGAAGCAGGCGCGCGGCGGTGCGCGCTGTGGACGGCTTGAGCTTCGAGGTGAAGCGCGGGCAAATCTTCGGCCTGCTCGGCCCCAACGGCGCAGGCAAGACC
>CAZIWR010000419.1:0-1596 GCA_964542805.1 uncultured Acidobacteriaceae bacterium
AGACCATGGCCGGGCTGCTTGCTGCCGTCGCGCCAGGCGGGGCCGTGGATATCGAATCCACGCCGAACGGGGCAGGCGGCTATTTCCATTCGGAATGGATGCGAGCCAAAGCAGGCGGAGGTTTCACGCCGCACTTCTTTCCGTGGTGGCTTGAACTTGCCTACCGGCTGCCTCTCTCTCCTGGTGAATCGCTGGAGCCATTCAGCGAAGAGGAAACTCTGCTGATTGCGAAAGAAGGCCTCACACCGGAGCAAATCAAATACCGGCGATACCTTGCGGGCACCTTCGGTGGCTTGGCGCCGCAGGAATTTGCCGAGACGGACACGGCTTGCTTCCTGGTTTCCGGCCGGCCGGTGTTCGACGTGCACGCGATCGACGAGCGTCTCCGCCAGCTTGCTCTGCTCCCGCCCTGCGGGATCACGCACAACGGCGCGAAATGCGTTTGGCTCGAGCCCCAACCCGGGCGCAGTTACGTGATCGGCGCGGACGTGGCCGAGGGCGGCGCGGAAGGCGACTTTTCGGCGGCGGTCGTGCTGGACCTGGAGACCGGCCTGCAATGCGCAGAGGTGATGGCCCGCTGGCCGCTGTCGCGCTTCGCACAAGAGTTGGCCCGGCTCGGCGAGCGTTACAACGGCGCGTTGATCGCAGTCGAGCGTAATAATCACGGACACGCCGTCCTTTACGCGCTGCAGCACGAATTCAACTATTCGCGGCTTTACCAGCACGCGGAAAGTGCTGGCGGTACCGGGAAGCTGGGATGGCCGATGAACGCGCGTACAAAACCGCAAGCCATTGGCGCGCTCGAACAGATGCTGCGCGACGCTCCCGCAACGTTCGCTTCGCGGCGCATGCTCGAACAGTGCCGCAGCTTTGCCTACGGCGACGACTGCGCAATGGCTGCCCTTCCGGGGACGCACGATGATTTGGTCATCGCAGCGGCTATTGCGCTGGCTGTCCGAGAGCAGGGCGGCGGCCTGCGCCTCGCTGTAGTGCAAAGATGAAAAGAACGGACGTTTTCGGGAACTACCTTCGTTCCTGATTCCTGGCACATACCACTTACCAGTAGCCACTTGTATTTAGTAACATCCAAGCGAGTGACACTCGCGCTCGAACATATCCGGCGGATGCGAGGTGGAGCGCAGTCGCACCTGATGCGCTGCTCGGATGGGCATTACTACGTCGTCAAATTTCAGAACAACCCGCAGCACCGGCGCGTATTGGTCAACGAATTGCTCGCTACCCGAGTGGCCGCGCGGCTTGGACTGCCTACGCCGCAGGTGGCCGTGATTGAGGTGCGGAAAGATTTGATCGATCTCACAACGGAACTCGCGATTCAATTTGGTACGGGCCGCGTGCCTTGCCGGCACGGTTTCCAGTTCGGCTCGCGCTATCCCGGCGACCCGGCACGGACGCCGGTCCACGATTTCTTGCCCGACGAACACCTTCGCGAAGTGGAAAACCTCGTGGATTTTGCCGGCATGCTCGTTTTTGACAAGTGGACCTGCAACACCAACGGCCGGCAAGCGATTTTCTTTACCGAACCCGGGCGCTCCGGCTTCACCGCGTGGATGATTGACCAGGGATTCTGCTTCAACG
>CAZIWR010000420.1:0-1583 GCA_964542805.1 uncultured Acidobacteriaceae bacterium
TCTTCATCGGCGGCCAGGATCAGTCCGCTGTTCACGTAGAAAAACCCGCCCGGAAGCGCGAAGGCATTGAGCGTGTCATCGTCGATTACCTTGATGGTGAAGGGCACTTTGGCGTCGGAGTTGCGCACTAGGTTTTGCCCCACGCGGTTCACGTACTCCGCCACAACCGGATCGTCCACCAGCTTGGCCGTCCGCTCAACTTCCTGCGCGTAATACTTCCCCATGGCAATTTCTTTTTCCAGGGAGTAGAGGTTCATCCCGCTGCCCACATCGCGGTTGCCGATCTGCTCCACGTCGGACTTTTTGTCCTTGGGCTTTTGCTTGGGGTCTTGTTGCTGGGGGCTGGCAATGGCAGGTGCAAAGGCCAGGGTAGTGGCCAGCAGGGCGGCCACGAACAGCTTTGCCGGGCATTTCATGAAAACCCTCCGCGAACGCACGGTCGATAGCCGGATTATACACCCGGTCGCGACCCTTTCTTTATCAATTCATTGGATGTAGGTTGACGCCAAAGGGTTTCCCCTTTCGGGGGCCCCCAAACCGATGGTTCATTGACACCGGCGGAACTTCTGTTTACAGTTCGTCGCTCGGAGAGTTCCCATGCCCGTTAACAAGATTCAAGTCGGCCAGGTCTGGAAGAAGAACGACACCGGCCAGAATTACCTGGTCACCAAAGTGTTCACGGAAGCTCTCGCTACTTTTGCCGTGCTGCGCAAGGCCGGCGCCGAGGAAGAAGACCGCCTTCGCGTCAAAGTCGAGCGCGCCGGAGCCTCCGAAACGCTTTCCGGCTTCGTCTACGCCCAGGAAGCCGAGCATTTCTAGCCCTACGTTCTAAATCGACCGCACCGGCAGGCCCACCACGTCGTCCACCTGCATCACTTCACGCACCAGGAATGGTTCCGCGTACTTCACACCGGCCAGGTGCCCGTAGAAGCGCGCCACCACGTGCATGCGCTCTTCCAACTGGTCCAGCGGGATGTGCACCTTTCCGCCTCGTTCCTGCTTCTTCGGACGGAACTGCGAGCCGTACGCCAAAATCGCCCGCTTGCGCCGCTCAAACTGCTTGGTGATATCCACCACAAACGTCGGATGCACCGAGCGGTCGTACGCCGTGGCATAAATCAACTTGAACGGCCGGAAGGCCTCGCCCTCCAGCTTCAGTTGTTTCAACCCCGCCAGGAAACAGCCCTCGTAAGCCAGTTGCGACGTCGTGTAATGGTCCGGATGCCGCCCCTCCCAGAAGGGCAGGATCACTGTGTGCGGCCGCAACGCGCGGATTCTCCGCGCCACGGCCAGCTTGTATTCCTCGGCCACCGTCAGGTGCGCGTCCGGCAGGCCCAGATTTTCGCGATGCTTCACGCCCATGATTTTCGCCGCGCGCGCCGCTTCCTTCAACCGCGTCTCCGGAGTGCCGCGCGTGCCCATCTCGCCCTGCGTCAGGTCCAGGATGCCCACCTTGTGCCCGCGCTCGGCCATCTTGATCACTGTGCCGCCGCAGGTCAGCTCGACGTCGTCCGGGTGCGCAGCAATCGCCAGCAAGTCCAGTTTCATCACGCCTCCATGAAAGCAACGATTCTAGGCGAGTG
>CAZIWR010000421.1:0-1577 GCA_964542805.1 uncultured Acidobacteriaceae bacterium
TCGAACGGCTGGGCCATCAGGGTGCTCTCTCGAACGAAGAGAATGTGCCCGGAGGCATACTGCACATTGAAACTGGCGGGCAAGAGCTTCTGGTTTACCTGGCCGTCGAGGGAGCCCACATAAAGGTCTTCTCCTTGCGCCGCGGTTCGGTCGGCCGTGCGCACGTTGTAGAGAAAATGCTGCCCATCCGGCAAAAAGACGGGCCAGCGATGGTTGGCATCCTTGCGGGCTTCGTCGATTTTCGTCGCTGGCGTAGCGGCGCCGCCCGCCGACGATACGCGCTGGATGCCGTTGCGACCTACCATTCCAAACAGAATCACACCCTCGCGGTTCCACGTGCCGCCGCGCGCGACGGAAGGGATATCACAAAGGGTTATGGGAGGCCCGCCGGAGGCTTCGATTTTTTTCAGCTTGCTGTCCTGAGTGAAGAACCCGAGCGAGCGGCCGTCCGGCGACCAGAACGGTAAAGA
Source organism: uncultured Acidobacteriaceae bacterium (assembly GCA_964542805.1). Classification (GTDB taxonomy): domain Bacteria; phylum Acidobacteriota; class Terriglobia; order Acidiferrales; family UBA7541; genus JACQDE01. Next base: position 471 of record CAZIWR010000421.1, read on the forward strand.
AGCGCCTTCCGTGCCGGACAGCGGCTGCGCGGAGAGCGCGTCGAGGGAGCGCACCCAGAGTTTGATCGTGCCATCGGCGCCGCGCGCAACAAACGCCAGCCGAGTTCCGTCGGGCGAGACCAGAGCCCCCTGAAAATCAGTCTTCTCCGGCGGAAGAATGGTGGCGCGCAGCACAGGTGGCGGCCGCGGCGCGCGCATTACGAAGCCCACCGCAAACGCAACCGCCAGCAGCGCAAACGCCGCCGCCGCAATCCACGCCCCGCGCTCGCGCTGCTTGCGTCCCGCGACAACCACGGCGGGCGCTCCCGCCTGCGAACCGCTTTCCGCGATCCACTTCAATTCGAGCTGCAAATCCCGCGCGGTCTGCCAGCGGTCTTCGGGATCTTTTGCCAGGCACTTGCGAATGGTACGGTCGAGCGCCGGCGGCGTCAGCGGCTGCGCGATGCTGATGGGCTCCGGCTCTTTTTCCAGAATTGCCGAGGCCACGCTCAACTGGCTCTTGCCCTGAAACGCGCGCCGTCCGGTCATCATTTCGTAGAGCACCGCGCCGAAGGCGAACAGGTCGCTGCGCGCGTCCACTTCTTTTCCTTCGACTTGCTCCGGCGACATGTACTGAAACGTGCCGACAATCATGCCCTTCGTTGTGATGGGGCTGGTGGCATGTGCCGGCGCCGTCATACTGGAGATGCTGGCGGCGGCGATGGCGCTTTTCGCCAGCCCGAAGTCCATCAGCTTGGCTCCGCCCTGCGGCGTGAGCATGATGTTGCCCGGCTTCAAGTCGCGATGCACCACGCCCTGACGGTGGGCCTTGTCCAACGCGTCGGCGATTTGTACGCCGTACTTCAACACGTCGCTCAGCGGCAGCGCGCCGCGTTCCAGCCGCTGCGCCAGCGTTTCGCCCTCGAGATATTCCATCACCAGGAAGCTGACGCCGTCCTGGTGGCCCACGTCGTACAGGCTGCAAATGTGGGGATGATTGAGACTGGAAATGGCGCGCGCCTCGCGCTCGAAGCGCTGGCGCAGGTCAGAGGAATCCGCGAGATGCGCGGGGAGCACCTTGATGGCTACCGTGCGGTCGAGGCGCGTATCGCGCGCGCGATAGACTTC
>CAZIWR010000422.1:0-1560 GCA_964542805.1 uncultured Acidobacteriaceae bacterium
TGATCTTGGCGGCCAACCTGCGCGGCATGCGCGAATCGGCAACCGTTTTTGGCGTGCCGGTGTACCTGTTCATTTTCTCGGCGTACCTGCTGATCCTCGGCGGGTTCGTGAAGCTCTTCATGTCCGGCGCGCAGCCTGCGGCGGTAGCGGCGGAACCCAGCGATCTGGTCAAGGTCGGAGCCACATGGCTTTTCCTGCGGGCGTTTGCCGCGGGGTGCACGGCGCTGACCGGCGTCGAAGCAATCTCTAACGGCGTGCAGGCGTTCAAAAAGCCGGCCTCACGGAATGCCTCCATAACGCTGTTCATCATGGCGGGGATCCTGGGCACGATGTTCCTGGGCATCACCGCGCTGGCGCACAAGTTCGCCATCGCGCCGCTCGCCCATGAGACGGTTCTTTCGCAAATCAACCAGACGGTCTTCGGACGCGGCCCCGTCTACTACCTCATTCAAGCGGCCACCATGATTATTTTGATCCTGGCCGCCAATACGGCCTTTGCGGGTTTCCCGCAGCTGGCTTCCATCATGGCCAAGGACCGATTTGCGCCGCGGCAGCTCGCCAACCTCGGCGACCGGCTGGTGTTTTCCAATGGGGTGATCGTGCTGGCGCTGGCCGCCAGCGCATTGATCATCTTTTTCAAGGGCGATGTGCACGCGCTGATTCCGCTGTACATGGTAGGTGTTTTTGTCTCGTTTACTCTGTCGCAGGCAGGGATGGTGGTGCACTGGATGCGCACGCGGGAGCGCGGCTACCAGTGGCGCATCGCGGTGAACGGCGTGGGAGCGGCGACCACGGCGGTGGTGCTATGCGTGGTGGCGTCCATCAAGTTTACTCATGGGGCGTGGATCGTGTTGCTGGCCATCCCCGGCCTGGTTTGGGTGTTCCGCAAAACGCGGGATCACTACTTCCGGCTCAGCTTGCAGGTCTCGCTGTCGGACTTCGACAAGCCGCGGGTGGCGCGGCACACGGTGATTGTGCCGGTTTCGCCGGCCCCTAACCGCGTGGTGCTTTTTGCAGTGGAGTACGCCAAGTCGGTTTCCAAGGACGTGCTGGCGGTGACCGTAAACGTCGACAGCCACGACCACGAGGAAATCCGCAAAAACTGGAAGAAGCACATTGACGATGTGGACTTGATCATTCTGGATACGCCCTACCGCTCGGTGATGAAGCCGCTGCTGCACTTCATTGACGAGGTGGAAGACCTGCGGTCGGACGACAAGCTCACCGTGCTGCTGCCGGAAATCGTGCCGGCGAAGTGGTGGCACAACCTGTTCCACAACCAGACCAGCCTGTTTCTGAAGGGCGCGCTGCTGTTCCGGAAAAACATCGTGGTCACCAGCGTGCCGTACCATTTGGAAAAATAATCAGCGAAAATCAGGAGAGAGTGTGGCGCCGTAGTGGCGCGCGACGAGCGCGGCCACGCGCGCCACGGCGTCGTGCAGCGACGCCGTTTCGCCGCGGTGCCGGCCGGTGAAGACCACCAGCACGATGGGCTGGTCCTTCACCCAGAGGACGCCGGCGTCGTTGGCGATGAAGGGCTGGCCGTCGCCGGTCTTGTGG
>CAZIWR010000423.1:0-1550 GCA_964542805.1 uncultured Acidobacteriaceae bacterium
CATTGGCCTCCGCGAACGACGCATTCACAAACACGCCCACGGCATCCACGCCCGGAGGCATGCGCGACACAATCATCCGCGCATGCGACGGCGGGATGTAGCGCGGGCTCGCCGGATAAAAGTTGAAGCCCAGCGCGTTTGCGCCGGCCTCCAGCGACACCGCGGCGTCCACCCAGTTCGTAATCCCGCAGATTTTTACGCGTACCATATTCGCTTGTAGCGCCGGCCTTCAGGCCGGCATGCCCAATAGCTCTCGCAACGCCGCCGCCGGATTCTCTGCGGTCATCAACTGTTCGCCAACTAAGAATGCGTCAAATCCCGCGGAGTGCAGCCGCGCCAAATCTTCATGCGTGCGCAGCCCCGACTCGCTCACCGCGATGCACTCTTCCGGAATCTCTTGGATCAACTCGAGCGACGTTTCCACGCGGACCTCGAAGGTGCGCAGGTCGCGGTTGTTTACGCCCACGATGCGCGCGCCAGCCTCCACCGCGCGCTGCAATTCTTCCCGCGAGTGGACCTCCACCAGCGCCTCCATGCCCAGTTCGCGCCCCAGTGCCAGCAACTCGCGGAGCAGGGAATCATCGAGGATGGCCGCAATCAGCAGGAAGGAATCCGCTTCTGCGGCGCGCGTCTCCCACACCTGCCATGCGTTGAAGATGAAATCCTTGCGCAATACCGGCAGCGTCGTCTTTCTGCGCGCCATCGTCACGTTGGCGAGCGCGCCATGGAAAAATTGCTCTTCCGTGAGCACGGAAAGCGCCGCCGCGCCGGCTTGTTCGAATCCCGCCGCCAGTGCTTCCACCGAAAAGTCTTCTCGCAACTCGCCGCGCGACGGTGACGCCTTTTTCAATTCGGCAATGACATTTAGTTTGTTTTGCGAAATGGCGGCGGCGAAATCCCGTGGCGGCTCATTGCGCTTCGCCGCCAGCTTAAGCACTGGCAGCGGCACGACCTTCTGGCGGTGTTCCACGGCGGCGCGACGCGCCTCGACAATGCGGTCGAGAATGGTTCCCGTTTTCGGTTGCGCCTGCACCCCGCCCCCAGCGTGCCAATTGTGCCGTGAGTAAACCGTCCATGCTATTCGCCGCTTGGGGCGAAGTCAATTCCGCCTGGCATGTGCAGCACCGCCGAAGCGTTCTACTTTTTCAGCAGGGGTTCCGCGAAGCGGATGGGGATGCCGAAATTCGACCCACCGAAGCCGCGCACCACGGCATAGTTCACGCCGATTACTTTTCCCTGTGCGTTGAAGAGCGGCCCGCCCGAGCCGCCGGACGCGGTCTGCGCGTCATAGACAATCTTGTCCGCCAGCACGTCGCCGATGTGCCCCTGCGTGGTGAGCGGGCGAATCAGCTTGCGTTGCGCCAGCTCGGCCATGATCAGCCGCGGCGCGCCGCCGCTCGACTGCAGGATGTTGCGCACCGTCTCTTCGCCGGCGCGCGCCAGAATCGCATCGAGTCCCGTGGCATAACCCATCAGCACCACGGCCTGCCCGCTACTCGACGCTTCCTTGCGCCCGTCGCGCTGCACCACCGCGCGCTTCAAGTCGCTCA
>CAZIWR010000424.1:0-1548 GCA_964542805.1 uncultured Acidobacteriaceae bacterium
AAGCGCGGGCGGAGCGCATCCGCAAGGCCTGCCAGTTCACCCTGCTGGCCCTGGCAGGCACCATTGCCACGTGCCTGCTGCTCGGTTTTGGTCTCTACTGGCCCGCTGCGCAAACCACGGCAGTGGTCGTCTTTGTGGCGGCAATCTTCTGCTTGCTGGTGGGCACGTTATTCTATCTGGCGGAAATCACGGTGGCACTCAGCTCCGTGCGCGACGAATCCAAGTTTTTCCATCTCATCGACCTCGGAGTGCGCACCACCTCCGAAGCCGGGCCGGATTCGGAAAATCCCGAGCGCCGTCAAAATCTCTAGTTCTTGCTCGTTTCTCTTCGCGCTGCGCCGCCTTCACAGGCTTCCGTCCGGCTTCATCTTGTAATATTCCGTTTGATTGCCCGCCTTGGGGCGCGCCATTTCCAGCAGGGCCGCCTTTTCCTTTTCGCTCAGCGGCTTGAACGACTGCGCCAGCTTGGTGTTTTCCTCGAGCTGCTCGACGGTTTGCACGCCGCTGATCAGCACGTGCACCGGCAGGCTCCACACGTACGGCAGCGCTTCTTTTGCGCGCGCCACTCCTTTTTGCAGCATCCAACCGCCGGCCATGGACTTCATCGCCAGCACACCCGTCTTCCGCTTGACCAGTTCCGGCAGAACCGTCTTCTCGAAGCTTCGGTAAAAAGGGTCCACCAGGTTCAGCGGCATCTGCACGGTGTCGAAGTCGTAGCTGCTCAGCGCATTCAAAATCACGTCCGGATTCTTGTGGCCGGTCACGCCGATGAACCGCACCTTTCCGGCCTTCTGCGCAGCCACCGCTCCCTCCATCGAACCGCTCGGCGCGAACACTGCGTCCAGATCCTGCTGCACCTTCACGCTGTGGATCTGCCACACGTCCAGGTAGTCCGTGCGCAGCATGCGCAGGCTGGTCTCGAGCTCCTTTTCCGCCTCCGCGCGGCTTCTCCCCAGCACTTTGGTCATCAAGACCACGTTCTTGCGTTTGCCCTCCAGCACTTTTCCCAGCCGCTCTTCGCTCACGCCATAGTCCCGCGCCGTATCGAAGAAATTGACGCCCAGCTCCAGCGCGCGCCGCCCTAGTTCGATGGCCGGCTCTTCCGTCTTGTAAATCCCCAGCCACGCTGCGCCAAAGCCGAGCATCGTGCAGCTCAACCCGGTGCGCCCCAGAAGGCGCCGCGGAATCTTTTTCGCCGCATTGGCCTCGCCCGCAAGAAAGGAAAGCGCAGCCGGTAGCCCCGCCAGCGTCCGCAGAAACCCTCTGCGGGAATTGGTTCCCGTTTTGCTCATTTCCCCACCCCAGAATGTCGATTTTCAACTTGCACGATACACGATTTCCCGGCCAACGTCACCCGCGTTGCGGCAATTCCGTCGCTATCGTACAGTGTTAGAGTGATTCCATTTCAACCTCACCCACTCTTGCGCAATCCCCACGCCATGACTTTGCTCGCGTCGCGTTTGCCGCGCAAATTTCCGCATCTCGCGCCGCCCGTCGAGCGCCTGTTTGAAGTCGAGCCCGGCTCGCAGATTCTCGGACTCTGCCACT
>CAZIWR010000425.1:0-1546 GCA_964542805.1 uncultured Acidobacteriaceae bacterium
CGGTGGCCAAGAAGTACGCGTCCAAGATGGACGCGAAGTCGATCAGCCAGCCGGGCTTCTGAGTTTCGGCAAAGCCGCGCTTGCACGAAGCTTATGGGGGCGCACACGCAGATGCGCCCTGCAGTTTTTCTGCCCGCTTGAAGGCGGGCGCTACATTTTCTTAACTACCTTTCCGTCTTTCATCACAAACTGCACTTTGCGCAGCGCCTGAATGTTTTCGAGCGGGTTGGCCGGCGTGGCGATGATATCCGCGGCCTGCCCGGCGGCGATGGCGCCGCGCTGGCCTATCCAACCGAACAAGTCCGATACATTGGTGGTCAGGGCCTTCAGGATGTCCGCGGGCGGAACGCCGGCCTCGGTCCACACCGCCAGATAATCGAGCATCATGTCGGAACGCGATTTGCCCGGAAGCTCCGTAATCACATCGGTGCCAAAGGCCATCTTCACACCGATCTTGTGCGCGCTGCGAAGGCGATTGAGAATGTTCTTGCTGGTAATCTCCGCGGGAGGAATGATTCCGCCCGCTGTACCCATCGCTTTCAGGTGCTCGAAGGGAAAATCCGTGCCCACCAAGACTGTGCCTTTCTCCTTCATCAACCGAAGCAGCTCGTCGGAAAGCTCAAAGCCGTGCTCTAGGGAATCCGCGCCGCCCATAATCACGTTGCGCGCCGCCTGTCCGCCCATCACGTGCACTGCCACGGTGAGCCCGGCCTTGTGCGCTTCGCTGACCGCCGCGCGGATTTCTTCTTCGGAGTAGTAGAACGGGCTGTTGTCGGCAACGAGCTTGATGGCATTCGCGCCGTAGTAGATGTTCTGCCGCACAGCCTTGCGTACTTCGTCCGGCGTGTCCGCGTCCTGATACTCAAAGCGCCAGAAGGGGCCCATCTCCGGGGGGACGCCGTGCGACTGCCCGCCGAACGGCGCGATGATTTTGCCGGTGGTGAGCATGGTCGGGCCAACAAACCAGCCGCGCTCGATGGCCCGGCGGATGTCGATGGCCGTGTAGTTCGCGTCGTTGCCGATATCTTTCAGCGCGGTGAAGCCGGCTTCTAGAACGTTTTGCGAATTGCGCAGGCCGTTGAGCGCGCGCAGAGCGGAGCTGGCCTTCAGGTATTCGCTTTCCAGAAAAAGTTCGCCCGGGGAACCGAGCGTCATATGCGTATGCGCGTCCATCAGCCCGGGCATCACCCACGAATTCGAGAGGTCCACCACCACCGCGCCCGCGGGAATCTTCACGCTGGCGCCGACTTCGGCAATCTTGCCGTCTTTAATCAAGATGATCTGGCTCTTCGCCACAGCACCCGTGGCCGGATCAATCAGATTTCCCGCGCGAATCGCGGTGGTTTGCGCTAGCGCCGGCGCGGCAAACAGCAGAACGGCTATCAGCAATCGTCGAAGCATGCGGATCTCCTCGGAAAGAAATAAAGTTTTTTCAGTTGTGCAACCGCGCCGGAGTCTAACACAGAGCGCATGGATGGAAGTAGAGGGCAGCGGCGGGCTAGGCGGTGGTGCCGCCGCAGGAGGAACCCGCGCCGGCGGTGCAGCC
>CAZIWR010000426.1:0-1544 GCA_964542805.1 uncultured Acidobacteriaceae bacterium
CGCATGGACGGCCTCGCCGCCACGCGCGCCATCCGCCGCAACGAAAAATCCACGGGTACGCATCTCCACGTCGTGGCCATGACCGCGCACGCCATGAAAGGGGATCGCGAGCGTTGCCTGAAGGCGGGGATGAATGCCTACGTGGGGAAACCCATCCGCCCGGAAGAACTGCTCCTCGCGCTGGAGCAATCCGCGGCGCCCGCCGCGCCGCCACCCGCGCAGGATAGCGAGCCGCCCATCGCTACGGACTCCCCCTTCGACGCCGTCGAATTGATGAAGCGCATCGGCAGCGACCGCAAGCTCCTGCGCCGGCTGGTGAAGATGGTCTCCGCCGATTCCGCCGAAACCTTTGCTCAGCTCCACCAGGCCGTGGCCCAGCAAGACGCCAAAGCTCTATTCAACTTCGCGCATGCGTTGAAGGGTACTCTGGCCACGCTCGCTGCGCGTCGCGCAGCGGACACCGCGTTCCAACTCGAGGGCCTGGGCCGCGCCGCAACTTTCACCGGCGCCGTTGAACTCCTCGCCACGCTGGAAAAAGAATCCGCGCAAGCTCTGAAAGCCCTGCGGAAATTTGCTGCCGAGAGCGTTGCCCCCAAGCCCCGCCCCGGCAGGCGCACGCGCCCCTCCCGCCGCACCAACCAATAGGGCCCTATTTCTTTCCTCTTTGTTTGATTTTTGAATTCTGACTTCTGATTTATGACTTCTGATTTCAGTCCAAGTATTGCACGCAAATCACTTCATTGTGCGCTTCGTTGTAAATCAACTCATCCACCAGCGCGCGCGTCATCAACAGCCCGAATCCCCCGGGACGTATTCCCTTCGCTTCGCGCGCCTCCAGATGCTCCAGCGGTTGCTCATCGCTATAGGAGATTGCCGCGTGGGGGATTTGATCGATCCGGAATCCCTTCCCGGGGTCGGCGATACGGTACAGCACCATGCGTTTCGCGCGGATGTACGAAATCCGAACTTGCCGCGACGGGTCCAGCTTCCCGCCCCACTCCACCGCGTTCATCAACAGCTCGCGGAACGCCTGCGCCAGTTGATCTCGCTCGCTGGGTGGCAAGCCTGTTTCCAGGTGATCCATGAATCCGTGGATTCGTTCGGCTGCCTCCAAGTCGCACGGCACCAGCAGTTCCACCCAATCGGGCCGTGCGGAGACCACCTCGATCGGCGGGAGTCCCGCCTTCGCCGCCAGCACGCTGTTGACGGCCGACAGCAGCTCTTGCGGTTCTACGGGTTTCTTGATGTAGCGGTAGGCCTGGTCGCGCACCGCGCTGAGCAGCGACTCCGGCGCGTCATCGGAAGTCAGCATCACCACTTTGGGGCGTCGCGACTCGCTTTGCAGTTTTGCCAGCAGTTCGAGGCCGGTCATTTCCGGCATCCAGATGTCCAGCACCGCCAGGTCGTACTGGTTCGCGCGGATTTTCTGCAGCGCTTCGGCGCCGTTCTCCGCTTCCTGCACGCTGTGGCCCGCGCCCGTCAGGATCGTGCGCACCAGGAGTCGTATGCTGCGGTCGTCGTCTGTAACGAGGATCTTGGCCATG
>CAZIWR010000427.1:0-1525 GCA_964542805.1 uncultured Acidobacteriaceae bacterium
GAGCAATTTGCGGCGTGAAATCCCCATGGGTTCCTCCACTGGTTTCATCTGACGGCGCAACGCGAACCGCCGTTTCTACTTTGCTGGGGCAGGGAAGTCAAGGACGGCCTGAAAAATTTCAGGGGCACGATCTTTCGTGCCCCTGTGAACCGCTTTGCGATTTACGATGTGCTATCGAATACTTCTTCGCGGCTTGGTGTTCTGTCCCGGCAGGTACGTCACCACGATGGGCTGGTCCAGCCGGAAATCTATCCGCGTTTCCGACGGCACCTTAATCTGCTGTCCTTTGGTGAACACCTGCGCGCCCGCGCCGGCTCCGGCGCCGACCGTCGCGCCGATGGCCGCGCCTTTGCCGCCGCCGGCAATCGCGCCGATGATCGCGCCGATCGCCGCGCCGCCGCCGACTTTCGCCGCTGTATTCTTTCCGCGCGAGGAGCCCACCTGCTCGTACGTCGAGCTGTCTATCGTGTACCGGCGTCCTTGAAACTCGATCCAGCTCAACTCCAACTGCAATTCGCTCCGGCCCGCAAACTTGCCTGCGGACTTCGCTTCAGCCAGCCGCACGGACACATCCGTTCCCGCCGGAATAATCTCATCGCCTTCCACCGAAACCGGCGCATCCAGCGTGGCCCGAAAAGTTTCCCCGGTGTGGTTCACTTCCGAATCGATCGAGTCAATCATGCGCACGGCCAGCGTGCTTCCCACCGGGATTTCCACCTTCACCGGCTTTGGTTCGGGCGGTGGTGGCGGAGGCACAACAGTCGCGGGCGGCGGAGGAGGAGCAGCCACAGCAACCGGCGCTGGCTCGCGCTTCTCTACGGCTGCGGGCGCCGGCGCGCGCTTCACCGCTCTCTTCACAGGAACAGGTGTTGGTTCAGGCGCAGCGGGAGCCGGTGGCTCGGCAGCTTGCGCCACCTGCACGGTGAGCTGGTCGTTGACCTTCACCACGCCCTTCGTATCTGCGGCTAGCTTGAAGGCGCTATACCGTGCCGCCTCGCTGGGCACTTCGCCGGACAGGGTCACTTCGCCGTTCTTCGACGTCACTTGGACATTGGCGGTCTTCAATTGCGCGTCGCTAAACATCCGCGCCTTAATGTCGGTGGCAATGGCTTCGTCGGACGGGCCCGACGAGCAGCCGGCCGTGGCCAGGAATGCCGCAAGGAGAACCACCAGCACCACAGAGGTTTTGCGCATCGTTACTCCTTCTCACTTGGCAAGTTTTCGGGCCGGGCCTTCAGATTACTTCGATGCGCGGAGCGAGCCAAGAGGTGCTTCGCTTTCCTCCGGCACTTTCTGCAGAAAAACGCGCACAAAAAAGCGCCCGGCCAGGAAGAGCGGGGTCTTGCGACCCCGCTCCCGCCTGGCCGGACGGAAGTGGTTACCGAGCGACTGCTTAGAAGGTCACCTTCACCTTCAGGCGCAGGCCCCGCGGTGTCTGGAAGCGATTCTTTATGCCGTAGCGGCTGTCCAACGCCGGCCCTGTAGTTCCGGCGGGAACCGTCGGAATGATGGACGGGTTGTTGGC
>CAZIWR010000428.1:0-1521 GCA_964542805.1 uncultured Acidobacteriaceae bacterium
TATCCAAGGAAGACGTGCAGCGGGTGGCGCAGAAGTACTTCACCGAGAAAAACCGTACCGTGGCCACGCTGATTCCGGAAGCGCCGTCGCCCAAGGCGCAGGACAAGAAGTGAGCGAGGGAGAGATCATGAAGCGCATGGGAAAAGTTTTTTTGCTGATGTTCATGCTGGCGGGGTTGGTACTGTCCGCAGCAGCGCAAGGCGGCGGCGAGTTGAAGCTGCCTCCTTACAAAAAGGTGAAGCTCCAGAACGGCATGACGCTGCTGCTCATGGAGCAGCACGAAGTGCCGCTGGTGAGCTTCAGTGCGGCCATTCGCGCGGGCGCCGTCAGCGATCCCGCGGGGAAGGAAGGCATCGCTTCCGTGACTTCCGGGCTGCTGCGCAAGGGCACCAAGTCGCGCTCGGCGGACCAGCTTTCCGCGGAACTCGATTTCATCGGCGGGCAGCTCGGCGCCGGGGCGGGCACTGATTCGTCCAACGTGTCCGCGGAATTCGTGAAGAAAGACCTGGCGAAAGGTTTGGATCTGTTTGCGGACGTGATGTTGAGCCCCATCTTTCCGCAAGATGAAGTGACCAAGCTCTTGAAACAGCGGCTCGACGGCATCAAGTCCGCCAAGGACCAGGCGCAGGGCGTGATCGGCCAGTATTACAACTCCTACTTGTTTGGCAAGCACCCCTACGCGCGCCCGGCGGGCGGCGATGAAAGCTCGCTGGCGGCCATCTCCCGCGACGACATTGTGAAGTTCTACGAGTCGAACTATGTGCCCGGCAACACCATCCTCGCCGTGGTCGGCGATTTTCAGACGGCGGATATGGAAAAAATCCTGACCGACAAGTTCTCCGCCTGGCCCGCAAAGGCAGTCACGCCCCTGCGCGTGGGAGACGCTCCCGCCGCGCAGGGCAAGCGCCTCCTGCTGGTGGACAAGCCGGACGCGACGCAGACTTTTTTCCGGATCGGCAATGTGGGCATCGCCCGCACCAGCCCGGACCGCGTGGGGATTGAAGTGGTGAACACGCTGTTCGGCGGGCGCTTCACTTCGTGGCTGAGCACGGAGCTGCGCATCAAGAACGGCCTGACCTATGGCGCGAGTTCCTTCTTCGACGAGCGCGTGGGGCGCGGCCCGTTTGCTATCAGTTCGTTTACTCCCAACGCCACGACGGAACGCTGCATCGACCTGGCGCTGGAAGTTCTCAAACGCCTGCACGAGCAGGGCGTCACCGAAGTGGAATTGAAGTCCGCGAAGGCCTACATCAAGGGCCAATTCCCGCCCACCATCGAGACTTCCGACCAGCTCGCGCGAGAGATTGCGGAGCTGGAGTTCTACGGCCTCGACGAACGCGAGGTCAACACGTTTTCCGCGAAAATTGAGGCGATGACGCTGGCCGACACGAAACGCATCATCCAGCAATATTTCCCACTCGATAATCTGGTGTTCGTCCTGATCGGCAAGGCCAGCGAAATCGAGCCGGTGGCCAAGAAGTACGCGTCCAAGATGGACGCGAAGTCGATCAGCCAGCCGGG
>CAZIWR010000429.1:0-1513 GCA_964542805.1 uncultured Acidobacteriaceae bacterium
GGGCGCTAAGGGCGCGGCAAGCGGCGCCCCTACAACGGCGGGGACACACATGATTCCGCGCGCGAGAATCCAGCGTTATGCATCATTGGATGATTGAACTGGAGAGACAAAGCACAAAAGGCCGAGCCGCGCCACCCGACACCACCGTGCATGGTGGGAAAAACGAAGTTGCTCGGCACTAGTGAGCACAGGCTATAAGCCTGTGCTACTCGCTACCAGTCGCGGCGACCACCGCCACCGCCACCGCGTCCGCCACCACCGCCGCCGCGTCCGCCACCACCACCGGCGCCGCGACCACCACCGCCGCCGGGACCGCGTCCGCCGCCCGGGCCGCCTTCGCGCGGGGGCCGCGCTTCGTTGACCACCAGCGTGCGGCCCATGAACTCCTTGCCGTTCAAGCTGGCGATGGCCTTGTCCGCTTCCTCGTCATTGCCGACCTCGACGAAGCCGAAGCCGCGCGGCTGGCCGGTGAAGCGGTCACGGACAAACGTCACCGCATCGGGGTGGCAGCCCGCCTCGACAAACCAGGCGGTGAGCTGCTCTTCATTGGATTGAAACGGGAGATTCCCCACGTAAAGCTTCTTCAAGGCAAGACTCCTTCGACCCGCTGCAAAACGCCCATCACGGATGCGGCTGAAGTCGCAGAACCAGTGCCGCGGGCAGTCAGAATCGGGCCTAACTACACCGGGTTGAGGCTGTCGCTTCAGCTTCTGGGGCGAATACTGGCTCAAACCGCGACGGGAGTCAATGGGGAAAGCAGAGAAGCAGGGTGTAGGGTTTTGGGTTTGGGGTGTAGAGAGCAGGACCCAAGCTGCGCAGCGCTCTTTGATGGTAGGATTTGCGATCACTTCGAAGCGCGTGAAGGTCCGGGGAAACCAATGCTCGGGACGATGATGGATTTTCCGCTGACGGTGGCGACGATTCTGGAGCGTTCCCACAAATATTTCCCCGCGGTGGAAATCGTCTCGCGCATGCCGGACCGCTCAATCCATCGCAGCAACTACGGGCAAGTCTATCGCCGGGCGCGGGCGCTGGCGGAAAGCTTGCTCCGCGCGGGAATGAAGCGCGGCGACCGCGTGGCCACGCTGATGTGGAACCACGCGGCGCACATGGAAACGTATTGCGGGGTGCCGGCGGCCGGCGGCGTGGCGCACACGCTCAACCTGCGGCTGCACGCGGACGACCTGGCCTACATCGTCAACCACGCCGAAGACCGCTTCCTGATCGTGGACGACGTGCTGCTGCCGCTCTACGAGAAAATCAAAGACCGCGTGAAGATCGAACGCGTGCTGGTGGTGCCGCTCGAGGACAAGCCGCTCCCCGCGGGCTGTGAGAGCTACGAAAACTTTCTGACGCAGGCCACGGGCGAGTTCGCGTATCCGGCGCTCGAGGAAAACGAGGCCGCGGCGATGTGTTACACCTCCGGCACAACGGGCAAGCCGAAGGGCGTGGTCTACTCGCACCGCGCGCTGGTGCTGCACTCCTTCGGCGTGGCGCTGGCGGACTGCTTCGG
>CAZIWR010000430.1:0-1507 GCA_964542805.1 uncultured Acidobacteriaceae bacterium
CGAGCCGGACACTGCTGTCCGCGTCGATCTGGCGGAAAAATTCCTCGGGCTGATGACCACCGATGCGGAGCGCAACGTCGCCAGCGCGATTCTTGCCGAAGCGTATCTCAAGGCCAATCGCGTGGACGACGCATTCCAGACCGTCGCCTTCCTCCCCAGCCCGGACTCGCTGGACCTGCGCTTGCTCGCCCGTCTGGTTTCCGCCGGCGTGGAGGAGACCAAGCAACGCAATTTGAAGCACCTCATGATCAGCCGCAAGTATGGCGAGCTGGCTATCCGCGCCATGGAAGCGGATCTCCGTCCAAACGGCATGAATGCGGCGGGTTGGTCGGACTACAAAGGCAAGACCCTGCCCTCTCTTTATCAGTCCATCGGGTTGCTGGACTTGCACGCCGGCTTGCCCGCCGATGCGATGACGCATCTGCGGAAGGCCGTTGAGCTCGCTCCCGATGACCCCATGAATTACACCTATCTTGGCGCGGCCGCCAACGAGGAATACTCCAGGGCCTCACAACAGCTGAAGCAGATGCCGCCCGGCCCGCCGCGCGACGCGCTGGGGCAGAAAACGTTCGAACTGCTGAACCAGGTGATCGACGCGTACGCGCACGCTCTCGCCCTCTCTTCAGGCACTCCGCTGGAACAAACTATTCGCGCGCAGGTTTGGGCCGACGTTGAAACCTATTACAAGTTCCTCCACAAGAGCTCGCTCGAGGGTTTGCAGGCGCTCATTGACAAGTACAAGAAACAGTAAGCCCGCGCCCGTTATCCCCTCGGTGAGCTGGATCCGCCCGCTTGCCGCGCCGTACCTCCGTGGCTTCCGCGCTCGCGCCCAAGGCCGCGGAAGCCTGCGCGGCTACTGGTTTGAAGCACCGCGCTTGCGTGCCGGTGCGCGCTGCGGCTTCTTTGTCGGCTACCTCATCGCACCGGACGATTTCGCTTTCCTCGAGCCGCAACCACCCGAATGTCTCGTCTTCGCCTTCGTCGCGCCCGTCGGCAGCGCGCTGCATCGCCGCCTGGTGCGCGCTGCGGAGAGCCTGCTGCGGAAAACGTTCGCCTACATCCGCTGCCTCACGCACCGCCCACCGCGCTTTGTTTTCTTCGAGGATCATCTTCCTGCACTGATCCGACATCGTTCCATGCGGGATTGGCCGGCGGAAAAATACGAGCATTTTTCGCGCAACTTTTTTATCGAGACATGCGCCTGGCTGGTGCGCAGCGGCCTGGTGCGGAAGTTATTGGCGGAGGCGGCCGCTCCGCGCCGTCGCCATCAGTAAAACGCCATCCCGCCATCCACATTCACGGCCTGCCCGGTCATCGCGCTCGATTCGGCGGAAACAAGAAACAATGCTGCCGCGGCAATTTCGTCTGCGGTCTGCCCGCGTCCCTGCAAGACGGAATTCGCAAAATCATCCACCTGCTTTTTGGGGTCCAGGCCCATGCGCCGCGAAAGTTCCAGCCCCAATTCCTTGGACATTTTTGTTTCAAACACCGGCCCCGGGCAGAGCGC
>CAZIWR010000431.1:0-1505 GCA_964542805.1 uncultured Acidobacteriaceae bacterium
GCCGCCTGGCCGCGCAGGTGCGGAGGCGGCGCAAAGACGGGGGAAATAGTGACGCCCAGGTGGCGTAATTCGCCGTCCGGCGTGAAGTGCTCGACCTCTTCACGCTGAAAAGTGCGGGCGTCGCGGAGACACTCCGCCAGAAGTCGTGAGAGGTGCGAATCCAGGCCGAGCGCTTCGTCGTAGCGGCGGTAGCTAAGCGTGGCCATGGCGAGCGCGGCTTGCGCGGCGGGATTGGCAAGAGTGATCAGACCATTGGAGTTGATGAGCAGCAGGCCGGTGGGCATGTTGCGCGTGACGGCCTCGCTGAGCCGCTCGGTCTGCAGCGCACGCTGCTTTTCTTCGCGGTGCAGACGCTCGAGTTCCTTTTCCTGCGCTTTCAGGCGCTGGATGACCCCCTGCATGGAGGAACTGAGGAAAGCGGGATCGTCCGGGGACCGGGAAACGCCCGGGTCAAATTCGTTGCGCTCGGTATCCGAGCCGCGGCGCAGATATTTTTTCAGCGAAACGGCGATGGCATACACGCTCAGCAGAACGAGGAGAATGAATACAACACCGGCGGCGAGCCACAGTGGCCGGTTGGCGGGGAGCTGAATGGCAAGCAGCGGCGCCATGAGTGTCCTAACGAATGCCCGAAATACGAAGATACCAGTCCAAAACAGGATTGCCGAAAAAAACTACGAGCAAGGCAGCGACACCCAGAAACGTGCCGAACGGCAGCTCGTAATCAGAATCCTTGCGACGTAGGAGAATGAATAGCAATCCCAGCACGCTGCCGAGCAATGAGCCGACCAGAATGGTCAGAAAAGTTCGCTGCGGGCCGAGGAATGCGCCGGCCATGGCCATCATCTTGACGTCGCCGAAGCCCATGCCTTCCCGGCCGCGCCATTTCAGATAGACTACGCCGACCAGCCAGAGCAGGCCCCCGCCGAGCGCGCCGCCAAAGAGCGCGTCCACAAATGACAGCACCGGCGACGGTGGAGGGTAGGCAAAGACCTTTCCCGCAAGCCACGCGGCGGTGCCGTCTGCCGGCTCAGAGAATAATGAGAGCAGCAGCCCTGCGCCCAGGCCGAAATAGTTGACGGCGTCCGGCAGGATTCGGTCGAAAATGTCCGTGAAGACCAGCACGAGCAGCACGCAGGAAAAGAGCGCCCACTTCAACGCCGCAAACGAAATCCCGAACGAACTCAAGCAGGCGAGAAAGAGCAGCCCGGTCAGCAACTCCACGCCGGGATACACTGCGGAAATCTTTGCCTTGCAGGCGCGGCACTTTCCACCAAGTAGCAGGTAACTCAGCAGCGGAATGTTGTCGTACCAGGCGATGGGCGTCTTGCACTTCGGACAATGCGACCGCGGCTTGACGATGGACCGTTCCGCCGGATTCTCTTTTGGAAGGCGGCTAATGCACACGTTCAGGAAACTCCCCATCAGCAGCCCTAGGACGAATGTGAAGGCGTAGATAAAAGCTTCCGGCGAAGTGAGCTGTTGGAGAATCGACTGCGTTTCCT
>CAZIWR010000432.1:0-1504 GCA_964542805.1 uncultured Acidobacteriaceae bacterium
GCGGGCCTGCGCGCGTTGCGCGGGGGTTGCATTCTCCGGGAAGTTGAACGAAATACTCTGCGCCCAGACGCTTTCCGGCTTCTGAAATCTCTTCTGATTGGCGGTGTAGAACTGCCGCACTTGCGCGTCTGTCGAGCGCGCCTTTTGCGTGATCTCCCGGTCCACCAACAGGGCAATCAGAATGCCCCGTCGAAGCTGCTTCTCAAAGCCGCGGGTGGAACCATATTCCTGCGCGGCATTTGCTTCATATTCCGTCTTGGACGGGAACCGGCTCCTGGCCTGTTTCGAGATGTCTGCAAAAATTGTGGTGGAAACCGTCAGCTTTCTCCGCAGCGCTTCTTGATGCACCAGTTCGTCAAAAATGATTTGCTGCAAAGCCTTTTGGCGAACTTCCGCTGAATATTGGCCCGGCACGCGCCCCTTATGCACCTCCGAATAGGGAAAGAGGCTTTGCATTTCGTGCTGCAGGTCTCGCTGTGACAATCCCGCGCCATTCACTCGCGCCACCAATGGCTCCACCGCCGGGCTGACGGCTGTCGCCGGCCGGTGCGCCGATACCAGCGGAACATTTTGTGCACTCGCTGTCATCCCGCCGCACATCGCGGCGGCCAGCGCGTAGCGTATCAGCTTGCTCATCATGGAATCTCCCGAACTCTCAAGCCTGGGTCCGAGGGAGGAGGGGACTCTCTCCTCCCCCGTCCAGAGGCCGCTTACATTACGCTTCCGTTGTACACGTTCGATTTGCTCAGGTGGCAACTGCGGCAGAAGTCCGCCTTGCTCTTGCCGTCGGCCGGGTCGTACCAGCCGCGGACAAAGCTCGACGACGTCTTCACCGTGTTCACTCCCGCGATCTTAACGACCGCGCGATTGAAGCTGTGTGGGTTGTGGCACGTGGAGCACTCAATGTAAGCGCTGGTGCCCGCCGCATCTACATACAGACGTGCCGGGTGGCCGCCCACCCAATCGGTGTTTACGAAGGAGGCGCGGCCTGAGGTGATGGTGATGTTCCAGTTGTAGGGGCGCGATGTCGTCGCGGGAGCATAGACGACATGCACCGGATGGTCGTTTTGGAGCGAATACCCATCATTCGGCAGTAGGTGATCGCTGCTCATGGTGGTATCGGTGATGCCTCCATCATGGCAGGTCAAGCACATCTGCGTGTGGACGACTGGATCCGTCTCCGTGGGATTGGCAACGGTGGTGAAACTGCCGCCGCCAAAGGTGTAGTACGTTGCGGCCTTGAAGTCCCGGCCCCACAGGTAAACTTCGCCTGTGCTCTTGTCCGTACCGCCGTTCATCTCGGCGCCGTTGTGCGGAGCGTGGCATGCCCTGCAGCCCTTTTCCGCTACGTTATGCGGTCCAAGCAACGGGTCCGTCTGGGCCCACGCGGCCGCGGAGAGCGACAGCATGGCCACCAGCATGATAATGACTGCTCTTTTCATAAGTGTGTATTCCTCCTACTTGGGTTCAGTTAACTGAACTGCTCACTGCTTGTTGCGCAGAG